>CAYFIY010000001.1:0-133289 GCA_964343275.1 Hadarchaeota archaeon (SeqCode)
GGTGTTCTTCATATCACCCACCGTAAAGATTGAGAAACTCTCACAGCACCTGATTTCGGAGTATACTTTTTCTAGGCGACGAGCAAACGATAGAGCGAGAAAATCGGCTTCTTCAATATTGCAGGGAGTAAAGGATCGTGGCTTCAGGGCAATCGCAGAATACACCACAAAATTTGATGGCGCATCCATAACAAAAGAGAACGTTATGGCAACTTCGGAAGAGACTGAAAAAGCCTGGCTGGTACTCTCATCCGAAGAGCGGCGGGCAATGCTTGAAATGAAGCAAAGACTGGAAAAATTTTCACGACTCCAAAAGAATTCGCTTAAGGGAGTTGTCCAAAAAACAGCAGAGTGCACGACGAGGCTTGTCTTCAGGCCTCTGCGCCGAGTTGGGATCTATGTTCCTGCGGGCATGGCCCCGATTTTTTCCTCACTTTTCATGGCAGCAGTGCCCGCGATTATCGCGGGGGTGAGAGAAATTGTCGTTTGCACACCACCGCAGAGCGACGGAAAAATAAACCGTTACGTACTGGCTTCCGCAAAGATGTGCGGAATAACTAGAGTTTACAAGATAGGTGGGGCGCAGGCCATCGGAGCAATGGCATATGGAATAAGTAGAGTTCTTGAGTCCGTAGATTTGTTGTGCGGCCCGGGAAATGCCTACGTGAACGCCGCAAAACAGGAAATTTCTGCAAACACTGGTATCAGGATAGATGTGCCGGCTGGTCCGTCGGAAGTTTTGATAATTGCTGATGAAACCGCAAATCCCGTTTTTGTGGCAGCGGACATGATTGCCCAATCAGAACATGGCCCGGACGCAGCTCCATTGTGCGTATCCACATCAAGAGAAGTTGCCGTGAAGGTGGCAGATCAACTGCGGAGGCAGATGGGCGCACTGGGCGTGGAAAGTCAAGCTAGGCGTTCCATAAAAAAATGGGGCAGAATTTTTGTCGCCAAAAGCATGTCACAGGCACTGGAAGCCGCGAACCAAATCGCCCCGGAACACCTCGAGTTAATGGTCGATGATGCCAGAGCTCTGGCGTCCGAGGTCATGGATGCGGGAGCAATTTTTATTCGTACAGGTGAATCATTCTGCGACTATGGTATGAGCGGGGGGAATCACATACTGCCGACTGGCGCCTCGGCCAGGTCGTGGGGTGGGGTAGGCGTGCAGACCTTTGGCAAATGTGTTTACATCGAGGAGATGAGCAAAAAATCTCAGATGAAACTTGCCAGGCAGACCGCCATTTTAGCGAGGATGGAGGGGATGGAAGCTCACGCAAGAGCAGCAGAAGCGAGGGATAAATATGGTTAATCTGGTCGAAAAAATCGCAAGAGAGGAAATAGTCCGGCTTCAGCCTTATGTCAGTGCACGTGACATTTACAAAGATGCCGACGTTTTCCTTGACGCAAACGAAAACCCCTATGGGAAGAACCGGCTCAATCGTTATCCCGATCCCGACCAGCTTGAGCTGCGCAGGGCAATTGCCACTTATATCGGAAATGGTATCACTTGGAAAAATATCATAGCGGGCAATGGCTCAGATGAGTTGATAGACTTATCCATCAGGGTGTTCGCAGGAAAGGGTGACGAGGTCATAAGTACTTCTCCGGACTACCCTATGTACAAGGTTTCGGCTGCTATAAACGGAGCAAAGACAAGAGAAGTGCCGCTGGATGTAGATTTTAAATTGGATGTAGATGCAATTCTTCAAAGCTCCAATTCTAGGACAAAAATGATTTTCCTTTCATCGCCAAACAGTCCCACTGGGAAAGAGCAACAGATTGCAGAAATAGAGCGGCTTGCCAGAAAAGTTAAAGCAGTTGTATTCGTCGATGAGGCTTACTTCGAATTTTCAGGAAAAAGCGCAGTTCGTTTGGTGAAGAAATTACCGTACCTGGTTGTTTCCAGGACTTTATCAAAGGCGTGGGGACTTGCGGGAATACGGGTCGGTTACCTGGTCGCTCCTGAGAAAATCATCAAGCTGATAAGGAAAGTCAAGCCGCCCTACAACGTCTCAACGGTTTCGGCGAAAATGGCAATAAAAGCTTTGACAAGTGGTAAAAATAGGATGCGGAAAAATCTGAAAAAGCTGGTGAAGGAGCGAGGGGGTCTCGTGAGAAAGCTTGAGGCTTTCGGATTCGATGTTTTTCCCTCCAGCACAAATTTTCTCTTCTGTCGTTGTCCTTCATGGAAAAATGCGTCGGAGCTTCAGCTTGAGTTGGCAGCGCGGGGGATAGTCGTTCGCGACTTTTCGTCGAAGCCCGAACTGAAAAATTGTCTGAGGATAACAGTTGGAAAGCCAAGCGAAAACAATAGGCTGCTATCGGAGCTACAAAAATATTGCAAGCCAGATTTTGACGCTATTTTCTTTGACATGGATGGGACGCTGGTTGATGTTTCCCGCTCCTACATCGAGGCGATAAGGCTCACGGCCGAGAAAATATTCGGCAGAAAAGTGCCAAGATCGCTTGTGAAGGAGGTAAAGGCACTTCCAGCGATGAACAACGACTGGGATGCTACTGTGGAAGTGCTGCGGCGCATGGGCGTGATATTTTCTAGAAAAAAGGTTGTCCCTATCTTTCAGGAAATATATTTCGGCAACGATGGTGATGGCCTGATCTCAAAAGAAAAACCAATGGTGGATGGCAAGCTGCTGAGAAAGGTAGGCAAAAAAGTTGGTATAGTCACGGGCAGGCCAAGGGTAGAGGCAAAAATTGCTATAAGGATGTTAGGTCTGTCAGAAAGAGCACTGCTGGTGGCGTTGGAAGATACCGCGAAGGGAAAGCCCAACCCGGCACCACTTTTACTCGCAAAGAAAATCCGCGGCGCAAAAAGGCCAGTTTATGTTGGAGATTCGGCGAGCGACAGGCAAGCTGCGACAAAAGCAGGCATAGCATTTGTTGCCATCGGAAAAGGTCAGAAGCAAAAGGCCGAAGTCGCCAGGTTCGATAGCGCGAATGAGGCATTAAGGAGGTTGTTAATATGAGAAAAAGATTGGCAAGAGTAAAAAGAATAACTGCCGAGACAAGGATAGAGCTCGTGCTGACGATCGAGGGCACTGGAAAAAGCAGAGTCGACACCGGAATAGGCTTCTTCGACCACATGCTTTCCTCTTTCGCCAGACACGGCTTGTTCGATCTCACCATTTCTGCCAAGGGAGATCTGCAGGTGGACCAGCATCACTTGGTGGAGGATGTGGGCCTAGCCTTGGGCATGGCATTTGACAAGGCGCTGGGCAAAAGGATGGGGATAGCGAGGGCTGGAAGCTTTGCCTTCCCGATGGATGAAACCATCTCCCTCGTGTCGGTCGATTTTGCGGTTAGGGCGTTGTTGAATTTCGATGCAAGATTCGACCGGGATTCCATCGGTAGTCTACAGTCTGACTTGGTGAGCGAGTTTTTTGCCGGATTTGTTCAGGGAGCGAAATGCAATTTGCACATCCGGATGATGTATGGCGGCAATGACCACCACAAATGCGAGAGCATATTCAAGGGCTTCGCTCGGGCATGTGCCCAAGCGTGCGAAGTTAGGAAGAGGGCGGCAGGAAAGCTGCCCACTACCAAGGAGGTTTTGTAAATGAGAATAGCAATACCAAATAAAGGAGCGCTGTGTCAGCCTGCACTGGAGATGCTCAAAAAGGCGGGTTTTGCAGCGCTGGACAGCCCGGAGGACAGGCTGGGTGCCAGGTGCGAAGATCCCCGCGTGGAATACCTGTTTGTGCGGGCGCAGGACGTGACCAAGTACGTGGACAGCGGAGCGGTTTACTCTGGGATCACTGGTTTGGACATGCTTCTGGAAAACGGCTCCGACGCGAGAAAGATTTTGGAGCTGGGGTTTGGCGAATGTGATGTTGCGCTGGCCGTGCCCGAGGAATCCACGATAAAGTCTGGAAAGGGACTAGCGGGGAAAAGGATAGCCACCAAACTACCCAACATCGCGGCCGAGTATCTGAGAAAAAATAGGGTTGAGGCAGAGCTTTTGGAGCTATCCGGTGCCACCGAAATCTCCCCATCTGCAGGCTTGGTCGACGCGATAATAGACCAAGTGCAGACCGGCAGGACTCTCAAGGCGAACCAACTGAAAAAGGTCGAGACCATCGCAAGGTCTTCGGCCTGGATCATTGCGACGACGAAAGTGGAAACGGAGACCGAAGAAGTGCTGCAGGAAATTTACCTTTCGCTTATGGGCGCTAAGAAGGCCAAGGGTCTCAAATACCTGGTGCTGAATGCACCTTCAGACCGGGCGCTCAAAAAGGTGCTCGCGGTACTGCCTTCAATGGAGAGCCCAACGGTGCTCAAACTGGCAAAGAAAGGGGAATGGGCGGTGCAAACCGTGGTTAAAGAAAAGCAGTTGGCGACCCTGGTGCGCGCAATAAAACTTGCCGGAGGTAAGGACCTGCTAGTAATGTCCTTAGATAAGGTGATTACTTAATTGGTCTTCTTGATTTCGGCTCGGCTGGCAACATAAGGTCAGTGGCGAATGCGTTCAAGCGCGTCGGAGATAATGCTTCAGTGGTCGGTGCGTATGACGCTGAATCGGACCTGGCAGGTTTGGTTATACCTGGAGTTGCTTCGTTCAGAGTCGTCCCGCAGATAGTGGCCGCGCTCGGAGGACTAAAAAATATTGCGAAAGTCAAAATCCCGGTGCTTTGCATCTGTCTTGGCATGCAGGCGCTTTTCAGGGAGAGTGAAGAGAGCAAATGTGCTCTCGGACTTGGGATTGTTCCCGGAAAGGTCAGAAAGATTAATGGAGGTTTGCGGCTGCCGCAACTGGGATGGAACAGTGTAAAACAGGAGAAGAACGACCCCCTGTTCTACGGGATTAAAGATGGACAATATTTCTATTTTGCCAACTCCTACGCGTCATTCCCGCAGGATGCAAAGACGATTTTGGGCACTACCCGATACGGGGAAAAGTTTGTGTCCGTCGTCCGAAACCAAAACTGGTGGGGAGTGCAGTTTCACCCTGAAAAGAGCGGGGGAGATGGCCTGAGAATGATTGGAAATTTCGCTGAAATTTGCAAGGAGTGGGGAAAATGAGGATAGTAGTTCCATCGATAGATATATTGCGAGGTAAGGCAGTTAGGCTGGTGCAGGGTAGGGAAGGCACGGAAACGATATTTGGAGATCCCCTCGAGCTAGCGACGAAATACAATTCCCTCAGCTTCGGTATACTGCACGTCGTTGACTTAGATGCAGCTTTCGGAGGTCAAAAACAATTTGCTATTCTGAATGAGATGCTCAAAGTTTGCAAGAGAATGAAAATACAGTGGGCGGGGGGAATACGAACCTATGATCTTGCGAAGGAGGCTTTCGACGCTGGAGCTGATAGAGTGGTATTCGGTTCTTCCATATTCCAATCTAAGGAAGAAGTCCTCAATTGCACGGAGTCGTTCGGCCCCGAAAGAGTGTGGGGCGCGCTTGACTTTGCAGGAAACCCGCGGCTTGCCAGAATAAAGGGGTGGAAAGAGGCAACCCCCATTGGGTTAATGGATGCGATTCGAAGTGCTGAAGAGTGCAAGGTGGGGGGCATAATCCTGAGCTCGGTTGATGCAGACGGAATGGGAATGGGACCAGACCTTTCCCTCATTTCAGATGTGGAGAAAAGTTTCAGAGAACCGGTTTGGTTGTCCGGAGGAATGAGGGGTGTGGCCGATGCATATGCAGCTTTCGAGCTTGGCGCGCAAGGGGTAATATTCGGACGCGCACTTTACGATAATAAAACAGATCTGGAGGAATTGCTACGCTTGCAAGAAGAGTAATCCCCTGCCTTGACTGCGATGTGAGGGGAGGAAAAGTGATCGTCCTGAAAGGCAGACAGTTTGACAGCCTGAAATATGCTGGGGATCCGGTAACGCTCACTGAAAAATATCAGGAAGCGGACGAGATTGTTATGCTTGACATCGGGGCAACCCGACAGAAGAGAGAGACCTTTATCGGTGCAATTGGTGATGTCGCCTCGGTCTGCTCTATACCGCTCTGTGTTGGTGGCGGGGTGCGAAGCTTTGCGGATTTTGAAAAAAGAATCAAAAACGGAGCCGACCAATGCGCCATGAACACAGCAGCTATTGAGAATCATGAACTCATTTCACAATGCGCCGATGAATTTGGTTCACAGGCGGTTGTGGTCGCTGTGGACGCAAAAAGAGTAGGAAATTCTCTGCAATGCTTTACGCATGCGGGTAAAAGGGAAACCAGCTGGGAACTCAGCAGGTGGCTTATGGAGATAGAACGGCGCCGCGCTGGAGAGGTCTTGCTGACTTCAATCGATCGTGATGGAACTGGCGAGGGATTCGACATTAGGATGATGCGAGAAGCCAGCAAAGCATCTAGTTTACCCCTCATTGCATCAGGGGGCTGTTCCTCGGTGTCGGATATGGTGGAAGTTTTTGAGAAAACGTCCGCTTCGGGGGCATTAGCCGCAAGCATATTTCACTTTGAAAAAACAACCGTGGAAAAGTGCAAGAAAGAGTTGGCTAAAAGAGGTATAGAGGTAAGAACATGAAAACACTTGGGAAAAAGGCAGAAAAATTCGCGGACGATCTTAGTTACTCTAATAAAGGCCTGATACCGGTTGTGGTGTGCGATGCCTCCAACAATCAGCTGCTCATGCTGGCCTACGCCAACCGCGAGGCTGTGGCGCGTACACTGGTTTCCGGACGAGCGTACTTTTTTAGCCGCTCACGAAAAGCCCTTTGGAATAAAGGGGAAACGTCCGGCAACGTCATGGACATAGTTTCGGTTAGGACGGATTGCGACAAAGACGCCCTGCAATATCTAGTGGAAGTGCGAGGCGAGGGCAACGCCTGCCACACCGGCAGAAAGAGTTGTTTCGGAGATCAACAGTTTACCTTCTTTGATTTAGAAAAGCTGGTGAAGCAAAGAAAGAAAAAATCTCCCAAAGGTTCCTACACGGCTAAGCTTATTAACGACAGAAAGATGCGCTCTGCCAAAATTGTTGAAGAAGCTTTGGAGCTCGCTGAAGTTTATCTCGATAAGGACGGGAGAAAGAGGGTAGTAGAAGAGGCGGCTGATCTAGTCTACCACCTTTTGGTGTCACTGGTCGCAGAAAATATTTCACTCAAAGACGTCGAGCGTGAGCTGGAAAAAAGAAGGAAGATGAGCAAGCGCCGTTGATAGCGTGGCTTTTCATCATCTCGAATCAACTAACAGTCCTAATTTTGATACTGAATGTGCGCGTGGTCGCCAGGACTTAAGTTATATAGCTACCAAATCCAGGAGAAAAAGGCCAAAAAGCTGAACATGTACTACTTCAAATACTTATAATTGCTATAAAGGTGATGGGTCAGTGATTAGGGGGCTGATAATATCAGCAAAGTAAATTTAAAAGATGAGTTGAGAAAAGCAAAAGGATTGACCCCTGAAATACCGAAGGGAGAGATTGATAGTAGAATTCGCAGATGTAAAAATTTGATGAAGAAAGAGGGTTTTGATGCAATACTTGTATATGGGTCCCCGTACGAACCCAGCTGGATAAGATACTTGGCAAATGTTATACACTCGTTTATTTTATCTCAGTCTTATTTATTGGTCTCTCTCGATCGTGACCCCGTTTTACTCACGGATCATAAATTTTTTATGGACTCAATGAAAAAAATGAGTTGGGTAAAAGATGTCAGGCAATACCGATATATAGAGTTCCCAGATCAGTTTAACCAAAATGTAAATTTGTTCAGGGACCTTTTTAAGGAATTAAAGCTTGGATCAGCTAAAATAGGTGTCTGCACCCAAGACATGCCTGCGACGCACTTTAACGCATTTAAACGGGCATTGCCCAAAGCTATACTAAAAGATACTACGGATTTGTTGTCGGATTTGGTAGAAACCAAAAGTCCATATGATTGTAGAATGATAAGAAAGACGGCAAAGATAGCAGACAAGACAATGGAAACGGTTCTAGATGGGTGTGAAATAGGTAAACCAGAATATGAAATTGGCTTAGCGGCTGAAGCGGTAGCTATAGCTCATGGTGCGGAGTTTGGTACTGGGAGCACGGTTCGTACACATATGTATCTAGCTTCTGGCAGCGAGACTCTGACCAATGTCAGACCTTATAAATATACTTCTAAAAAATTGAAAAAAGGAGAAATGTTTTTCACCGATTTATCCGTATGCTACAAAGGCTATTACACAGACTTTTGTAGAACTATTTGTATGGGTAAGCCCTCACCGAAACAAAGAGAAATATTTGATATTGTTACACATACGCACGAAGAACTTTTTGACATGTTAAAACCAGGCGTAACTGGTGTGGAGCTATGGGATCTTGCATATGATATAGCTAAAGAAAATGGATATGAAGACCGAATAAATGTATGGATGGGGCATGGAACTGGAGTTATCATATCTGAACCTCCCTTTATGACGAAGGAAGACCATCGTCCCTTGAAGAAAGGAACTTTTGTGAATATTGAACCAGGAATATTTCTACCGGAGACAGTTGGTAATGCGGCAATCGAAGATGCAACATTTATAGGTGCAAAAGGTGCTGAGTTCGTAACGAAGTGTAATAGGGAATTGCATATTGCGTGAAACGCAGAAAAATAGATTGTTAATGTCATGGATGGGATTTCATGAAGGTAATAGTGGCCGCCGTTCAGCCACAAACTTATCGAGAGCATGAAGAAAAAAATGTAACCAGTGCCCTGAAGTACATCGATGAGGCTGCAGATAAAAGTGCAAAAATAATTTGCTTTCCGGAAGGTTATCCTGGTCCCTATCGTGGGACAATGATGTACTCAGCTTTAGAAGCTCTATCTAACAAGGCCAAAGAAAGAGGTGTGTACGTTATTGCCGGATGCGTTGAAAAAGCAGAAAAGTATGAAAAGTTAGGAATAAAGAACGTGTTTTTCCTATCATCGAGAATTATTGGGCCGAGTGGAAAACTCATTGGCACATACAGCCGTGTTCAACCTAACATGCCAGAGGTGGATCGGTTTTTGATGGGAGAAAAAATTATAGCTCCCGGTGAAGAACTCAACGTCTATAAAACTGACTATGGAAATTTGGGGTGCGTGATATGCTCAGAGATTTGGTGTCCTGAATTGCCTCGAGTTCTTGCGCTGAATGGCGCGGACATAATCTTTGCCCCCGTAGGCGGCGCAGTTTATGAAATCAGTGAGGCTTGGAAAGTTCTGTTGTGGGCTCGGGCAATAGAAAATCATGTCTACGTGATTGCCCCACAAAATATATTTGGCATGGAAGATGGATTGGCCACCATAGTTGGTCCTGAGGGGATACTTGCTGAATCCAAAAAGCCTGGCGTTATCACGGCAACGTTAGATCTAGACCGGCTTAAGTGGCTGCGAGAACACACTCAAAGGATGGAAATTCCTAAACCGTATAAGTCCATTCCTGGATTGTTGAGGTACAGAAGGCCCGAGCTATACAAAAAAATATGCGAATCCCAACCGAATACGTGTGATTTTTATTATTTTAAAAAACGGATCTCTAAATGAATTCAAAAGGGATGGATGGGGGGCACTTAATAAAAATCATTATTATAATTTTTATGGTCTAACTGAGCTATTTATATATCCCTATATAGGAGTGGGGCCGCCAGGATTTGAACCCGAATTTGCGGGTCTCTTCACACAGCTCCAGTGGGTCATCATCCTTGCGTCAGCAGACCCACGAAGTCCACTGGAGCCCGCCGTGTTACCAAGTTGCACTACGGCCCCACAAGCGTGTTATTTGTGCTGTAACCTAAAAAAGGCTCTTAAAAATAAATGTTATTTTTGTAACTAAATCAACAAGGGTTCATTTAAATTTTCATAAGACCTGAACTTCTGTGGGAGCAGGTCGAATGGCAGATAAAGAACGCATCAAGCACATCGAGTTAAGGTCCGGTATGCGAGTTGACGAACTGATCGAGGAGATGGGCAAATCTGGAGTTTTCAGTGCAGGCAGGGTCGCTAAGACAGTCGACATCTACCGGAAGATGATCAAGGGCGGTTCGACTATTTTCCTGGGGATAGGGGGAGCCATGGTGCCGGGTGGCCTCCGGCAGACATTGACGCAGGCCATTAGAGCCGGTCTTGTACATGTCATCGTTGTAACCGGTGCGAACGCAACCCACGACTTAATAGAAGCTTTTGGAGGGTACCACGCCCGCGGTGATTCACTTGTGGATGACGCGAAACTGCGCAGTCGCGGAATAAGTCGTATATACGACGTCTATGTCCCGCAGCAGGCGTTCGAACTTTTCGAGGATAAAATTCAATCGACGTTTTCAGAGGTCACGAAAGAAGGAGCTAGAATGTCTTCCGCGGAACTATTGCTCAGAATCGGGTCCCAACTGAAAGACGAGAATTCTTTCATAAAAGCCGCCGCCGATATGGTGGTACCTGTCTTCTGCCCATCCATAGCCGATTCAATTCTTGGAATCCAAGCATGGCTCTACTCTCAAGACCATGAGTTCATCATAGATACACTGCAGGATGTCAAGGAGATGTTGGACTTGTCCAGCAGAGCTAAAAATCCTGGTGCAGTTTTTCTCGGCGGAGGGGTCCCGAAAAACTTCATCTTTCAAAGCATGCTTCTGGCGCCCCATTCTTTCGACTACGCGATCCAGATCACCATGGACCGCCCCGAGCCTGGAGGATTAAGCGGTGCCACCCTAGGGGAGGCCAAGTCCTGGGGGAAGATAGCTGAGGACGCGGAAATAGTGACGGTGGTTGGAGACGTCACCGTTGTTTTCCCGATGGTTTTAGCATCGGTGCTGAAGAAATCATGAAAGATGATTGTGAGCCATAAAAACCATAGGCATAGATTTGGCTGGAATGGCCACAAACTACAGCGGCTTAGCCATTCTCAAGGGTAGCAAGTTCAAAACCCAACTGGTCTGTTCCGACGAGCAAATAATTGAACTCTGCATTCTGGAAAATACCGACTTGGTGACAATAGATGCTCCCCCCAACTTCTCGAGGCGCGGAAATTTGAGGGGAGCCGATCTTTCCCTCATCAAGCGCGGTCTGCGAGTGTTCCCTCCAACATTCGGTGGCATGCGTTTGCTGACCGAGCGCGGTATAAAGCTGACCAAAAAACTCTGCACGAGAAAAATTCGAGTGATAGAAGTTCATCCTAGGACCTCAAGTATTGTCTTATTTAGGACAAGCGATAGAACTCCCTAGGTAAATAAGCTCAGGCGTAGAGGGTTCGGTTTTGATGGTATCAAAAGCCGTCACGAGATTGACGCCGTAATGGCCGCGCTGACTGGGCTGTTTCATCTAGAACGAAAAACCGAGGCGATGGGTGAAGAAAAAGAAGGTACCATCATAATCCCGAAGGAACCATCTTTTTTGATGCGGACGAAATATCAAAATGTGAAATGGAGTCCATCGTAAACATCCGTGTTCTTGGAGATACTTGATGGCGGAAAGATAAATCTAGTCCTGAAAAAATGAGTCCCATTGCCGGTCCCGGATCCGAAAGCCGAAGCAGCAAAAGTCGTGATGGCCTTGGCTAATAGAACGGCGAAAAAAGGAAGGCCAAAATAGCATTGGTTAGGAAATCTTCATAGTGTCTATCATCAAAAAATTTTTATAACTCTTTAACAAAATTAAAATCGGGGCCTAATTACGACGGATTAAACGTCGCGAGAGGGGACAAAAGGGAAGCAAGAAAGTCAGGATGCGGGAAATTAGAGAAATTATCGAAGTAGATTTAGAGTTTGGAGATTTAGCTGTGGGAGAAAAGTACTAACTTTCAGACCGCTCTGGCGGGATTCCAAATCCAATGACCCCGCTTTTTGGTTCGTAGATATGACCCGATTTTTTCTCTGCAGCTATCACCTCGTCAACCTCTCCTCGCTCTAGCCCAACCTTCTCAGCCAGGTCGACTATCTCTTCCACGTCTACCATTCCTCTTGGATCCTTACTAGCCAGAGCTCGCATGGCCCGTAGCACGAAGTCCACCTTGGCTTCGTTACCCCTCAGAATCAGGGAGGTCCGCTTTCTTTGCTGAGGAGGGGTGCCCTCTGCCGTCACATAGGTGCTGATATCTATGTCAAGGTCGTATTGCTTTCCACACATCGGGCATTTGACATTTACTCGTTGGCGCAAACTAATACCTCATTTTTGAATTCTCAGCCATGCCTTTTAAGTTTGGTAATTTTTACGGCAACTACTTTTGTAACTGTGAATAAGTATCTAGGAAAACAATGAAGTTCGTAGTCGATGGGATGCTTGGGAAGCTGGCCCGCTGGCTGCGTTTGGCCGGCCACGATGTCTCGTACATCGGAGACGATAAATTACCACCAAGAGAACAAGACAATACTTTGTTAAAACGGGCGGAGCTGGAGCAGAGAACACTTCTAACCTCGGACTTGGCCCTACACAGACGTGCGGTTAAAAATAGGGTTAGAAGCACATTCGTAAGAAAGATCGATGTCGTTCCGCAGCTGGTCGAAATTTCCAATCGAATCGGGCGGAGGATGGAGTTGAACCCAGAGAATTCTAGGTGTCCCGTGTGCAACGGGGTGCTTAGGATGGCGGACAAGGTAAAGATCAAGGGACTGGTGCCGAAAAGCGTTGTAAAGGTTCATCGCGAGTTCTGGCGATGCACTAAATGTGCCAAGACCTACTGGCGAGGTTCACATTGGAAAACCATAATTCAGATGGCTTCAAGATACAATAGAATGGTGAAATGATGCAGTCTTTAGAAGAAGGAACCATCTTGGTAAAGACAGCTCGAAAAACAATCGCGGCCTACTTGCAAGATGGTAAAACTCCTTCTCGGCCTAATGTGCCAAGTGGACTTCTAGAGAAGCAAGGTGTCTTTGTAACGCTGATCAAAAAGGGTGAGCTGCGGGGATGCATCGGACAGCCACTACCAAGGATGTCTTTAATAGGTGCCTTGATTGACTCCGCAATAAGCGCTGCGACCCGCGATCCCCGCTTCCAGCCTTTGACTCACGACGAACTTCCCCAGGTTGAGATCGAGGTAAGTGTCATGACAAAGCCAGAGGTGCTGAAGGTCGAGCACCCAAAAGAGTATCCTAGACTCATTGTCGTCGGGAGAGATGGATTAATAGTCGAGTGCGGCGTTGATGTCGGACTCCTGTTGCCGCAGGTTCCAGTGGAGTGGAAATGGGATTCCGAGGATTTCCTGTCGCATACATGTACTAAGGCCGGGTTGTCACCCAATTCCTGGTTTGATCGAAAGGTGCGCGTCAGTAAATTTTCGGCACAGATATTCGGCGAGAAGGGACCCAACGGTGAAGTGGAAGAGCGCAAGCTGAAGTAATGCCTAATAACATTGTGTTGCCGCATGAAAATTTAGCGCCGGGGAGGGGATTTGAACCCCCGATCTCCAAAGGAGAACCAGATCTCGAGTTTCGCCCACTTGACTGGCGCGTTGGCCTGGCTGCGCTACCCCGGCTTATATTAAATTATATCCAAATCTTAAATTAGCCCCCCTTCATAGCTACAGAAAATCGGCCAGACTCATCTGTCGTTGAGCATCGCTCTCGAATGTCAGTCTGATGTCCCGCTGGGTGAGATTCAATCGCTGCTTGGTATAATCTGTCACTCCATATTCGTCCCCTATCCTCATGGCGATCTGCAAATACTTCTCAACGCCTCCCCTCGTCACCGTAAGGACTAACTTGCCGTTGCACCGGTTGCATGCGCCATTGGTGGGGATCCTGCGAAATATCTGGTTGCAACCCGTGCACCTGAAACTCTGGCTGGCGAAAGTCCGGATGTTCCCCTTCAAGTCGGGTATAAAATGGTGCTCGATGAGCTTCTCGGCGACATCGCGCGCGTCTACCGCCCTGATCTTCTTAGCGAGCTCGAGCTGGTTATTGGTCTTCTCCTCCATGGTTTCCAAAGTTTTGTATCTGCTCGAGCGTGGTCCAGACGATATGTCGCTGGTATTAAATGAGTATTCCAAATTGGTGTACTGGTTATTGGTTCCCAGTCTGTGCTCGACAGTTTTCATGATCTTGGCCATTTCTTCGGGATTAGCGTACTTCTGGGTGGCCTCATAGAACTCGAGCGGATATCTAGGCTCCACGTCCATGTTGTGCGCTTCTTTGTCTATTTCGTTCGGATTTATCCGGGTGCTGAGGATGAGCGGGGCGTCCATAGTCCCTCCCCGCTTGGAAGGTAGGAATCTCTTGCTGAAGTTCAGTAAGGCATCGAGCAGGAGCATCACACAGTCCTCGTCCCCGTCGCAGTCGCGTCTTTTAGATGCGTGGAAGAACGGATGTGCATAACCCACCGTGGCCCTAGTAAATCCGATTATTCTTCCAATTACCCCAACTGATGTATGCGGGGCAAGGCCTATCACCAGATGTCCTATCAGGTCGGTTGTATGGCTAGCATTGTAATATCGCTGGAGGCCATAGAATTTCTCTAAAAGGTCGTCGATGAATTTTGTGACCCTGAGCAGATAGTCGCCACCGTTGTCAGAGATTAGTATATCCTGAACTTTCAATTCAACGATTTGGTCCTCCCTGTCCAGGGAGTTGCCGTCCTTATCCTCGGTGTAACCCATCTCGTTAAGTTTCTCCACTGCGGTTCCTATCTCCTGCGGTATGAAATGAGTCAGTGGGACATCAGTGGAGTCAAACCGTATGGTGCCGTCCTTGAAAACATCCACTCCGTGTTTGGCCCGCAGTATTCCTTTCTCGATAGGTTCCGGGATCTTGAATCCGCTGACCATACCCCTTACTCCCTTAATCAGATCAGGCGGTTTTTCATGCAAGCTCTTGGCCGCCGAGTCCATCATTGACCTTAGGTCTATACCACGCTTGGTGAAGTGTCTTAGACGCGACCTGCAAACTGGGCATGTTTCGCCTTGTACTACACGCTTGCACTTTGGACAGTTCTTCACGTATTCAGCTTTACCGTCGCACTTCTGGCATTTTCTGGTGAAGCCACTTTCCCCGCACTTGGGGCAACGGAGGGCGGCTAGCTCGACGTAAATTTCCCCAGTTTTCTCCGCGGCTTTGTTCAAGCTGCGCGTCATCCCACCGCGCAGTCCCACAGGGAAAAGCAAATGCACTGGGGGTCTCATCTTCCTGGGATTGGCCTTTTCCGGTCTGCCCATCCGTCCGCCTATCCGGGTAGTTGCCTTATTCCTAACACGAAAGCCGGCAAGAGAACAAACTATCTCCATAATGTCGTTAGACTGGCTCTCCCTTAGTGTCTTCTCGAACCTTTCCTTGTTCAAGCTTTGTCCATTGATCAACCCCAATGATTTGCAGAGCGGTAGAACGTGTTCTTCTATGATCACCTGAGTACCGTCTGAGGTGTGGGGGACTCCCAGCTCTTCCAACACTCGTTTTGGAACTTGATTCAGGTCCAATCGTAACAGCTTGAGTTCACCGTCTTCAAATGTCGGTGTCCCGCTTGAAAGCCAGTTGCAGAGTTCCTGTAGCTCCTCCACCTCCATGTCGGTATAGCAGTATGTGTACTTTGGATGAAGGGGCACTCCTAGGACATCAGAAATTTTTACTGCAAGCGTGGATGGTGGTTTGGGATATGGTTTCTGGATGTAGGCTGCCAAATCAACGTCGAATTTTTTATCTTTTAGCGCTTGTTCCACTTCCTGGACCCACCACTCCTCATAATAGCCAGACGGCATCAGCGGATGGTTGTTCTCTAAGAACTCGCCGAAACCGATTAAGATATCGCCGAGAAAGAGTATCTCGTCCACATGTGGCCTGAGTTCAATGGATTGTTCGATCGAGTCGATTAGGACCACAGACCCACTCTTAAGTTTTACGATGGGACCTTCGATGGAGTCCACTGGCGTTACCACTCCGCCTTTCCCCGGCCTTTCTGTTTTGAGCTGGGTGCCGGCCACCAAGAAATCATCACATATACTCATCGTGGCTGGATGAACGCCGATCGCAGCGATGCCTGTGTTTCTCGCCCTACCGTATCTCAGACGAAAACCTCCCTCACGACCCTTGTGCCCTTTCGTTCCCGGGTGTGAGAAGACCGGTCTTCCTGCTATTACCTCCCCGAGATATTTTTCACCCTTGGGAAACATCGGTCCTGTCTCTTCTTTGGATGCAACTTTTGCGATTATACTTGACAGCCATGACCAGCCATCGATATTGAGCTTGTTGACATATTTCATTATCTTGGGGGCTTTCTGCATTACGCCCTCCACCATCGCCAGTACTGCGCCACCTCTGACCCAGTTGTGTCCTATCCTTTCGAGATCCCGAAAAGCCATGACGGCAACTTCCCTTCCGGAAGGGTCACCGGTTATTTCCACTGGAATATTCTGTACCGCCAATCTTACGTCGTCCTGTGGTGGCGTGTATTGCTCGCGTGCGATGCTGGTGCGATAAATCTCAACTTCCTCGACAAACCTCTCGACCTCCCTTTCGGTTGCCTTGTACGGGTTTAGATAGAGCCGTCGGCGAACGAAGTCGCCAGCCAGAACGGCGAGCGCCGCCGCGGTACCGCCAGCCGCCCTGATTGGGCTGGCAAAGTATAGCGCCAGATATCGAGTGCCATCGAAATTGTTCTTTATCCTGACGTCGGTTATCCCTTCTATCGGCGCGACAACTATTCCTTCGGTCAATACCGATAGTGCGGTGCGCACTGCCTGCTGAGCCGCAGTCTGTTCATCAGATTTCCCGAACTTACCGTCTACTATCATTTCGGCAATTTTTAGCGCGATCTCTTCACGAGGCATCTGTTTTTCAAGATCCCCTATAACCTCTGCGACTCCATTTGGACCGACAAGTTTCTCAACCCTGCTGGCGAGACCCCCGGCCCGCGGGATCTCCGGCTCGAGTTCTGGGTCCTTTGTTTGCGATCTTGCCCGTTTGGCAATTTCGTAGATTTCATCCGTTTTGCGCTCTATTTCTTCAAAATATTTTTCCATCGAGTTTTTCAGGGGGTTCACGTTATAACACCTTCCAAGCTATCCACGATAAAATCCGGCTCATTTTTTGTCCCCTTGACCCGAGCAATGTCACCTTTCTTAGTAACGCCGCTCAATACGAGTATTGTGGTCAGACCAATTCTTTTGCCTGCTTTTATGTCGGTAGCGATTTGATCTCCTATTATTGCTGTCTCACTGGGACGGGTTTCGAGGATGCGTAAACCGAATCTAATAGCGTGGAGATATGGTTTGCCGATTATAACATCTGGTTTTCTCGAGGAACTTCGCTCTAGTGCCCCGATGATCGCTCCTGCACCGGGTGTCAGCCCTTTTGATGTAGGGAAAATGTTGTCGGGATTTGTTGCTATGAACTTGGCTCCGGACAAAAGGGCTTGCAGACCTGCATCGATTTTATTATAGGTTATGGCTCTGTCTATGCCTACAACCAAATGGGTCGCTTTTTTTGGCGAGGCTATCCGTAAGCCCGCTTTTCTTATTTCCGCCATCAGACCGCGTCCGCCGATTGCGAAAACTCTTGCGCGCGAGTTTTTCTTTTTGACATAGTCGGCCGCCACTTGTCCGGATGTGACCACCTCTTCATGGCTTGCGGTTATCCCCATTTGTGAAAGCTTCTTGAGGTAGGTTAAGCGAGAATTTTCAGAATTGTTCGTTAAGAAAATTACCTTTTTCCCAGACCCGCGTAAAAATGCCACTGCCTTCGCCGCGCCTTTAATCGGCTTTCTCCCGAGGTATAGAACTCCGTCCATGTCCAGTATAATCGCCGATATTCTCCGAATACTGTCCTTTAGTTTAGTCAAAGCTTTTTGCCACCATCCCATGAGTCTGTAGATCCAAAATGGGGACAATCCCTGGTGTGGGTTTCACTCCAAGCTGTCTCATAAAATTCGTCATTCCTTGGAACGTACCTGAATTTATGACGGAAACCTCGCGATATCTCTCATAACCCCACCTGTGCAGATGTCCGCAATGAAAAACATCCGGGACATCTTCTATCACCAAGTAATCCTTTCTCTCAGGGGATATCGCGGTGCGCCCCCCGTAAATAGGAGCTAGATGTCTTTTCTTTAGCAGTTTTACCATGGGCGGCGTGGCCTTCTGTCGGGTCAAACCCGGGGTATTTGATATGATATCATCAAAACTCCTGCCATGATAAACGAGGAATTCTACCCCATGGATGGCAAGCCTAGCCGGGTTTCCAACCATTATGGAATTCAGATCATACAACCCACTTGCGATGTCCTTATGAATAGCTGGCTGCGGCTCGGAAGGGCGCGTCGCATCGTGGTTCCCGGGAGCGATTATAATAGTGATGTGGTCTGGAATTTGGGCTAAAAGTTTGGCCGACATTTCATATTGTTTGAATATATCGTTTATTAGGAGTTCTTCCTCTTGATGCGGATAAACCCCGATTCCTTCGACAATGTCGCCGGCGATCACCAGATACTTTATCCTTCCTGCGAGCTCCTTTTCTGATTCATCAGCTTCACCGTGTAACCATTTCACGAACTTCATAAACTTATCCTCAAAAAATTTAGTGCTCCCCACGTGCAAATCGGATATCAAAGCTGCGCAAACTGGGTCTTCAGACCGGCGGATTTCACGACGTACAGGCAAATCGGGCCAGATTATGTCCCTCACGAAAAGTCTGGGCGACCCACCATCGTTCCTCAGTGTCGCAACGATTCCCACCAGCTCGTCGGTGCACAACTCCTCGGCTGTTTTGAGAAGTTCCTTGTTGTTACTAAAAACAAAGGCCAAAATCGAGTCATTTAAATCCTCCAGTTCAATAATCATGTTTCCGGCGGAAGATTCTCGCTTACCCCTTACGAGTCCAACTAATCTGACCAGTTGTTTGTTAGGTAAATTCCTCAAACTTCTTATTGGGACCGCATCGCGTAGCTCTATCCGTTTCTTCATGATTGTGCTTAAGCGCTCGTACCTATCCCTAAAAAGTGCGACGAAATCCTCCAGCTCTCCTTGGCCATGGCTCTGTCCGGTAATGTCTTTCAGGACTTCCACTCGTGGTTCATAATCAGCCGCCAGAGGTCTGAACTTCGTTCTAATCAGTTCCGGCACCCGCTTTCCAGCTATTGGCTTCTCTTCGGGTTTTTCCAACTCCGGAGCTACTGGCTTAGTTATATGTTCTGGCCGGTACGTACCTCGTTCGAGTATATGGGACACTATTTTAGCCGTTATCAGAAACGGCTTGGTCTCCTCTTCCCTCAAAGTTGAAAAGATCTGATCAGCCGAAGCGTCCATATCATCGCTACCGCGGAGCTTTTCGAGGGCGTCCTGCGTCAACTGCATGTCCGATTCGATAAATTTTCTGATTATAGTACTTTCGTCCATAGCAGTACTCCTAAACTATCGTGAGTTGGCGAGATAGTCTTTGCACATCTGTTGTCGCCAGTTGTTCGTCTTGGATCGCTGCCATTGCCTGGATTGGGTGGATGTTCAACTTTATCTCCCTAGTCCTGCCACGTCTGCCCTTGCTCACCGTCTTAGCGCGAATAACACCAAGCATGTCCAGTTCGGAGACCAAGTCGCCCACGCGTCTCTGCGTCAAAACATCCAACCCCACTTGCTGACACAGATCCCGATAGACTTCGTATACTTCGCCGCTTACTATGGACCTGGGCGTTCGCTCCACCAAAATTACGATGCTGTATAACACCGTTTTTGATTGAGTTGGAAGGGTTTTGATAACCTCCACCATTGTATCCTGCTCTATCTTCTCATGACCCTTCCTGACGTGCTCGACGGTAACCGTTTCGTCACCCTGGCGCTCAGTCAGTTCACCTGCGACTCTTAACAAGTCCAACGCTCTACGAGCGTCGCCGTGTTCCCTGGCGGCATGTGCTGCACAGAGAGAAATAACTCCGTTACTCAACACGTCGTCCATGTAGCTTATCTTCGCCCGATTTTCCAAGATATCCTTGAGTTGCAGCGCATTATAAGGTGGGAAAACTAATTCCTCCTCACTCAAGCTGCTTCGGACCCGAGGATCGAGATAGTTCATGAAGTTAAGGTCATTGGAAATGCCGATGATGGTGACCTTCGATTTTTTCAGCTCGGAGTTCATCCGCGTCAGACTATACAGCACTTCATCGCCGTTCTTCAAAACCAGCTTGTCTATCTCATCTAAGACTATCACCACAAGCTGTCTGTCAAACTCTACTGATTTTGAGAAGCACCGGTATACCTCATCGGTCGGCCATCCGGTCATGGGTACATTTGAGGGCATTTCATTCTGATTCCCGCTGGCCCTTAGCTTTTCCAAAAATGTGTTCGCCAGTGTTGCGAGTATCCTGTATTTGGTGTTCACCTCCTCGCAGTTTATGTATACCAGCTTTACCTTCAGCGGAGCGCGGTCGCTAACAAGCTCCAGCTCCCTAGTGACGTATTTCACGCAAGCGGTTTTCCCCGTGCCAGTTTTGCCATATATTAGTATGTTTGACGGAGTCTCTCCCCGCAACGGTGCTGCCAATATCCTAGCCAGCTGGTGTATTTGGCTATCTCTGTGCGGCAGTTCCTTCGGCGTGTAACTCGGACGCAGGTACTCCCTGTTTTTGAATATCGGCTTTGTCTCCAGCAACATGTCGAACAAGCCATCCGGTCTCATTTTTTTCCCCCCCCTCTCCAGATTCAAATAATTTTCTCAGTCTTCGATTACAGTTATCAATAAATTCAGCCACATTATTGATCAGAAAATGTTCCTCTAAAGATAATCCAGAAAGATCATCGGGCGAAAGCGCTCGCTTGAGTAGCTTTGGCAACCTTATCTCCCATAATGAGTAAGTTTTAGCTCTCAGTTCGTCAGCTTCTTCCAACTTATTTTTTGACAGAAATGTAAGGAAAATGTAAGCCACCGATTCGTAAAAATCCTCGGGGAGTGGGATAAGTTCCATACTACGCTCTTCTAAGAGAAGCAACTTTCTGAGCTCGGGGACAGTAATAGCTTGCGGGATCTCTGCATCCCCTAGTCGATTCAAGACCGCTGCGTCCCAAGTCCAGAGCTCTGGCTCATCGCCGCTGACAAATGGGCCCAGTTTTCGATTTACAAGTTTTACTTCTGGGATATCTTTGAGTATACGAACTTGTTGCTTCATCATTTCACCGCCCTGCTGACCATGCCCTGTTTTGGCTCGTAGAGATGCCCCCTCTTTTTCTCCTCGGCTATCGTCCATTCAACGAAACTCCTTGTGATTTTGTCTGCCTCTGCTTTTTGAAAAATCTGTTCTAAAGGAGCTGCCCCACCGTACTGGTCCTCTAGTTCTCCGATTATCTGCATAACTCGCACGTGTTTATCTCGTTGGGACCGGGGTATCCCTGTCATGATCAAATCGATGTCGACCTTGCCCTTCTCGATGTCAAAGCCGGCATCCCTCAGGGAATTTTTTATAAGTGAGATACTACGATTGGCGTCTTCGACAGTTACATGATTGCTCAGTCTTAACCTAGCATTTGCTTTGGACAGCCTAATTATCGCCTCAAGTTGCCTAACTGTTATCGGGAGAGGATCCCCCAGATCTGCAGCGGCCTTTCTCCAATCCACGAAAAAGTCTTCTATTATTTTTTGGGTTTCTTTGTTGTCTAGCTTAGGGTCTATGTTCTTTCGTGCAAATATTATTATTTTTCGCAAGAAATCCGGGTCAAAGGGAGCTTTCAGCGCTCTCTTCGGGAGACTGTACAGCTGTAGAACGTGTTTAGCTATTGCTCTATCGTAATCCGGATGTGGCTCATCACGCATGATGAATACCAAGTCGAACCTAGAAAGGATAACCGCGTCAAGTTTAAGTTGTTTTAATGCCGGAATGTTCTTGTCAAACCTGCCGAGTTCAGGGTTAGCTGCTGCTAGAATTGCCGTCCGAGTATTAAGTGTTGCGATAATGCCTGCTTTTGCAACACTGATTGTTTGTTGTTCCATAGACTCTAAGATTGCGGATCTATCTTCGTCTCTCATCTTCTCGAATTCATCTACGCTGGCTAGTCCACCGTCTGCGATTACCAATGCCCCGGCCTCCAACGTCCAGCCACCGCCTATTTCATCTCGAACTGCCGCCGCCGTTATCCCTGCACCTGTGGTTTTCATTCCTGATGTATAGACACCGCGGGGGGCCACATTAGAAACCCATTTGAGCATTTGGCTTTTTGCCGTGCCCGGGTCGCCTGTTAGTAAGACATGGGCGTCGCCCCTCAACCTCGTTCCATCAGAGAGAATAAGGGGGTTGCCTCCAAATAGCTGCAATGCTATCGCTTCTTTCAAGGCTTCATTTCCATGAACTGCGGGGGCAATGGACTGTATTATGCTGGTCCTGAGCCAGACATCTCGCTTTGCCATTTCTTTTATTTTCGCTTCATCGTCGGGTGTTAGCTCGGTTTCCTCAATACCTTTTTGCTTTACCTCAATGTGGCTTACAAACAGTATCTTTCTGAAAGTCGCCTTGCGCTCTCGTTGGTGTCTCTCTTGGAAAACCCTGAGCGATCCGGTTATCACCACATGGTTGCCAGGTATCGCCTTATCCACAAAATCGTCCCGTATAATGCCATCCAACCTACGTGGTATCCGTCCGCCGCGAAGTCTTTCCGGCGGCTCTTGTAGTTGTATACTCTGCCAGTCGCGGAAAACCGTGTGTTCAATTACTAGATCAAATGGTCCCTTTCTGCCACAGTTTGGGTTTTCACAGAACAATGGTTCTCTAAATAACTCGCCAGTTTGGGGCACTTTGTTTTCTTCCCCGCATCGCCTACATCTAAACACCGCTTCCTTGGCCTCCGGTTTTACATCTCCAGCGCGGGTCATTACGCCCTCCACTTGGATGAACTTTCCAACGTGCTCTGCACGAATTTTCTGGATCTCAATCGTCTTGTCGGCCCCTTTTATCCGTAGTCGGATTCCAGGAATTTTTGTAAGATTACTGAGTATCTCGTCCGTAGTGTCTAGGAATGTATGAGGTGCGTCTAGCAGCTCCTCCACCAGAGATTCATCAAACTCCAAGAGCTTCTCGAAATCTATCACCAAGGACTTTTTACCAGCAGCCGTTACCTTACGGAGTCCTTTCTGAATGTCCTTTGTATGCAGGAAGTCCTCAAGCTTATCCTTCAAGTTTTGCTTCAATAGACTCACACTCGAAACAGTAAGAAGTGAGAGAGTCTGCATATAGGCGGCGTGGTGAAAATTTTTAACTCTAGTTTATAAAGGAGTTCAAATTTTGAACCACATATCCAAACCATTAATATGATTTTCTTCACTGTGGAAAAGAAAATCCAACCAGATGTATTTGGACATCTTTCTTTTCCTATCGTCAATTTAGGCGTGTTATAACCCCGAAAATAAGTTTAACGATAATTCTTTCTTGTTATCAGGGGGAGGGGGTGCCGAAAGTAATCAAGAACCGTTTCTTCTCTATTCTCTGTCTATTTCCAAAAGGTCCAGATAATGCGAGATTTTTTACTCACTCCCCTGTAGCATCTTTTTTCGAGTGGAAACACAAGAAAACAGTGGAAGTGTACCCCTGAAGCTTCGAGGGAAATTTCAACTTGAAATTTTAAATTTTTAAGGTGGTAGAGAAAACAGTTTATCGTATCTTTATGTAATCATAGGCCTTTGTCACCGAGTCAAAACAATAGTGAACCTGTTGATAATCTCTGCGGAAATCGGTCACCTCATTGGCCACACGCTTCGGTTCTTCCGCATCGATAACTACACGCCGGATGAATTCCGCTATTCTCTTCATTTCGCCCTCTTTCATACCCAGCCGGGTAGCTTCTGATGTACCCAACCTTATTCCACCAGGGTTCTTGTAGTGTCGACCCTCGCGCGGATCCCATGGCAACAGATTTCTATTCAGCACGATATTCGCATCCTCAAGCCTTTTCTCCAAGGTCCCACCATCACCCTGCTTAGTGATGTCGACCACCAAAGTGTGCGACTCCGTGAACCCCTGATCTGAGCACAGGACCGCCAATCCTTGCTCATGGAGAGCCTTTCCGAGAGACTTGGCATTCTTGATGATTTGGGCAGTGTATTCTCTCCCAAACTCCAACATTTCAGCCAGTGCAATGGATAAAGCTGCAACGGCATTTAGATGATGGTTGCTCACTATTCCGGGGAATGCGGCCTTGTTTATCGATTCGGCAAGCTCCTTCTTGCACAGAATCATTCCATGTTGTGGACCGAAGAGTGTCTTATGGGTGCTAACTGTCATTAGGTCTATTCCTTCCCGGAGCGGATCTTGGAATTGACCACCCGCTATCAGACCAGCTACGTGAGCTGCGTCGTACATCACATGAGCTCCAGTCTCCTTTGCGACCTTTGCCAGTTCTTTAACGGGATGTGGGAAGAGGAATACGCTGCCGCCGAATATTACCAGTTTGGGTTTTATCTCGGCTATTTTTTTCACGGCTGCGTTCAAATCTATGTTCATCCGCTTTTCATCAAACGGTAGATACTCGACTTCCAAACCGTGAACTGAGCCAGCCGTACCCCCAAATTTCTTCTTCCCCATGCTGATGTGCCCCCCGGAGGCTATGGATAGACACATCATGGTGTCCCCAGGACTAGTCAGCGCTGTATAAGCTGCAAGGTTTGCTGTAAGTCCTGAAACAGGCTGGACGTTAGCGTGTTCTGCCTTAAATAGCTCTTTGGCCAGCTCCATCGCTATAATTTCTACTTGATCTATGTAGACACAACCGGCGTAGACTCGCTCTCCCGGCCAACCCTCCGCATAGCGGTGCTGGAAATCGCAGATTAGGGCCTCTCTGACAGCTGGGCTGGTGACGTTCTCACTAGCTATTAGAGGTATAACTGTCTTGAACCAGTCGTGGTGTTTCTGTAACAATCCTAAGGTTTTATCATAAGCTTCTCTCGCTTGCATCTTATTCACCTCTACTTTCATTATTTCTGAGATATGCTGTTTCAAAAACTTTTCCCTTCTGTGGGGCCTACTGACTAAAAAATAATACGGCCAAAAAGTTTTGTAAACAAAGTTTTTATTCCACTACGGAGCTAAAAATATGAGGTTATGAAATGGGGATGACACCAAAAAAGAGAGTTTTATCAGCAATATTGGGTGGGCGGATCGATAGGATACCAGCCACCTCCGTCTGTCAGACTGCGACTCACGACCAGATGCAAGCCATAGGTGCTGGGTGGCCGGAAGCTCACTTGAACGCTGAAAAAATGGCAAAGCTAGCTAGTGCAGCATATACAACAGCTAGTTTGGAGACGGTGCGAGTGCCGTTCGACCAAGCCATAGAAGCAGAAATTTTTGGCGGGAAAATGGATATCAAGGCAGAATTCCCGGCTATTGTGAAACACCTGGAGAACTTTTCCGAATTAAAAATACCGGATAATTTCATCGAGCTTGGAAGGATACCCGTGGTGCTCGACGCTGTTAAAATTCTTGCTGATGAGTTCGGTGATTCGCTGCCCGTCATGGCGGGAATAATCGGTCCATTTTCTGTCGCTACCCAGGTTTTCGATCCAAGCGATGCGATTAAGTGGACTATAACTAGGCAAAAAGAAAGTTCGGAGATGTTAGACTCCATGGTGGATCCTTTGGTGGATTATGCGAATGAGCTCACCAAAAGGGGAGCCGATTTGATAGTGGTCGAAGACATGTTCTCCTCGCAGCTCGGCAGCAAGATCTTCAATGCAGTAGCAAAGGAGCCGTTAAAAAGGCTTATCAACGAAACGAAGAACATTGTCGTAATTCACATATGCGGTAACGTAACTCAGATGGTCGCGGATGTGGTCGACGTTGGAGCGGATGGAGTCAGTGTCGGAAAAGAGACCGATATAAAGGCTGTTGCTAATGCCGCAAAAGGTAAAACATCTGTTATCGGCAATGTGGATCCTGTAAGAGAGCTTCTGTCAAAGGAGATTCCCACGTTGGAAAAGGCTGTTAAGGATGCAATTGACGGAGGAGCCGAACTAATTGCGCCAGGTTGCAGCATAGCTCCGGACACTACTATCGAGAACATAAAACAGATGGTTATCCAAACCCAAAACTACGGTAAGAGACCAGCATAGTTCCACCGGTCCATGGAAGCTGTTCGTCAAGTGAGACATCACTCTCAAATAACGAATGATGTTAGAATGGGTGCGGGGGAAAAAACAAATGGAGATAAAAATTGCCCCTTCGGTGTTGTCAGCCGATTTCAGCCAACTTGCCAGTGAGGTGAAAAAAGTAGATGAGGCCGGAGCCGACCTTATCCACTGGGATATCATGGACGGCCACTTTGTGTCCAATATCACTTTCGGGCCAGCGGTTGTGAAGGCACTAAAAGGAAAGTCCAAGTTGCCATTTGATGTTCATCTAATGATTGAGGAACCAGATAAGTACATTGAGCAGTTCGTTAAGGCTGGCAGCGATCTGATATCAGTCCATGTCGAGACTTGTGTACATCTGCAGCGTACCATTGCTCATATAAAGGAACTAGGAGCCAAGGCTGGAGTAGCGCTCAACCCCGCGACTCCTCTTAGCGCGATCGACTTTGTGATAGAGGACCTCGACTTTGTATTGATAATGACCGTAAACCCAGGATTCGGTGGCCAAAAATTCATCCCTACAGTCCTCCACAAGATCAGAAAGACTAAGGAGATGATTGAAAAGCGTGGTCTCTCCGTTGAAATCGAGGTTGATGGGGGGATAAACGATAAAGTTGTACCGTCAGTCGTGAAAGCTGGAGCTAGTATACTAGTGGCTGGTTATTCAGTATACGGGAGTAAAGATGTCAGACGGGCCATCAAATTGCTGAGGGAGAAAGCAAGAAAGTAGTAATATGGGCGACGTCCAATTGAACCTCCAATTGAGACGGATTTTATCGTGTCATCACAAAAATATTTTAATTTGATGAGTGATTAGTAAATTGGTTAAAAATATGAAGATATTTATTGATTCTGCAATGTTGGAAGAAATCAAGGAAGCAATTTCTTGGGGAGTAATCGACGGTGTGACGACCAACCCTAGTCTGATAAGAAAAGCTGTTGAAAAACAAAAAGAGATGGGCGAGGATGTGAGTCTGGAGCAGTACATCGGGGAAATTTGTAAAGTCGCTGGCAAGGAGAGGCCCGTAAGTTTGGAGGTTATGAGTAAAAAGAAAGATGAGATGATCGGAGAAGCTCAGACCATTTTCAAGAAATTTAATTCCATATCCCGGAACGTTGTCGTAAAAATACCAATAAACACCTTTTCTAATGGAGATGCCACCGATTACGAGGGTCTGATGGCGATAAATAAGTTGGCAGGAGACGGTATTCCCGTAAATGTGACCCTAGTGATGACTCCCGAGCAGGCACTTTTGGCTGCCAAAGCCGGAGCTGCGTACGTTAGCCCATTTGCTGGGAGGATAGATGATTGCATAAGACAAAAGATGGAGATTAATTTCAAAAAGAATGATTATTTCGACTTAGAGCTGGTAAGGAATATTTCTGGAAAATTATTTGCCCATGGTTTTAAAAATTTAACAGAGGAGAAAATTTCCTCTCTGTATTCAGATAAGAAGCTAAAGATGACGACTAATACGCAGGATGGAGGGATAGCCAGCGGTGTGGACTGCGTCAGAAATACAGTCGATATCTTTAGAAAATATGACATAAAAACGGAGGTCATCGCTGCCAGCATAAGGAACTCCAGACAAGTTAGAGAGGTAGCTGATACCTGTTGTGAAATATGCACAGTGCCAATGGCGGTAATCCGAGAAATGCTCAAACATCCGAAGACAGAGGAAGGAGTCGAAAAATTCTATGCAGATGCTTCTGAGGCAAAATATGACGAGCTGTTCACTTGAGTAATAATGTATGATTCTCTTTACGATTTTTACCTTTTCATAGTCCAATCGTGTGAAGCGTATTTTTGACGGATGTCTAGGGCCAGCTTAGTTTCCTGTTCAGTCATTCCACTCTCTGTGAATTCTACACTTAGAACATCTTCGAAAGATTCAGCCATCGTCTCTCGCACTTCTTTAAAGCTGGGTTTTATCTTCATCTCTCTTTCGAGAGTGGTGACCCGTTCAAAGACTGACGATATGAACTTGTCTGATATTTTTTCAGGAGTTACTCTTAACAACTCAAACATTTTGCGTACGTCTGGGGAAATTAAAATCGTCCCGTGCTGAAGCACCGAGCCCCACTGTCGCGTTTGGGCGCAGCCAGAAACCTTCTTGCCGTTCACCTGAATGTCATTAACTGGCTTAAAGTCCGCTTTTAGTCCTAACTTTTCCAGACCCTTTATTATCCCTCCGCATATGAATTTGTAGGAATCTATGATATCGTCGGGCATTTGCTCCAGCCTACAGACCACGCTGTATGTCAGCTCTCCGTCGTGATCGTGAAACACAGCCCCACCACCGGTGATGCGCCTGACTATATCGACGTTGTATTTTCTTGCCACGCTGGGATCAACTTCCCTATCAACACTTTGAAAACAGCCCAAGGAGACGGCGGAGGGCAGAAAGCGCCAAAATCTGATGGTGTTCGGAGATGCACCCTCGGCGTTAAGCCTCAGCAGGGTTTCTTCGATGGCCATGCTCATGAAAGCGTCGTCTATTCGCATCGGAAGCAAACGCCACTTATCGGCCAACTTCACACCTCCATATTGTCATATTTATAACAACTAAAACCCATGAACCTAGCTCCTTGTTGCTCTCAAAATAGCTTCGACCCAATGTTCTGGTTCAAGCATCGGAGTCTTAGTACCTGTCGAGTCGTAAAACTTCTTCACCGTCACAAGCAGTTCTTTCTTGTCTACTTTCACGCCCTCAAGTGACTCCTCAAGTTTTTCAAGCGATTCCTCGGGATAGACAAAAAAATCCCCGCTAAAAGATATGCTCGAGATGATATCTCCGGAAAGAAGGAGTTCGACTTTGATCACGCCCTTCGGTGCTTTGAATTCCGCGTATCCCAAATGATCACCTTTTAGCTAATTAACATTCTCGACATCTCTTCCTGCAAAGTATCGTTGCTGGTTGCAAACGACCTGAAACCCGATAAGGGGGGCACGTAGAATTGGGTTGAGCTGTCGAGGAAAATCACGTTCATCCTCCTTACTAATTAATATAAGTTTCTCACTTTAAAATAACCGAAAATTAAGTAGGTGTTATCCCTTGTATGAAGGATACACCAATAGTAGCCAGTAACCAGATCGTCAAGCCAGCGATTATCACTCCGAACGCTATCGCTATGGAAGCAAGTTTGCGATCGAATCCTCCCACATACGCGATCAGCATTCCAGTATATGCCCCGGTTAGCGGGAACGGGACACTGACCAAAAGTGCGAGCCCGATCAGGCTTAAGTTTTGATATTTCCTCGCGCGCTTTACCGAATAACGAAAAATCATATCGACGATTTTCATCCTGCGCCGCATTGGTGGGACTATGGAGTCGAGCAATAGGTAAGCTATGGGGATTGCTAAAAGGTTCAGGAGGACGCAAGTGGCAAATATGGTTAATGGTGAGATGTCAGGATTGGACAGCATGGTAAGCGGGATGGCGAAACGCAGCTCCAAAAAAGGTATCACCGAGACGAGAAACGACAACCAAGCTATCACCTGGAATCCCCAATGAATATTACTTCAGAGGTAAATCAGTGTTGGTGGGTAGGCAAAAAGGTGGAACTCAAGAGGTAGATATCTCATGCTACCCTCGGCACGTTTTTTTCGGCGCTAAGTTACTTGAAGTTTTTATCACGTTTGGATGTTTTTTGTCGCCGTTTTTACAAATGCCGGCTTCCGCGCGGGTTCTGTTGGTGGGGTTGGCATTGGGCTCAATTTTAATCTTGCTTAACCGAAAGCACAGACTTCCAGTAGTAAGTTGGTTTCTAAAGGAGTTCGGCAGGAAAGAATAGCTTACCTTTCCTTGAAAATGTTCGTTCTTCTTCGTCTTCGGGGCTTTTATTGCGGTCTGGCTTTTCCCACGATTATTAGCCATGGCTGCAATAATTATATCTGCGTTGGGTGATCCAGCATTCTATTTACTCGGCTAACGTGTGGGCAGGACGAAACATCAATTAAACAAGGACAAATTTAGAGAACCACTTAGCTGGCATCGTCGTTGGCACCATAGGGGCTATTCCGTTCTTTTACCCGCCTAGAACATTGATCGCTGCTGCCGTTGCCATGTTCGTCGAGGGGATAGACCTTGGACCGCTAAAAAGTGTTCAATGACAATCTTACAATGCTCTTGATAGCCTCGCTGGTTCTGTTTTTAATTAGCTCCGTTTAGATATGATACATATGCGCTACAATCTCGTCGCTTTTGACATGGACGGCACGCTTATCCTCGGAAAAACCTGTTGGGGGGTAATACATGAATACTTTGGGGTCCAAAGTTCCGCCAACAACAACCTTATCGCATGGGATCGTGGACAGATCGATTATCTGGAATTCATGCGTCGCGATATACTGCTTTGGCAACCGGTGCCCACCATCAAGAAAATCAGGGAAATTTTATCTTCCTATACCCTTGCTCCCAACGCGAGAGAAGTAGTAGATGAGGTTCGGAAAAAAGGATATCGGACGGCCATCATCACAGGCGGTCTCGATCTTTTGGCTGTTATGGTCGCTGATGATTTAGGCATCGCTAACGTCGTGGCGAATGAACTTGAGACGGACGGTCATGGTAACCTTACCGGTGAGGGCATCATCAAAGTTGATCCCAGTCGGAAGGACGAGACTTTGGCGGATCTGGCAGAAAAGCTCGGTGTCGTTCCGGAAGAGTGTGTGGCAGTAGGAGATAGTAGATATGATGTAAAATTCATCAATCGTGCTGGTCTAGGTGTTTCGATCGGTGGAGATTTAGAGCTTTCGCAGGTGGCCGATGTCGTTATTCGGGATTTTAATCATTTCCCACGGCTTTTGGATTATCTTTGACCTAGTTACACCGTCGCACATAAATTTTAAAGAACCTTCTGACATAATTAAGACGTTCTTATGCCAGTCGCTAAAAGACCGGATAAATTTGAAGTTCCAAGTTGGGAATATATTCATGAGATTTGCGTTCAGTTGGCGGATCAACTTAGACAAAGTAAATACCAGCCTGATTTGCTTGTTGCCATCGCTCGTGGAGGTCTGGTGCCAGGTCGTCTGCTATCTGACCTTTTGGAAAAAACAGATATTGCCACGATTAAAGTTGAACATTATGTTGATTTCTACAAGACCACAAAAAAACCTGAAATAACTCATCCACTGCCGATCGACATTCGAGGTAGAAAAATACTGATTGTAGACGATATAGCTGATTCTGGACACAGCCTCAGGCTAGTAAGGGCGTATCTTTTGAGGCAAGGCGCGAAGGATGTCAAAATATGCGCGATGTACTTTAAACCTTGGTCCATCGTTATTCCAGATTTTTACGCGCGCGAAACGGATGCTTGGGTGTGTTTTCCTCATGAAACTTTGGAATCGATAAGAAAGATCTACATGAAGTTGAGAAAAAAAGGAAAAAGCAAGAAAGAGATAGAGAAATACCTCATAAAAATTGGCATAAACCCTTTTTTCATTCAAAAGTTCCTTCCACAAGTTTCAAGTAAGAAAATAAATTAGAACTTTTTTTTTTTGTGCTTGCTGGGTTTGCAGAAATTTTGCCATCCCCTCGATATCTTTCACTTCCCTGCGTACTAGTGATTTTAACTTGTCTCTGAATTCAGTTATTGGCTCCACAGAACTTCGCTTCATGTGCTTTGCAATAAAATTTGCCAGTTTATCTCCAGTTCTGTCGAAGTCTGGGAGAACTATCACTTTTTTGGCGGAGGAAAAACCCTCTACGAAATGCAATAATGACTTACCGTTCGATACCTTGTGGAAGCACCCCTCGATACCAAGCTTCTTTAAGGAGCTTACATCGCACTTGCCCTCGACAATTATTGGAATTCCCTCGGAGGCATGCTGCCTTAGTTCAGCTAGCAATTTATTGACCGTCTCCCAGGCTTCATTGTTCAACAAATCTATCACGGTAACTTGTGCCTACTTCATCTACCTATCGTCGATCCAGAGGCATTTTCCGAGGTACCTTGCATACGTTGATCTCATGAGCGAAACAACGAGAGCAGACTGTAAACCAACATACTCCACAACGATGAACGTCATATCTGGTTCGTCCGCATATCGCACAGGTTCCTGCCATCATACCCATAATACCCATAAATAAGCTTTCAAATAAGTAAATTAAATGTTTTTTTGCGGTGGGATATATATGGCAGAACACGCTCACACGGATGCCTACGGTCGCAATAGATCACAGCGAGTACTTATGATGGTATTTTCGATAACTGTCATAATGTTCGTGGTGGAGCTTGTTGGGGGTATTTTGAGTAACAGTCTCGCTCTTATTGGGGACTCAGGGCACATGCTGATGGACTCGGTGGCGTTGGGCGTTAGCGTGTTGGCTTTTAAATTTGCCAGAAAACCCGTCACCGTCCGTAAGACATATGGCTATTACAGGTTGGAAATATTAGCGGCGCTTGCGAACGGTGTGCTGTTGGTTTTCGTTTCCCTGTACATATTCTACGAGGCGTTTCTCAGACTCACGGGGATTTTCGAGGTGCAGGCCCAAACAATGTTCTCTGTCGCCGTAGCTGGGTTGGTTGTGAATCTTGTGGCGGTCTACCTCCTGTGGGGGTCGAAAGAAAAAAATCTCAACGTCAAGGGTGCATTCTTACATGTTTTCGCGGACATGATATCATCAATCGGTGTCATTATTGCAGCTGTAATAATTTACTTCACGGGCGCATTCGTTGTGGACTCCTTTATGGGTATTCTGATAGGGGGGATAATCCTAAGGAGTGCATTCGGTCTGTTGAGCGAGTCAAGCAAGGTTCTTTTAGAATCTGCCCCCGAAGGAATCGATGTCGATGATGTCATCAATAGCATAAATAAAGTAAAAGGCGTCCGTAGTGTGCACGATATGCATATATGGTCGATAAGTTCTGGGATAAATGCTTTGAGCGGACACGTTGTCATCGAAGATCAGATGGTGAGCAAATCTAGAGGCGTTCTTAAAAAAATTACCCGAACGCTTGAAAATAATTTCGTCATAGTGCACACTACCCTCCAGCTAGAGTGTGAGGTATGTGTCGGTCCCACGGTCTGCGGGATATCTGCTGAAGAAAAACACTGAGTCGCTATTTTGGTATCTTGGTGGAAGGATAGAGCAACTATTTCAAAAAATCGGCCTAAATAAATCAGCACCTGCTCTCATTTAGTGTCGCGCCAAATTTTTCAACTATCATTGCAGCTAATTTTCCGCCTGATTGACCCGCTTCCTCGATACTTTTCCCCTTGCTGAGACCGAACAAAACTCCTGACGCATAGAAATCACCCGCTCCGGTGGTATCGATGACTTTTGTGGAATGCCCTGGAATCGAAAATTCCCCTCCACCTGAAAAGATCACCGATCCCATTTTACCCTTTTTCAGGCAAATGATGTCGATATCAGAAGTTAGGTTTCGCGCCGCCTGGTGGTCGCCTGATCCCGTGAGGGCCTTCAACTCGTCCTCGTTTGTGAACAAAATATCTGCGCGTGAAATGATTTTTTTTATCCTCTCTCTGTATTCGCTTACCATAGGCGGGCTCTCTAAGGAAATAGAGATGCGACCTTTGCTTCCTTCCACAAGATCCATGGCGTCCCGGGCACTTCTCGCGACCGCCTCTTCCCTGAGGAGCGTGATAGTGGTCAAGTAAAGAAAATTTGATCTTTTTATCCCCTCGGATGGTAATGAGCTGTAGTCCACACCGTTCCCGAGATTAACCGCGAAGGTTCGCTGGCCATCACGGGTGACAAACGCCATGATTTTACCAGTATTACCCGACCCCTTTTCCAGAAATGAATCAACCCCATGTTTTCCCAGGCCCGACTCAAAGATCTCGCCCTCAGTGTCATCGGCTATCATACCTGCGTAAGCTGATTTGCCGCCGAGGTAAGACACGCCTTCGCATGTGTTGCGGGAGTTATCTCCTGGAAAACAGGCAAATATGGAATCGGTTAGCTTTGATTGTATCGTGTTAAGTTTTTCGCAGGAGATGTAGTTCGAGGCGCCCTTTATTAGCTCATTTTTCTCGAGGAAACTGTCAGTGGTTCGCACGAAATAATCTATGAGCGCGGTTCCAATCCCGAACACATCGTATTGGGGCATCGATTTACACTAGTAAGGTCTACTCTTTAAACCCAATCTGTAACCTACGAAATTAGTGGCTAGATGAATGGGCAATGTAATTATTAGGATGGCTAAAATCACATCCCAACCAGGCGCTACCAATGGGCTTGTTAGCAATAGGGCGAAAACGACGAAACCGAGCTGATCTAACACAGGCGCCGTATCACCACGTGCGATGTTAAGGCGCCGCTTTACAAAACTGCCGAGGAGGTCTCCAGTGAGAGCCCCCAAGGCCAATAGGAACCCGTGGATGAAATATGTGGAAAACTGGCCAGTGGCGGTTCCTTGTAATACCCCTAATATGGTGCCGGCGATTAGTCCAGCAGCGAAACCTCGAATGGTTTTGCCTGGACCAAAGATGCGGCGCCTATCGGTGAACTTACGTCCCCAGTCTAATGGAGTACCTCCGCCCAGTATAACGGGTGCAGCGTTAGCCACATATGCCGGTAGTATGAACCATATTGCTCCGACGATGAGCTCGAACAGGCCGTCGGTCATTTCATCGTCTCCGAATCCTTCCACAGATACTCAAAGTATTCTTTGGCGAACCTCGCCAGACCAATTTCGTCCGACCAAATTCCTAGGATCTCTTCTCCACTTCCTAGGACTAGCAATACCTCTCGGCCATCGATCACAACTCCACCACCAAACAGGGTTCCTCGTTTCCTGATATCTATTTTTTTGGGCAATTCTGATCTACGGAGCCTCAATTTATTGGATAAGAGCAACTGAATCGTGATGTTCTTGGCCTCCAGAAGTGGCATGTAAGACGACAAGCCGGACAATTCTTGCGGAAGGTTCGGGATTGAAATCAGGGCCTCGATTTGGGCACGGTTTAACATCTCGCCAATTTTAGTGAGCAGGTTTTTCCACCCGCGAATTACCCAGACGTCGGGTCTCTTTGCCTCAGCCTTCTTTGAGTAAAGTGGTTCAAGTTCTTTTACCACGGCATCGCCTATCTCTTTTAGCTTCCTCTCTTGCTCGCCCTTTACGAGTTTGATCACCTCCGCCGGAGCCTTCGATCTATATCTACTTGGTCTGCCAGCTTGAACTTCTACCCAACCCCTTTTCTCAAGCTTTGAAAGTATTTCATAGATTCTTGAGTACGGAACGTTCGCCAGTTTACTGAGTTCACCTGCGGTGGATGGCCCAATCGAGACCAGGACCGCATATGCCCTTGACTCGTATTCTGTCAATCCTAGTTCGCGTAGGAGACGTTGAACTCTCTCCATTTGCACCACGTTTCATATTGAGAGAAGTTCGATAAAGCTTAAAAGTTACCCCTTTCAGTGGTAAATAGTGGAAACATGCAAGAATTGACCAAAACTAGCTCCGTTTGTCCGCAATGTTTGAGAATTCTACCAGCCGTTGTCTTCGAGTGTGACGGGAAAGTGTGGATAAAAAAAGTTTGTGGGGAGCATGGTGAGTTCGAGGATCTATACTCAGGTTCATATGATTGGTACATTCGAGCTAAAAGCTTCGCACAGGACGGTAAGGGTGTCGAAAATCCCCAGGTAACGAAAGATGCTCCAGTTTGTCCAAAGGATTGCGGGTTGTGTAAGATGCACCTTAGTCACTCGGCACTGGCAAACTTGGTTCTTACCAACCGCTGCGATCTCTCCTGCTGGTACTGCTTTTTCTATTCAGGCAGGGTAGGTTATGTTTATGAACCGAAATTCGAGGAAATAGAGGAGATGACCAAAATCCTAAAGTCCGAGCGTCCCGTCCCTTGCAACGCAGTGCAGCTCACGGGCGGAGAACCCTGTCTCCGCAGTGACTTGGTGGACATAATTGAAATGGTGAAATCACACGGCATCGATCACGTACAACTGAACACCAATGGGATAAAACTCTCACAGGACCTAGAACTGGTCAAGCGGGTTCGGGCAGCCGGCGTTAATACAGTTTATCTGAGTTTCGATGGCGTTTCCGAGAAAACAAATCCAAAAAACCACTGGGAGGTACCCCAGGTTTTGGGGAACTGCAGGAAGGTAGGGATGGGTATAGTCCTGGTCCCTACGGTGATAAACTCCGTAAACGATCATGAGGTTGGTGACATCCTAAAGTTCGGGTTTAAAAATATCGACATCATCCGCGGCGTGAACTTCCAGCCTGTTTCTCTTGTGGGAATGATGCCTAAGGAGGAGCGGGAACGTTATCGGATAACTATACCGGACGTGATGAAGAGAATTGAGGACCAAACCGATGGAGCCGTCGCGATGGAGGATTTCTTTCCAGTACCAGCCGCGATGGCATTGAGCGGGTTCGTCGAGTCGCTTACGAAAAAGCGGACGTACGATCTCAGCAGTCATTTCGCATGTGGCGCCGCAACATACGTCTTCAGCGATAATGGTAAGATTTTGCCTCTGACACGATTCATAGATGTGCAGGGTCTTCTGGAGTATCTAAGGGAAAAATCTGGAGATCTCAAAGCTGGTAAGAGCAAGATTTTGGTCGGGGCGAAGTTGCTCTACAATATCGGAAAGTTCATTGACAAAAATAAAAAACCAAAGGGCCTCGATATCGGCAAAATAATCTTCAACGCCCTCATTAAGCACGAGTATAAAGAAGTCGGTCGGTTTCACATGAAATCGCTTTTCATAGGGATGATGCACTTCATGGATCTCTACAACTATGACATCGACCGTGTTAAAAGGTGCAACATTCACTACGCGATGAACGACAAGCGCATCATACCATTCTGTGCCTTCAATGTCATCCCTGAGTGGTACCGGGACAAAAATCAAGCCGCACAGGGTATGTCTTTTGAGGAGTGGAAAGAGAGAACGGGCAGAGATCTGAAGGCAGATATGTACAAGAGAGATGTAAAAAAGATGAAGCAGTCGGACGCGTACAAAAATTTTGCCGCTCAGATTGGGGGAATAAAGACAGGCAGGTAAAATATCGTTTAAGGGAAACGTTTTTATAGCTGAAATTTTTGAGTATAATAGTTAATTAAACAAATATTTGATGGAGGGATTTTATGTCAAGTCAGTTAGGAGGACAACCAATTTTGATATTGCCTGAAAAAGTTCAGAGGTATCTGGGTAGGGATGCCCAGCGCATGAACATAATGGCCGCGAGGGTAATTGCGGAATCCGTACGCACAACCTTGGGACCGCGAGGCATGGACAAAATGTTGGTAGACAATTTAGGGGACGTGACGATAACTAACGACGGTGTCACCATTCTTGATGAGATGGATATAGAACATCCAGCCGCCAAGATGATGGTGGAGGTATCAAAGGCACAAGAGGACGAGGTTGGAGATGGGACGACTACTGCTGTAGTTTTGGCAGGGGAGTTGTTGAAGAAGTCCGAGGAGTTGCTTGAGCAGGATATCCACCCGACCGTCATAATCGGTGGTTACAGGCTCGCTGCTATGGAGTCCCAAAAGATACTGAAAAACATGGCAAAGTCAGTGTCCAAAGATGACACTGCGGTACTAAAACAAATTGCTGTGACCTCGATGAGCAGTAAAGGATCGAGGGTAAAGGGTGATAAGCTCGCGGATCTCTCTGTGGATGCTGTTAGACAGGTGGTTGAAGAGTCTGATGGGAAAATTGAAGCCGATATAGATAACATCAAGGTGGAGAAAAAGAGCGGTGGCAGTTCTACGGACTCCAAACTCATTCGTGGGGTGGTGCTTGATAAGGAGGTAGTCCACTCAGGAATGGCGAAAAGAATAGAGAAGGCGAAAATTGCGCTACTAAATCTAGCTCTTGAAGTCAAGAAGACGGAAACCGACGCTAAAATCAATGTGACAGACCCCGAGCAGCTTAAAAGTTTTCTTGATGAAGAACAGCGCATGCTGAAAGAAATGGTGGACCAGATTAAGAAAGTTGGCGCTAACGTTGTTCTAGCCCAGAAAGGAATCGATGATGTTGCTCAGCATTATATGGCGAAAGCTGGAATTATGGCAGCTAGGAGAGTTAAGGAGTCGGACATGGAAAAGCTATCCCGGGCAACGGGTGGAAATTCGGTGACCAACATCAAGGATCTGTCTGAGCAAGACCTAGGTGCAGCTGATCTTGTAGAAGAGCGCAAAATAGCCGGAGACGAGCTACTCTTCGTTGAGGGTTGTAAGGATCCAAAAGCCGTAAGCCTGCTCATTCGAGGGGGAACAGAGCATGTCATCGATGAAGTGGAGCGTACGGTACACGATGGGATCTCCGTCATCTCAGCGTCTATTGAGGATGGTAAAATCGTTGCCGGTGGAGGAGCTCCGGAGGTAGAGGTAGCGAAGGGATTGCGAACTTACTCAGATACAGTCGGTGGGCGCGAGGCCCTTGCCGTGAACGCTTTTGCGGATGCAATCGAGGTCATCCCCAGAACACTCGCTGAGAACGCGGGGATGGATCCAATCGATATCTTGGTTCAGCTCAGGTCGTCTCATGAGAAGAATGGAACGAATATGGGGTTGAATGTTTTAAGTGGGGAGGTTACGGACACCCTCAAAAAAGGCATCGTTGAGCCCTTGCGTGTGAAGACACAGGCGATAAAGTCCGCGAGTGATGTTACGGAAATGATCCTGCGTATTGATGATGTCATTGCCGCAGGTAAACTTGATAAGGGTGAAGGCGGGCCGCCTCCAGGTATGGGTGGTATGGGTGGTATGGGTGGTATGGGTGGTATGCCGCCGATGATGTAGGGGGCCAACCCATTTTCCAAAAATATCACACACGATTCGAGATGGCTCGGATTATAGGAGCTAGGTCGCTTCAGATAGAGATGGGAGCGCCCGTACTTGTGGAATTGGCAGAAAATTTGGTCGACCCCATAGACATCGCGGTATATGAATATAGCAAAGATGCGATTCCAATAACTATTTCTCGAAGACTCCCTGGTGCAGATAAGTAGCTGTCTTGAATTAACGAAAATAAACCTTGTTTTCGTTAATTATCGAGATATCTTCGCTAGGTATATCACAACCTAAGTCTGCGAAGTTTCCGATGAAGAAAATATAACGTTAATTTGCCGCGGAGGATGCATTCAGATTTTAAGTCTTTAATAAGAACTTCTATTGGTGTCAATATGGGAGTTCAGCTCGGTGACCTGATTATAAAGCAAAAGACCGAGATCGGACACTTAAAGCGTAAAGTCATAGCCATAGATGCCCTGAACTCGTTGTACCAATTTCTGTCGATCATTAGACAGCGTGACGGTGAGCTTCTCCGCGACTCCAGTGGAAGGATAACTTCTCATCTGTCTGGTATTTTTTATAGGACTGCTAACTTGGTAGAAGTAGGGATTCATCCCATTTATGTCTTCGACGGAAAGCCTCCAGAACTCAAGCGACTTACAGTTGAGCAGCGTAGGGTGGTGAGGGCTGAGGCGGAGGGCGAGTGGAAAAGGGCGCTTCAGGATGGAAGAGTCAAGGAAGCTCGGAAATTCGCTCAGCGGGCCAGTCGACTGGACAATTCGATGATTAAACAGGCACAAGACCTATTGGGTCATATGGGTGTGCCTTGGATACAGGCTCCTGGTGAGGGCGAGGCACAAGCCGCGCATTTGGTTGAGCGAGGTGATGCATGGGCAGCTGCAAGTCAAGATTTTGACAGCATACTTTTCGGTGCCCCAAACCTCATTCGGAACTTGGCGATCACGGGACGAAGAAAGCTCCCCGGTAAGGATTTTTATATCGATGTGTATCCCGAGATCATAGAACTAACGTTGGTGCTGGAGAAGCTTGGGTTGACCCGGGAACAACTCGTGGACATAGGTGTATTGATAGGGACCGACTATAATGAAGGGATAAAGGGGATAGGTCCTAAGAAAGCTCTTGAATTGATCAAAAAGCACGGTTCGATCGATAAAATATCTGAAACAGAAGTTGGTAAAAAGTTTGAAGTCGACCCGATGGAAGTACGGGAGATTTTCATAAAACCAAACGTTACTGATACATACGGTCTGAAGTGGGCAGAGCCTAATCCTTATGATATTAAGTCATTTCTTTGCGACGAGCATGATTTTTCCAGGGATAGGGTGACTAGGGGTATAGAAAAATTGACTAGGGGAGAAGACGAGCGTGGGCAGTCCAGGCTCGAAAAGTGGCTCGCTTAGGATTTACTTTCCCAACCATATTTTCCGACGAGAGGCACGAACGAGCAACTCCCGTGCTCCGCGGTCGTTATTTCATTATTTTTCCATTTCTCCACGATAGTCCAGGTCTGAAACATATAATGCTGCCCTATAGGGATGCCTAACTTACCACCTATCTTGAGGTGTTTTACCAATGGCTTTGGTATTTCTGGGGCACAGGCGGTCACGAGAATGCGATCCCAGGGTTCTCCTATTTCGTAACCAAGAGAACCGTCGCTCACTACTATTTTTACTCTCCCGTAGCCAGTTTGTTTCAGGTTTTTTTCCGCGGATAACGCAAGTTCGCGTATCCTTTCAATAGAGATAACTTCCCCTTTTCTACCGACCACCTCGGCAATTAATGCCGCATTGTAGCCAGATCCGGATCCAATTTCCAACACTCGCTGTCCGGCTTCCAATCCTAGCGACTCCATCATTACGGCGACCATACTGGGGGCCGAGATGGTTTGATCCCATCCAATAGGGAGGGGGTGGTCTTCATAAGCACAATCTCTAATTTTTACTGTCACGAATTCGTGTCGCGGAACTCTCATGAAAGCGTTAATTATTTTGCGGTTAGATAGGTAGCCCCACCGAATCAGTCGCTTGATCAGCTCTTCCCTTTCCAGCCCAGACATTCCCACCAAAACAATATTCCCCCACCCGCCTTAAATGAAGTTGGGGGAAAATGAGCTGGATAGTCAACGCCAGAGGGCATCCCATGATAACCGCGAAGCATAGGTCAACTTTTATGATAACTAAGGATGAAGCTGTTGGGCCGAAAGGAGATTGTATCATCGCGGTAAAGGCTGATAAGTCGGCGTTGGAACTCGATCCCAGACTAAAGAGGGCCGTGGTCTCCGGTAAACCGTTGTTGATGACATTGAGAGCTGGTGAATTGGTACAGAGAGTTTCCGCGTGGGGTCATCATTCCCTGATTCTCGGTCATCCCACCGATATCGTAGTGAGAAAGAGTAGGTTCATCTGTGGGCGAACATTGACAATCGGGGCGGATAAGGCAGCCTCGGATTTGCCCATGAAATTTGTAGAAACCCTAAGAAATCCTCTTACTAAATTTAAAATGGAAATAGTAGTAGATACCAGCCGGATTTGAATCTAATTCATACGATTTTTCAGCATAATCGACTGATCTTTCAAATAAGCAATGTTTAAGATATCGAAGCCGAGTGTTTTTGTGAATTGATGGCGAAGAGATCGAGATTTTCTGGTAGATCCATTTTACTGTCATTGCTAGTTTTCCTAATCGCATTATCTGTAGCAGTAATCCTCCTTCGCGAGAACCTCAGTTCAATACTCCAAACACTCTATAAAACCAATTATTATTTGTTACCAGCGGCTCTTTTGGCTTATATCTTCGGTATCTTGGTTTGGTCTTTCCGTTGGCATATAACGCTCTCCACAGTTGGACATTCAATTAAGGTAAGGACAATTTTTGTGATAATTTTTGGTGGGTTATTCATCAATAACTTAACACCTTTCACGTACGCGGGGGGTGATCCTGTAACAAGGACATATATATTAAGGAAGACACAAAATGTTCCTTACTCTTCAAGCTTTGCCACTATTTTGACAGAGTTTGTATTGGACATACCTGTTTATTTCACCTTGCTAGTTCTGGGACTTTTGTTATCAACCCAAGAGGCAGTTGTTAGGTACTTGCCTTTATCGGTCGCGATATGGGTGGGGTTTACAATCGGCTGGGGATTATTTTTTACCCGTATCTTGTCTCGTTCGAAAGGAGCTGGACGCATAGCAGGATTCGTTTTTCGTATCGGTAGATTTTTTCGTCGACGTGTCAGTAAGCCGAAGATAGAGAGGGACATAAATAGATTTTTTTTCAGTTCAGGACGTATTATACGGAATAAAAAAATAGTTGCTTATGTCACTTCGCTTACAGCTATTATTTGGGTCATGGCGATCATCAGGTTATATGTTCTATTTTTGGCGCTAGGATATAGTCCCCCCTTGCACATGGTTCTCCTAGCAGTAACACTACCAGCGATAGCTGGGATGATACCCATTCTTCCTGGAGGTTTAGGCACGGTAGATCTAGCTATTGTATCAATTTTCTTAGGTTTCGGAACACCTCTTGAGATCGCTATTAGCGCGACATTATTAGAAAGGTCTATAACTTTGGTCTTTAGCACGCTCGCGGGAGCCGGAGCTGTTTCTTATTTAGGTGTAAAATATCGCAACGTCTTAAATAAAAAGCAAAAAAGCGACAATAAAAAGTCCGCCTTCGAGGATTAAGACCCTTTTGTCTGTAAGATACGTCCAAAAATCGTAGGGTAATATCTTCATTCCATAGAATCTCTTGCTTATGGGGTAAAGTAAGCGTCTACCTTTTTCATCGAAAGATTCTGTGATGACGTGGGTTATCCCTCCTAACGAAAAAGACGTCGTAATTATCAAGCTGTTCCCTACGTCCAGACTGGTCAGGATAAAATAGAGTACCGGTATAATTACTACGTATAGAAAAATCGTGTGCAAAATTGTGGATGCATGTGCTTCATCCATTGGGTTTTTTGGTGTTTTTTTCCTGAGTAAGGTTGGAAAAACATCGAAGTTGGGGACCCCACTTCCCAGGAGCAAAGCAACTAAGTCAATGCTGTTGGGAAAGAGGCCGTAGATGATGAGCGGAATGGTCACATGTCCTATTAGCGTTTTCTCAACTCCAGCGCCATTATAACCATGGCGACAATAAACGGTGGCAAAAACGGGGTTATTATTAACAGTGTGTATATGCCGATTTCTCTGATAACCAAACCCAACATCACGAGCCCCATGAAAACCCACAGGGAGACGTAGCCGACGTTTTTTCTCATCCATTTTCTAAGCTCAACTCTCATGTTTTCCCAACCGATTTCTAACTAAGTTAGTTATATTGTTTTTGCATTGAGGATATCTTTAAGTATTCAACAACATGGTTTTTTTGGAGTCTAGATGAGAATTATGCACATAAATCCATTTTTCTATCCCTATTACGGCGGGACCGAGAACTACCTATTCGACCTATGCAAGAGGCTTTCCAAAAAAAACTCCGTCAGTGTATTCACCTCAAAACTGCCTAATACAAAAGAGGTTGAGGAAATCAACGGAGCTAGGGTTTACAGAATAAACAGCATAGTCTTTAAAAAGCTTCCTACCTTTCTTTCCCCCCCTTTTTCTTTGCCGCATTCTCTTAAACGAGATTTATTTAAAGTTTGTGAAAAAGAAAAACCAGACATCATCCATCTTCATAACCGGTTTTTTCTGAGTTACTCGTCCTCAATTTTTTTTAAGAAATTATTAGGTGTGCCGTTTTTCCTCACCCTGCATAATGCTAAAACTATGGGAATAAATGAAGGTACTGATTTTTTCGGACAACTTTTCGATAACACTATAGGGAAGCGGATAATGCTTCGCTCGGATTGGATAATCGCCAACAGCAAATGGACGTTAGATCTTACAGTGCCCCAAACTTTTCCACGGGAGAGAACTGAGGTCATATACAATGGTGTTGATACTAAAAAGTTCAAAAAAATTAAGACAGACTTGAAGGATGAGCTAGGCTGCGAGTTTCTCTCAACAACTGTCTGTAGACTGATACCTCAAAAAGGAGTTGAATATCTAATAAATGCGATCAAAGAAATCAATGGTGATTTCAAGGCGATTATTATAGGTCGAGGCCCTAACTTTTTAAAATTGAAATCATTGGTTAAAAACTTTGGGTTGACAAAGAAGGTTAAATTTGTTACTGAATTCATTTCTAGTGAAAAGGTGATAAATTACTACTCGGCCAGCGATTTTTCCATTCTGCCTTCCCTATGGGAACCATTTGGGATAACTCTTATCGAAGCCATGGCCTGTAGCAATCCCATAATCGCCACAAATGTTGGGGGGATTCCCGAGGTTGTGACTCCAGATTGCGGGTTCCTGGTAGAGCCTAGAAATCCGAGACAAATAGCGGCTGTAACCAATAGATTGATTTCAGATGAAAATCTAAGGAAAAAGATGTCAAAGAAAGCTAGGGAAAGATGTGAACGAATTTTCGATTTCGACTTTTTAGTAAATAATGTCGAACAGAGCTATAGAAATTACCTGGACGAAAGGAAAAATTAAAGTTAAAAATTATTCTACATGCCTAAGGTGACTGCAGTGTATCCTCTACCGAAAAATACTAAAATGAGTGTAATCGTTCCGGCCCTGAACGAAGAAAAATTCATAGATCAGACATTAAGAAACGTACAGACTGTTGTTCCCAATGCGGAATTATTAGTCGTTGATGGTGGCTCCGAGGACAAAACAGTTGATATTGCAAGAAAATACGCTAGGGTATATTTTGTGAATGGCACAATATCGGCTGCGAGGAATACTGGTGCTAAAGCCTCAGAGGGAGACATTATAGTCTTTCTAGATGCTGACACCTCAATAAATAGATATTTTATAGAAGAAGCAATGATCGCATTTAGAGACCCTAAAGTAGTGGGGATAGGTGGACTAATTATGCCTCATCGAAAAAGGTCACTGGTGGAGATCTTATTCTACTTTCTCAATTTTCTCATCATGGTTTCCTTTGCTTTAACAAGACCCATTCTCGCAGGTACCTGTGTAGTCTATAAAAAGAAGCCCTTTCTGGAAGTAGGTGGTTTCGATGCTAATATGGCGGCTTCTGAGGACTTTGATTTGTGCAAGAGGATTTCGAGGAAGGGCAAGGTGAAGTTTCTCAGACATGCCATTGTCCGTACTTCGCGAAGAAGGCTGGAGAAGCTGGGACTCGGGGGACTGTTGTCAGATTGGTTGCTGGTAACTTTCGAGTATTTTACCGGAAAAAAATCGAAGAATTATCGTACATTCCGTTAAGGGACTAACACGTTTTAAATAACATTTATGTTAGATTTGGGCTTCGTAAAATTTTTCCAGTTTATCAACGCATTTTCCTAATGATAAATCTCGACCAGCTTTCAAGGCTTGTAATATCATCCTGCTAGTTGGTTCGAAGGAATTCAAAATTCCTGATAGCTGATCAATTGCTTTGGGCTCGAAGAGATAGCCGTTTTTGTCATCTTTCACGATCTCTGGAATTGCAAGGGCGTCGGCGCCGATTACTGGACATCCGCAGGCCATGGCTTCAGCAACAACCAGCCCCTGGGTTTCTCCAGTCGAGGCAATAATTAAAGCATCAGCGGCCGAATAGTAAAGCGGTTTCATTTTTTCAGGAACGTAACCGATGAAGGAAACTTTATTCCCCAGTTTTAGTTCAATATTAGTTTCCTTTAGTTTTTTCTCGGATGGTCCCCTTCCCGCTATGATCAATTTCCCGTTCACTTTTTTAAAGGCTTTAAGCACTGTATCTAGGTTTTTCTCGTGGCTTAATCTCCCTAAACTGAGAAAAATTTTTACATTTTTTTTCATCCCGAGCTTTATCCTGGCGATTTCTTTTTTAGTGGGTTTGAGGAAGTTCGTGTCTATACCGGTGGGAATGATAGAAATGGGTCTTTTTATTTGGTGAGTTTTCAGAATATTTTTCGATGCCTCGCTTGGAGCGATAATCCTTCTCTGACTATTATAAAATATCTCACAGTATCTCCAGGAGATATTTTCCAATAATCTTTTTCCGAACATAGAGACGTAGCGAACGTAATCTGAAAGTAGTGTGTGGAAAGTTGAAACCCGTGGAATTTTTTGGAACCTCGACACTCTCCATCCAAAGAATCCCATTGTAAAAGGGGAGTGGGCATGGACTATATCGAGCTTCGGAGCCATATCCCTGCCACGCGGTACTGCGATTTTGAATTCAGGGTACGGTCTAAAGGTCACTGCAGGATAGGAATGGATCTTCATCCCACCTACATTTTTCACATCAACCCATGGGCAAAAGACCGATACCTGGTGTCCTCTCTTTACTAACTCAGTGCCAGAGTTAACCAAGGAAGTTATCACGCCGTTTCTTTGAGGAAGGAATGTATCGGTGAAAAAGCCTATGTGCAGATCATCCACCCCATAATTGCTCACTGGTTGAAATTCTCGTCCCGGCTTTTAGGTTCGTGAATAGAATTTGCAGACGATACTTACTCCTTACGGTTTTCAAGAGATGGGTAAATAGGTAAGTTGGTCTTTTTAAAAACTCCATATAGAACTCGTTTATCATCTTGTGAAAACATCCTTCGTTCACCTTTGAGGGAAATACATTTACCGCCGCTACCGGCACCTCCCAGAACTTATCCTCATCTAAATAGCCCATTTTTATCGCATTATCACAAAGCTCCATTCTGGGCGAGAGGCTCAAAATATTCATCTGGCTCCAACTGTAAGGTAAATTTATCAAGTTAAAGATGTTAGGTATTCCGATGAAAATTATCGTCACAGGAGGTGCAGGGTTCTTAGGCTCAAATTTGGTCGAAGAGTTGGTAAGATTGGGGGACGATGTCGTTATCATTGATAATTTCTCCACAGGATCAAAGAAAAATTTAACTTCTGTGCGAAAAAAAATAAAAATCATAAGGGCCCCGGTTCACAGGGCTTTGGGCACAAAAGGACTGAAATCAAAACAGATATTTCATCTGGGTATTCCATCGAGTTCGCCGATGTATCGTGATAACCCGTTTTTAATAGCCGAAGCTTTAAACGATTTCGTAAGCGTTTTTGAATGGGCTAAAAGAAACCATTCAAAAGTTGTCTATGCTTCCACCTCAAGCCTGTACCGTGGCTGTAAGACTCCCCACCGCGAGAACTTGGTATCCGAGCCATTCGACTATTATACCGAGGTTCGCATCACGATGGAACGTCTTGCGCGCGTTTATTATGATTTGCATAAGGTCTCTTCAGTTGGCATGCGTTTCTTCTCCATTTATGGTCCTCGCGAGCATGCGAAGGGGAAATATGCGAACAACATTTCTCAGTTTCTTTGGGGGATGCGCTTAGATGAACCTCCGGAAATTTATGGCGATGGCAAACAGACTAGAGATTTTGTCCACGTAAGCGATGTCGTAAATGCTTGCATCATGGCCAGTAAAAAAAAGATAGACTGCGAAGCGATAAATGTGGGTACGGGCAAAGGGACGAGCTTCAATCATGTGATCAAATTGCTCAACAAGTTACTCGAAAAGTCGATCGAGCCGATTTATTGCCCCAATCCAATCAAGAATTATGTTTATCATACCCTTGCTGATTTGACCAAAGCCAGGAAGTTGCTGGGATATCAACCTAGTGTAGATCTTGATGAGGGAGTTAGGCAGCTTGTTACCATGGGTGGATAATGAAAACAAAGTTGATAACGAGTTCATCTTTTTCGGCGTGGTGTTCGGTCGTGGTAGATTTACTTGAGGTTAAACAGCAGAGTCTCTTGAAAAGTTTGCGTGAGAAAAGAAAATGTAAATAATATTTAGTTTGGATGAACTCTTTTGTGGATTATAGGTATTTGAATGAAGAATAAATGGTTAAATAAAAGCAGGAAGAAAATTATCATTGCCATTATTATCGTTGGATTTATATTCACAGTTTTGACACCCTTGACCTTCAACATATCTTGGGATTTTTGGGAGAAAATCAGCTATCCAGGCATTTTTCTGCTTTCATTTATTGGTGCGAGCTCAATTATCATCCCTATTCCGTACACGGTAATATTGTTCGCGCTATCACCATCGTTCGATCCTATCCTTTTGACCCTATTTGCAGGATTTGGATCGGCTATGGGGGAACTAGTCGGATACGCCATTGGATATTTTGGTAGAAACGTGTTAGGGGGCAAGCGGCGCCGCCAAATGGATGCGATGCAGAAAATTTTTAAGAGGTTCGGGATGCTCGCCGTTTTTTTGTTCGCTCTTACTCCTCTCCCAGATGATCTAATTTTCATTCCATTTGGTCTCATGCGGTATAGCTTCTGGAGGACTTTCGCGGCTGGTTTAGCAGGGAAGCTACTCATGCTGTTTATAATAGCCAACATAGGAAAAGCTGCCGGAGAACTGTTCCTTTTGGATGAGTTTTTTGCAGTAGCAATTACAATATTACTAGTACTGGTTATCGTTGCGATTTTCAAAACAGATTGGGTAAAGCTAGCTGAGAGATATGCAGAGGGCTGCTAAGGATAAGTATGGCTAGGCCAGTTTGGCTCCCAAACGGTTAATGATGTTTTTTACTTCTTGATTTTCTTAAAGCGGTCTTTCATCTTTTCGATAAGAAGTGGCAAAGTTGTGTATTCCAGTTCCTCAGGAGAGGCCAGGTGTGGTTCGAAAGGACCATGCCTGCGCATGTATTCGCTAATTTCTATCGCCTGTTTTCTCGCTAAATCAAAAGACGGATCATTAAACAGATCTACTGGTCCTAAGAGCTCCCCGTTGCTGATTTGGAACCCCAAAGCAATCACACGCGGTGGGCCATCGAAGCGCGTGGGGTTGGCCTGTTCTTTTGATACTGGTAACAGTGGCCCTCGGTGGGACCCGCGCATCCATCCGGGCACTAATTGGGGGAAGGCAAAACCCTCAAGCACCTCCCCAACAGCGGGATAACCAGATTGGGCGCGCGCTATGGCCACCGGGTCGTCCTTTCCAACGTATTTTCCTGCAATCAATGATAGTCTCTCAGTACTTACTACTCCGGCTATTGGTCCATCCTTCCTAAAAACACGTTTTATCACATAGCGACTCGAGACACCTACGAGCGACAGGAGGTCGTAGATTTCTTCCGGGCAGTTGAGAAAGATTCGTTTTCCTTTCTTCACATCATGAACCTCAAATCTGAAGCCCATATGGATTTTAGGGTCTATTATTAGTCCTGCGGTGTTGAACGGGTCGGCAAAAATTTTGAAGAATGGGAGGTTGAAAGCAGATGGGGAAGTTTTGTCGCATGCGAATATGACTATTGGTTCACTCGATCGCTCTTCAATCTCAAATTCGGCTGTCCCGGGCCCCATACCTCTAACGTTGCCCGAGAAGGCATCAGAAAGTAGATCCTGTCCGGCTCCATAATACTTGCGCTTCTTGGCCACGTCGGCTGCTTTCTTGAATGTGTCCCAGGCTAGTTTATGTATTTCTTGGTTATCCTCACCTCGGTCATGAGACATTATCAGTTCAAGATCGTCCCCGCAGTTTGTAACGTGGTAGCTTTTCAAAATCCCTAATTTTTTTGCCTTAGCCATTGCTTTCTCAGCTATTTCCAACAATTCATCCGGAACCTTGTGATGTCCCGCAATGCTTCCGATATCAGCTTTAATAACACTTATAGTGGTTTTCATGATTTTAAGTAGGTCAAAATTGTTTTTAAGACTTTAGCATATAATAGGATAAATGTTGCTACCAGCTCGTAACTGCTGAAACGGTTATCATCGTTGCAAGGTTCGATATAATTTCGAACTTAGCGTGAGGTCTTATGGTTTTTCCACAAATGCGATGAAATACATGTAACGCACGGCGGGTGGCTAATTGGGCCGTCCAAAGGCATAGCGGGACGTTCACTGCTAAAACCAGTGAGATGTAACAGACCGCCCAAATATCAGCTGTTGGTATATTTGGAAATCTCCAAGATGCCTTTAATGTCTCGATGATGGTGATCAATAAGCTGTCGGACACTCCCCTAGCGAAGATGAAAATTATCGCGCCCAGACTAAGGAACAGCTGAGGCATCAGGAAAACAGCGACGACACTGATGGCAAAATAAACAATTGGATTCCACAGCTAAATATGAAAAGGAAATGAGACGCTAATGACTTGGCCGAGGTTCGAGAAAAAACAGACGTATCCTCTCCTCCTATTTACCAAAGGCGACACCGAGCACTCAACTGCCCACTACAATGAGCTAGAATACAGGGTACCAGTATTCCCCGCGCATCGTCCCGCCGGGCAGCTGCTAACGGTACTTTCGCTCGTAATCGCGCTTAGCCACGCTTATAGTGCGGCCGAGATATCCGCGTTTAACGGAAGTATTCGGCTCGGTGATCTTAGGGTGATGGTTCGGACGTTTAAATGATAAATTTTGCTCCAGTGTGCTGATTCTCCTCTCTAAATCCAAGACGCGGGCCTTGAGCAATTTCAACTGTTCGTCTACTGACAAAGATTGATAATCCCTTTTTTCCATATGCATCACAACAAATTTTCTTTTCACGCTATAAATATTTGCAGCTTTTCCCAGGTTGCATAACAGTTTTTTGGCATTAGGGTCAAACCCTAACTGGGCCGCCGTAGCTCAGTGGTGGAGCGATCGCTTCGTAACTACGGCGAAATAGCGATATGTCGTGGGTTCAATCCCCACCGGCGGCTCCATCCCCATATTTTGTTAATCAGAAAGCCGTTTCGCAATTTACTCCAAGCTCTCTACAGAGGGATTTAATTTTGGAATCCGTATTTTGCCAAAACTTACCTTCCCGGATGATACCCGGTAACCGATCCACCAAGCTTGGTTTTTCCTTTTCCAGCTCCGGTTTTAGTCGTTCCATCACATACTCTTTTAAGTTGAGCTTATCGTAGATAACTTTGCTCTTGGTTGAGGCAGCGACTCTGATGATTCGTTTCAAACTATCTTCATCATCGTTGATTTCTGGGATGATTGGCCCTAAGAATACCCATGTTTCAACTCCCCGCCCAGAAAATTCTTCCAGAACTTGGGCGCGGGCATCTGGCGGCGGCGCATTGGGCTCAAGCCTACTCGATAATCTAGGGTCCATTGTGGTTATTGTCACTCCGAGGTCGAATTTTTTAGGCACAATCAAATCAGCATCGCGGGCAACCAAACTTGATTTAGTTTGAATCGACACCAGAAAATAACTTTTTGATAAGACCTCAAGACACCTTCTAGTAAGTTCCATCTTGGCTTCCAGTGGTTGATATGGGTCGGTCACTGTGCTCACTCCCACTATACCCTTTGGTTTGCGTTTTATTTCCTGGGCCAGAACCTCGGCGATGTTATGCTTAGCGCGTACGAATTTACCCCAGTCCAGCGCGAGCTGGGGGTTGTGAAGAATGGAAGGTGAATAACAATAGCCGCAACTGTGCTGGCAACCGATGTATGGGTTTAGCGAATATTTTAATCCAGGCAGTCTGCTTGGGGAGAGTGCAGTTTTGCAGGTTACGGATGAATATTTCGCGGTCATTTGGTGAACTCCGTTATCTTTCGCTGGAAGAGGGCTTGTTTTAGCAGCTCACTTCTCCCGATCCAGTGTTTGATCGGGATAGTGAGTTTTTTCATGGCGTGTAAAAATGCGGCCTGGAAATTGTCGAATTTATGTGACTCAATTTTTAACATGTTGCGAATACTTTCTCTCACGTTCCATACTCCTACAGGTAAGATATAACCTGGATGGATTTCGCGCAGGACTAGCGCGGACGCCTGTCTATCCTGTTGGTTCAATTTCTCCGCAACCGCTAGCCTGCATGAATAGTAGCACCCACCCACATCAGGGTAGGTATTTCTACCCCAGTATGTCTCGAAGTCTCCCATCATCGCCGGTCTGACAGCTCTTTCATCCGGATTCCAGGTGGTTCCCGGAAACCACGCCTCTATCCACTCGAAACTCCAGCGCTCTGGCATCAAGATTGCGACGTAATAGTTGTCTAGGTATCCAAAGGAGTGGACACGGTATTCATCAATGGTCTCTTTCTGTTTTATCCGATTGATAAGATTTTGCGATAGAATCGTATCTATAGCGGTTATGCTCCACCGAGTTGGCACTAATCTTCTTTTCTTGGAAATGCCGAACATACCCAGGCTGAACGCCCGCTGTATCCTACTAACTAAAGCTCCTCCGTCGTAGAGGTTCACAACTGCGTTAGATGCCTTTAAATCACGGTCATAAAAGGCGTTCTCTATCTTGTGGTCGACAGATATGTCCGACGCTTTAAATGACCTAAGTTGAGCGGAAGGGCCAAACGGACTGATGTCGCCTCCCAAAGTTAGAGTTCCTCGAGGTACTTTGGACAGGGTTATTTCTGCATCCACGGGACGCTTGCCGAGAGCCAATTCTTGAAGAGATTCTAGTAGTCTAGTACCCGATTGGGCATCGTGTATGCTCGCTGGCGCTTTTCCTCGAATTAGTGAAAACCTATAGTCGACTATTTCTTTAATTTCCTTTCCCATCCAGAGCTCGGGGGTGTCGAGAATTCCAGTTTTTCCGCTGAAGGGCGGGACCATGGGGCCGATGGATACTTTTGGATATCCTCTTCGACCCACAAAAACTCCTGGCGGGGTTGAGCCAGAAATATGTGGAGACGTTATGCGCATATTAGTTCGAGCGAGCGACTGAGCCTTGACTATTAGTGGACAGCTCATCTTCCCGCAAAGCATCCGTCCTCCTTTACAGAGAAGGCAGATTGAGCCGGAAGGGGCTTTGTCTTGTATTTCCCTGTATCTAGAAAGTTCGCTAGCTTGTCCAGGCGTAATTACCTCGCTTAACCACCTAATACGCGGAGATAGCATGGTTGTCGGACCAATTATTATTTAATATCTCAACATATGAAAAATTTGTTTTCCTGCAGATAGTTATCCCTCCTTTTGTCCCCCCATAGAATATTTTATATGGAATAAATTAAGATTTACTAAATAGTATTTGAGAGTTGGAATAGCTAACAATGGAGGTTTTAACATCCCAAAAATCGTCGTAATTTATGACAGCATATCTGGCAACACGGAGAAATTATCTCAGGCAATAGCAGAGGGCGCACGCGAAGTTCCAGGAATGGAAGCAGACCTGATTAATGCGGAGGAAATAAAACCTGAGGAAATAGCTGAAGCCGATGCGTTCGCCTTTGGTTCGCCATCTCATTTCAGCATCATGTCTGGAAAAATATTGACCATGTTCACGAATCTCTATCCCCTTAGGCATAAAATAGCCGAAAAACCTGCCTGCGTTGTCACCGCGGGTTGTGGTGGTCAGGTTACCGTTTTGGATAACATTGATAAAGTCCTGGGTTTGTTCAATCCAAGATTCGTAAAACCCGGGGTAGTGGTTGAGGGCACTCCAAAGGAATTTGATATAGAACAGGCTAAGAAATTAGGGAAGAAGCTAGCCGAGGCCATTGAAAAATAAATTCATTTTGGTTATAATCCTCAGGACTTTTTTTAAAAGAAGAGAAGAAAATTTTTAATGTAAAAATGTTTTTCGGCGTTCAACATGTATGATTTTGAAGAGCCTGTGGTTAGTGATTTTCTGGAGAAAACAATGGCGAAGCGAGCTGCGATACAACTTCCGGCAGGACTTCGCAGATATTTGGTGGAGATTGAGTCTGTGTTCAAAGAGGTCGGCGTAGAAACAATCGTTTTAGCGGATAACTGCTATGGGGCATGCGACTTGGCGGATGGGGTGGCCAAAGAATTGGGCTGTGATGTCCTCATACATTACGGTCATGCTGATTTGGGATTGAAACCAAGCTTACCCACATTATTCGTTGAGGCGCGTATTGGAAAAAGTCCAATCACCGCAATAGGTCTTAACCTACTCATGGTGAACTTCAAGCGCGTAGGTCTGGTCACCACGGTTCAGTATATCGGGCATCTCAGAGAGATATCGGAATTCCTCAGCTCTCGTGGGATTAAATCGATTGTTGGTAAACCTGGAAAACGAGCTAAATATCCAGGGCAAGTTCTCGGTTGCGATGTAAATTGCGCGAGGTCTATCGCCTCAGACGTAGATGGATTCATTTACGTCGGGACAGGAGAGTTCCATCCCCTAGGAGTGGCGATGGTTACTGGAAAGAAGGTATTGATTGTAAACCCACTATCTGAAGATTTTAGAATTATTGACCCAGATAATAGAAAGTTCTTGGGCAAGAGGAAGGCTGTGTTGGCAAAAGCAGCACTAGCTAAAAAATTTGGCGTAGTGGTCAGCACCAAGGCAGGTCAAGCGCGGTTCAGCGTGGCAAAAAAGTTGGTTGAAATGCTGAGGCAAAAGGGGATGGTGGCTTACCTTTTAGCCATGGATGAAATAACTCCTGATAAGATTGAAGACTTTGGGTTAGAAGCGTTCGTTTGTGTCGCATGTCCCCGCATCCCCATAGACGATTCTGAACGTTTTGAAAAACCATTGATGACTCCATTTGAAGTTATGGCCATGTTGGGGGAAGTACCATTTGAGCCTTACAGGGTAGATGAGCTTGCCCCGAGGGAGTTAAGATAAATTGTTTAAATCAAGAGATATATTTGGTGTGGGATAAAATGGCAGAAGTAAACACAGGAGATTTTGTTGTGCCCGGGGATTTCCTAGCAACGGCAGAGGAGTTCGTGCCTGGCGACGGAGCTTATGAGGAGGATGGGAAAGTATACGTTGCAAATATGGGCGTTGTTTTGGTGGACGCCAGGACCAAGCATATTTCGGTGTTCTCCCGTACCCTCGGCGTACCAGTGTTGAAACGTGGTGATATCATAATAGGTAGAGTCGAGGATGTGAGAGAGCAGACTGCTAACGTATCTGTAGGAGCACTAAAGGGCAGGGAAGATCGTGAGCTACCTCCACCGAACAGGGGAACGATACACATATCTCAGACCAGCAACAATTACGTGAAAGACTTAAGTGGGGAGTTTAGGGTAGGAGATATCGTTCGTGCAAAGGTTCTAAACGCCAACAGAGAACCTGTTCAGCTGACCACAGCTGGGGATGATCTCGGAGTAATAGTGGCCTCTTGCTCGATGTGTAGGTCCCCACTGATTTGGCAGGATAATAAACTTGCTTGTCAAGAGTGTGGGAATGTGGAGTTCAGGAAAATGGCCAATGATTATCGAAAGGGAGTGCTCTGACGGCCAAGGCTAAGCGGGTTATCAATGTTCATGTAGGAGACTCTAAGAAAATGTTGGATTTCATGAAGAAACTCGGGACTTTGAAAGCTGATTTGGAGGCTCAATCTAGACCAGGATCGGTCAGGATAGTCTTGCACGGGTCGGGTATGGAAGTTCAAGCCCTTGAGCTCAAAGTTAAAGAATTAATAAAAGCTAAATGAGTGATATTATCCTCTGGTGTTGATATGGAGCTAGAGTTGGTAGAGAAAGGTGAGGACAGCATTTTAGTAAAAATAGATGGTGAAGATCACACATTTAGTAACCTTCTACGCGGGGAACTGAGCAAGGACGACAACGTTGCCTCCGCGATATATACAATAGGACACCCAATAACCGAACCCGTAAAAATTTATGTGAAGGTTAAGAACAAGTCTCCAGAACGCGCTATAATCGACGCCGCTGGACGGGTAGCGAAACAGTTGGAAGATCTCCAAAAGCAGCTACGGAAAGAGCTTAAAAAATAGTAGCGATGTTTGCTTAGGGCTTCAGTTGCGAAGTGTTAGATTTTGGCAAATAAAGCCGGAAATTAGGATTCTAGGCTTGGACGATGGACCGTTCGAGGATGGGTTCGGCGTCAGGGTACCTTTGGTGGGCGCGGTATTCAGGGGGGGTCGGTGGCTTGATGGTGTATTGACTAGTTCCCTAGAAAAAGACGGTACTGATGTAACTGAGCGTGTAATCGAGATGGTGAGCATGAGTCGTCATCGGGGACAGCTTAGGATATTGATGATGGACGGTGTAACTTTCGGCGGCTTTAACGTTTTGGATGTTAGGGAAGTATTCAAAAGGACAGGCTTACCAGCAATTGTTATTTCTCGGGAAATACCTAATATGGCCAAAATTAGGGAAGCCTTGAAAAATCTACCTGCTTGGCGAGATAGGTTGAAAATTATCTCGAGGACGGGCAAGATTTATCCCGTAAAAACGAAGGCTTTGGAAAGGCCAGTCTATATGCAATTGATAGGGGTAAAGCGAACGGATGCTGAAAGTGTGGTAAAATTAAGTTCGACTCAGAGCCTTGTTCCTGAGCCCTTAAGGGTCGCTCACTTGATCGCCACTGCGATTGTTAGAGGTGAGAGTTACGGTAGGGTCTAGGTCCAGAAAATTTAAACTGCGTGTGCAGTCTAGGAGGAAAATTGTCAAGGTTTTTAGGCACGATCGTGTACTGGATCCCTTAGAATTTATCTTGACGTTGGGAATCATCTACTTCTTTTTTAGCGGCGTAATGACGGCGGTTTTGGGAACGGATTCTTACTGGATGGCGGTGGTTTCACAAAGTATGAAACATGACGGCGATGGGTGGCGAAGCTACTTCGTAAACAATGGTGTGAATTCTTCCAATTTTCCCGTTCAGGGTGGATTTGAACGCGGTGATTTACTAGTCGTTCAGGGTGTTGCCAAGTTTTCGGAGCTGAACATCGGTGATGTCGTGGTACTAGATCAGGGCGGTGACGTCATCCCACTTGTTCATCGTATCGTTGCATTTTGGGAAGAATCAGGGTTGGCTCGCTTTATAACCAAGGGCGATGCTAACAGTTCTCCGCTTTTGATTGAGAGATCAAATATACCCGAACAAATCATCGGAAAGGTGGTCTTCGCAGTCCCAAAGATAGGTTACATTGGTCTGTGGTTTCAAGGGCAGTGAGGAGATGAAGAAACCCGATCTTGTCGTCGATGTAGTTGTCAAGGTCTTAGGAGGAGTCGTTTTAGTTAGAAGGAGAAATGACCCTTACTGTGGAAAATGGGCTTTACCAGGCGGATTTGTCAATTATGGGGAAAGGGTGGAAGCCGCGGCCGTAAGAGAAGCCAGAGAGGAGACGGGGATCAAGGTAAAATTATGTGAGCTGTTGGGGGTTTATTCGGGCCCAAATCGCGATCCCAGAGGACATGTCATCAGCGTGTGTTTTTTGGGAAAGAGACTGGGGGGAAGGCCAAAAGCTGCCAGCGATGCCAAGGAGATAAAAATATTCAAGGAGATTCCATGGAAGGAGATGGCGTTTGACCACGCGAAGATTTTAAAAGATGCAGGATTCCAGTGAGCTTATGCAATTTTGTCCAAAGTGTGGGAGACTAATGCTCCCAAAGAAAAGCGAGAAGGAGGTAATTTTGAAATGTAGCTCATGCGGCCATACAGTAAAAAATGAAAAAATGGATGGATATAAAGTGGTCAAGAAGGCGAAGCGCGATGAGGAAATAACGCTTTTGGAAGATAATATATCGACTTTACCCACCACTCGGGTCCGCTGCCCGAGTTGCGAAAATGACAAAGCATACTGGTGGTTAAGGCAGACCCGCTCAGCGGATGAACCAACGACACGCTTTTACCGTTGCGTGAAGTGTGGAAAGGTATGGAGGGAGTACGCCTAGGTGATCTGAAGTGGAAGAAATTCAACATCGAAGAGCGCCAGCCCGACCGCGAATAATTTCGGAAATAAAAATAGGCGATGAGCGGGTGAAGATTGTGGGCTTGGTGGTGGACAAGAGAGATACCGAGTTTACCCTAGATGATGGTTCTGGGCGTCTAATTGTGGTTTTTGATGACCCTGCCCTCGCCGAAACTGTCGATATGGGCGCCAAAGTGAGAGTTATTGGGACTCCTTTAAGCGTGGCGGGTACTAACGAATTGTATGCCGAAATATCTCAGAGAGTTGATGGATTGGATTTAAATCTGTACAGTGAAGTTAGGCGCGAGGCTGAGAAACTGGAGCATGAACTCAGGTGATGAACTATGGTAAGCGCTAAGATGGCGGATTCAAAGGTATGGAAGACATGTATTGGGACGATGGTAAATCTCATCGAAGAAGGGGCATTCAAGTTCACCTCAGACGGTGTGAGGATGAAGGCGATGGACCCTTCGCATGTCGCACTAGTTGACTTCGAGCTCCCAGCAGCAGCGTTCACGGAGTATAACTTCAAACAACCAGTGACGCTGGGGCTTAATCTGGCCGAAATGAACAAGGTAGTTTACCGGGCAAAGGCTGAGGATGAACTGATCCTTGAACTCGATGAAAATATTCATCGGCTTGCTATTATGTTCAAGGGCACTTCCACAAGAAGATTGAGCTTACCACTCATCGATGTTCGTGAGGCCGAATTACCGGAGCCAAAGATTCAGTTTACAGCCACAGCTGATATTTTGGCTGGTGTTATCCAAGATGGGCTTAGAGATGCCGAACTGATAAGTGATAATGTCAGGTTTGAACTCAATGAGAATGGATTTTACGTCTCGGCCGTAGGGGACAAGGGAACTACCGAGCTTAAACTCGATAAAGGAGATAAGGGTCTTGTAAATCTCAGTGTTAAGGATCCAGCTCAAGCCATGTTTAACCTTAACTATTTGACGGATATGACGAAGGCTGCAACCTCTGCCGATGTGATAAAAATAAACTTGGGCACCAACCTCCCCATCCAACTAGACTTTCCCATCGCCGAGGGAAAGGGGAAACTTCTATTCCTGCTGGCACCGCGGATTGAGTCTGAATAGGCTCTAACTAGAAATAGTTAAATCAGAAGCCGCCAAATAGATCTATATAATTAGTTTGGTGGGCTGAACTTGCTCGCTCCTGAATATTTAGCAGTGCTGGACCCTTTTGCGGTCGAGGCTAAAAATATAGTTGGATCTTCGCAGCCTGTCGAAACCATGCCTCGAGAGATTATCGAGCGAGCCGTAAAAAGACTGAAGTGGTCGACTAGGGAGATGTTAGTTGAGCCAATTTTAGAAAATATTCGCGAAGAGGTGCTTTCATTTTACCTGATGTGTCAGGCTATCGCGTCGGTTTCATTTCCGGGCTCGCATGAGGTACGCATTATCAGCAACGCCACTAGGGATACTGTAAGATACAGGATGTTTGATATCTTCAAGAGAGGTCAAGGAGAGCTGTGCATGGAGGCAGTCAAACGTTCAATGAGGATTCAGGAATTTCAAAATGTTGAAGGTATTAAGATAGGTGGGTTTGAAATTCCAAAGGGTGATTTTTACAAGTTACGAGATCAGAAGCTTGCTGAGGATGATATAGACACTGTGGACGATCGAATTCTTCCCCAGTATCTGCCTAAATACACGGTGTTTTGGACAGATTTGGCTCCATTGCTGAAACACAGGCGCAAGGAACTGACCAGGCTGTATCTGGTCGGCGGCTGGGCCGTGATCACGCCGCGAGATCTTTGGGATCTCTATGCAAATTTCATCGCCGTTAGAACTGAGGAATATATTCAGTTAGTCTACGAGCGAATGTTGGAGTCTGGAGCTCAACCTTCGGGAGTACTTGCTGAGGTCGGCGAGAGAATTTCGTCCATTTTACCTAAAGATGTAGGGTTTCGGGATAGTTTCGCTTGGGCTCAAGCTGGGAAGCTGCTCCCTGAATTTTTCCCTCCGTGTATCAAACTAGCCTTAAACGGTGTCGGCGCGGGTTTAAGGAATTATGCCGTAATGATGTTGTTGACACCGTTTCTTTCATATGCTCGAGTTGCTCCGTCCGGAAAGATCGCCAATCGGATGGCGGACTTCATCAAGGATATCTCGATTGTGCGTGGTGAGATTGCCCCACAGATTGTTGAGGCGGCAGAGAGGTGCAATCCCCCTTTGTTTAAAGATCAGCCTCAAGAAAAAGCTGGTATTTTTTACCACATGGGTTTCGGAATGACTGCCGAGCCGTTACTCTCCGATTCTGGGAGGTCCAAATGGTACCGAATGCCTAACTGTAACAAAATTCAGATGTCGGCACCACCTCTCTGTAAACCTGATGAGTTCTGTCGGAAGATAAAGAATCCATTGACCTACTACTTTAGAAAACGGTCTGAAGCGAGGGCCGGGTGAGGTAATTCGGATGGAGATGCGTGAGGCGACGCCAGAGGAACGGAAGAGATTTTACGCGGAAGAATGGAACAAACGTGAAATCCCAGACTTTATCTCACATACGCTTTCGCTCAGGGAATTCGGGTTCGATTTGGACGGCAGCGGCCCCAGCCATCGGTACAACCAATTCCTGACGGCTGATAACTTGGGCAACTTCTTGCAGAACAGGGCACCTTATTCAGTTTTTGCCAGCGTGGCGTTGTACGAAAGACCATCGGCACGGGAAGGATGGTTAAAATCGGAACTGGCTCTAGACATAGACGCCAAGGATCTTCCGTTCAAGTATTGCAGGTGCTCGCTTGGGAAAGTCTGTGAGAATTGTATTGGTCTAGCCCGCGAAGTAGTAAAACAGTTCGCCGAGGTTCTTGTTGGAGATTTGGGGTTACGCAAGATAGATTTTGTCTATTCCGGTCGAGGATTTCACATTAGAGTTAATGACGATGCGGTTACGACGCTAGAGGGTAACGAGAGGGCCCAGATTGTCGACTACTTGACGGGCGGTATGATTCCGGCCGATGTCACAATAGCTCAGGGATACCCCAAGGTCTTTCGCGAAAGAGTTGCAAGGACTTTTGAGGCAATGAACGAGGAAAAATTCCTCGAGGTGAAGGGAATACGGAAGCCGTTAGCCGATAAATTGTTGAAGGAAAAGACGCGGGCGCTCGAATTAATACGCGGAGGAAAGTTGGAGAATCTTTCCGGCTTGGTGGGGATGGGACCCAAAACATTCAGGCAGTTATTGGAATTTATGACAAGGACAAATTTAGGGTTTACAGATGGCAAGGTGACTATTGATACCAAGCGCATCCTTCGTTTGCCTTCAAGTTTACACTCCGGGGTAAGTATGAAGTGCATGGTGATTCGAGATATTGATAGATTTAGATTGGAGGACGCAGTGCCAAATTTTGTGCATGAGGGGGGAATACCATAATGGGTTTCTCGCTTGAGGGGTTAGTCAGAATTTACAAGGAAGAAAAAATATCCATGGAACTGGTCGAAATTTCAGATGATTTACATCAGATGGTTGCCAAACACGTGTCCCAGTTGACACACGAGTTAAAGCACGCAGACTCGTTTAGGAAGGAGTTATTGCAGGAAGAGCTAAGAAATGTGGTATTCATGGTTCAGGAGATTCACTTCGCGCGGGTCTCGAAGACGTTGAGTATAACAACTCAAAGTCGCCTCCCGGACCAGCTGATTGAACGCGAACGTTGTGCGTTCAGAGAAATAAGGCAGATTTTGGAAGAACTTCAGGCCGATCTTGTCCGTCCGGCAGTATCGGGAAAGGCCGAGGTTTCCGCTCCTCCCAACATAACTAACGTCCTTCTGTTGGTTTTAACCGATGTCCCGGAAAAAATAATCGGTATAGATATGAGAAGTTATGGCCCCTTTACTGAGGGTGAGGTGGTGAACATACCGGAGCCGAATGCGGAAATGATGGCAAGGCATGGTCTGGCAAGAAAAATAACCGTTAAAGTCTAAGGAGCGATACCTTTTTTTCGTGAAAAAACGCTCAAATTTGTGAGGAAGGGGAATGATAATACCTAAAAAAATTAGAACGTATTGTCCATCTTGCAGGAAGCATAGCGAGCACAACGTTACTCAGTTGAAGAAGAGATCAGCTCGTCCCCTCAGTTGGGGCCAGCGCCAGTTTGCGAGAGTCACCGCAGGCTACGGCAGCCAGCCAAGATCAGAACAGAAGAAGTTCTCCAAGGCATCTAAAAAAATAGTCTTAATGCTGAAATGCAAAGTATGTAAGAAATCTCATCCTCGCAAGGGTTTCAGGAGCAAAGGCGTGAAGTTCGGGGAATGATGACATGACTGATAAGCGTCGGTCGAGGTTTTTGCTCGTGAAGTGCACTGAATGTGAAAATGAACAGCTGGTGTTCAGTTGCGCGAGCACCGTTGTTAAATGTCAGGTATGCAGCGAGACGCTCTCGGTTCCCCGTGGGGGCAAAGCCGAGGTGAGGGCAACGTTGTTGGGGGCGGTGGAGTAGGGAAGGGTATGGTAAGATACAAATCTGAGTGGCCGCCGATAGAAGATCTCGTGATGTGCACGGTAAAGAAGGTGTTCGCTCAGGGGGCTTTTCTTGCCCTAGACGAGTACGGCGGAAAAGAAGGCATGGTCCATCTGTCGGAAATCGCCTCAGGCTGGATCAAGAATATCAGGGATCATGTTCGTGAGAATCAAAAAGTTGTAGGTAAAGTCCTTGCAGTTGACCCAAAGAGAAAACATGTGGACCTTTCCATCAGGCGGGTGAAAGATGGAGAACGTAGGTGGAAGGCCCAGCGGGTGAAACTTAATCAGAGGGCGGAGAAGCTATTGGAAATGGCGGCCAACAAGCTCGGGAAGAATTTAGATCAAGCATACGAGGAGATAGGTTACGTGCTGCAGGAAAAGTTCGGCGACTTACATTCTGCCATGGAGGATGCCGTTAAAGACATCGGTAACATCGCTGGCATTGCAGGTGAGGATTGGACAAACGCCATCATCGATATTGCAGGTTCGGCGATACAATCCCCTTCGTACAAAGTTTCGGGTTATATGACCCTTAGCTCTCTCGCCCCCGATGGAGTGGATATTATAAAGTCGGTTATGATAAACGCCCGAGATTCAATAAATGATAGCGATACCAACATTGAACTTTACTATTTAGGGGCCCCCAAGTACAGGGTCGAAGTTACAGCTAGTTCTTACAAAGTAGCTGAAAACGTTATGCAACGGGCGGCTAAAATGATGGTTGAATCCTTGACGAAGGTAGGCGGAAAGGGTGAATTCATGAGGGCGGGTTGAAGTGAAGATGAAAAAATGTAAGCCGTGCGGAACTTATGTTTTTAAGGATATTTGCCCCAACTGCGGTGGACCGACGATCTCACCTCATCCGGCTAGGTTTTCACCTAAAGATCCATACGGGAAATATAGGAGGATCTTGAAAAAACAGGCGTTGATAAAGTGAAGAAAACTATGATTGAAGAGCTCGCCAAGCCAAAATTGAAGAGTCCGATTTTGATCGCTGGACTCCCAGGGATGGGTTACGTGGGAAAGCTTGCTGCCGAGCATTTGGCGACAAAACTTCACGCGAAAAAGTTTGCCGAGCTATTCTCTCCGCACTTCCCCCATCACGTGGTGGTCGAGGGCAAGGGGATTATCAGGCTGCCGCGAAATGAGTTTTATTGGGCACAAACGGACGGCAAAAGCGTGGTGATATTGTCTGGGGATGTGCAGTCGATAACACCGGATGGCCATTACGATGTCGTTGAAAATGTACTGGATTTCGTGGATGTGATGCAAATCAGTCAGCTTTTTACTTTGGGTGGTTATGCGACAGGAAAATTCTCGAAAGCGACGCCAAAGGTGGTCGGAATCGGCGATCGTGAATTGCTTAAGATCACCAAGAATTATGGTGCAACTGTCGAAAGTAGTGGAGGTCCCATAATTGGAGCTGCGGGACTCTTGGTTGGTCTGGGAAAATTTCGAAAGATACCTGGCGTTTGTCTGTTGGGGGAGACACACGGAATGCTCGTGGATCACCGTGCAGCCAAGGCGGTTCTTCAGGTTTTGGTAAATATGTTGGGCCTGAAAGTAAATATGAAGAACTTGGAACAGCGGGCGAAGACAACGGAGCAAATGATCGATAAAGTTCACAGAGAGATAATTACCCAGGAGGATAAGGTTAGAAAGCGCGAACGAGACGAGTCTTGGTACATAGGTTGACCTCCACCCCCTGTTGTTTATTGAAAATGCTTTTTCTCGTATGCGCTGGTAATATAGTAAATAGCAGTAGGGATACTGGGTGGGAATTTGGCTGAGCTTCGAACTTTTTCATCCGACTTGCACATCCACTCGAAATACTCTGGGGCGACTTCAAGGAAAATGGATATCGGCACCATAGCGCAACAAGCTAGGCTCAAAGGACTCACTTTTGTGGGGACAGGAGATGTTTTTCATCCCATGTGGCTGAGCAGTTTGAAGGACGAGTTGACTGAAGTTGCGGATGGAACTTTTGAGCACCCTCGCCATACAGTGAGATTCCTCTTGACGGTGGAAGTTGAGGACAACAGTCGTGTCCACCACTTGATAATCCTTCCTTCCATATCCGCGGTGGAATGCGTTCGCGAAAAACTTGCCAAACATTCCGATGATATGGATGTGGATGGAAGGGCACGCGTTGATATGAGTGCTCTAGAGGTAGCGGAAATTGTCACCTCGAACGACGGGTTGATCGGCCCGTCACATGCTTTCACTCCCTGGACCAGTATCTACAAGGAGTTCAACAGCATCGGGGATTGTTACAAAGATCAGCTAAATAAGGTAAGTTTTATGGAGCTTGGACTGAGCGCGGACACCGACATGGCCGACCGAATTGTTGAGCTGGCCGGCTTGACTTTTCTGTCCAATAGCGACGCCCATTCCCCATGGCCCAACAAGTTGGGTAGGGAATTCAATCGCATGAGTCTGGCCGAGCCAACACATGCGGAAGTAGTCATGGCGATTAAGCGCGAGAATGGCAGGCGGATTCATTTGAACGTGGGCTTCGACCCCCGATTGGGCAAATACTACATCACGGCATGTTCTCGCTGTTTTAAACAGTTCTTGATGGAAGAAGCCGATAAGATGCGGTGGCGGTGTGACAAATGTAACGGCTGGATAAAAAAAGGAGTGTGGGATAGGATAAGCGATCTCGCGAGCTATCCCGATCCGAAACATGCCCCACACCGGCCAGATTACTTGAGGATTGCTCCACTTGCTGAAGTTATAGGGCTGGCCATGGGAAAAGACCCTCATTCGCCTAACGTCCAATCGGAGTGGAGCCAGCTCGTCACTCGATTTGGCGATGAGATATCAGTTTTGCTAGATACATCCCAAGAGTCACTTTCCGCCGTCACTAATCCGCATGTAGTGGGAATTATAAAGGCATTTAGGTTAGGTACATTAAAGGTAATCGCAGGCGGAGGCGGGCGCTATGGGCACCTCGAAATACCAGCGGAAATGGCCAAAGTGTTGCCATCTAAACCACAGAGAAAACTAACGGAGTTTTAGCCATGGAAGTGGAACTAGATCATTGCATTAGATGTGGCGCCTGTGTTAGTGTGTGTCCCTTCGACGCGATAGAGGCCACCGACGGCTACGTACGGCCTAACTCCAGGTGCACGGATTGTGGCTTATGCGTTAGAATTTGTCCTTTTGGGGCGATAATCATTGAGAAAAAAATATGATGTCTTGGTAGTGGGGGCCGGTCCCTCCGGATCGATGGCGGCCTGTTCTGCCGCCAAAAGCGGGGCGAGCGTTCTGATGCTGGACCGCCGCAGGGAGCTTGGGATTCCGGTCCAATGTGGCGAGGCGTTAGCGGAGGACGTGCTTAAGGAGCTGAAAATCAAACCAGATCCTGCTTGGGCGCCTGGGCGTACTAAATCGGTCAAAATAGTCTCCCCCTCGGGTACTGAGATTCACATTTCGGAGCCGAAGGTGACCGGAAAAGTTGGCTACGTCATCAATAGAAAAATTTTCGATAAATTCCTCGCAACCATGGCGGCGAAGGCTGGAGCTACCGTGATGGTGGCAACATATGTTGACGGATTGATCTCGAAAGACGGTAAAATAAAAGGAGTCAGAGCTAAAAATCTTGGCGGCATACTTGAAGTTAACGCTGACGTGGTTGTAGGAGCCGATGGAGTGGGCTCTCGCGTGGCTCGCTGGGCAGGACTAAACACCACTCTCAAGCTTAACGATATTGAAACCTGCGCCCAGTTCCAAATGGTCGGGGTGGATTTCGAATCGCCTGAAATGTTGGAGTTTTATATCAGCAATAGGATATCGCCAGGCGGCTATGCTTGGGTTTTTCCAAAGGGCGATGATTTAGCCAACGTGGGTCTTGGTGTTCTCGGTAGCAGGACCCAGCGAAAGCCCATCGAATTTCTAAGGGATTTTGTTGCCAGCACTCCGGGACTAGCGAAGGGGAAGGTGGTGGAGATAAACGGCGGCGGTGTTCCAGTAAGTGGCCCAGCCAAAAAAACCGTGAAGGATAACCTGATTTTAGTCGGGGATGCAGCGCACCAGGTGAATGCTCTTACTGGAGGGGGGATAGATTCTGCCATGCGCGCGGGGCACATTGCTGGCGAGGTGGCGGCAAATGCCGTCGCTGAGAGAGATACCTCGGAGAAGAGGCTCGAGGAGTACGAGAGGTTATGGCGGAAACAGATGGGGAAGAAGCTCCAAAAATACTTGAAAGCCAAGAACGTGCTGCTCAATTTAAATGACGAAGAGCTTGATGCTCTCGCCCGTACCCTAAGCAAGGTCAGGTTTGACAGGATAAGCCTGATGGATATACTAAAAACGCTCATCAGGTCTCATCCCAAACTTCTCTGGAAGCTCAAGGGACTGATGTAGGATTGCATTCCTGCTTAAAATTATTGTCACGAGTTTTTTGCACCAGTCGAACGATACCCTAGATGATAGTACGTTTGTGATTTAATAATCTCTTAGGCAATGGCTACCTAAGAATTGCAATCTTCGCATTCACATAGGTCGACGATTTTCGCTAAATATATTAGCCATCAACCTGATGTTCACGGTGTGTGAGAATGTTGAAAACTCCAATCGTTATAGTAAACTTCAAGACTTATCCTGAGTCGACTGGAGAAGAAGCGGTCAAGCTTGCCGAGTTGATTTCAGAAGAGAGTGAGTCTCGAGGCGTCTCGATAGCGGTGGCCCCCCAGGTAGCTGATATCTCCAAGATTACAGAGAGGGTTAGGATTCCAGTCTTGGCACAACACATAGATCTAATTAAGCCCGGCAGAAATACCGGATGGATTACTCCGGAATCAGTCAAGGCTGCGGGAGCCGTGGGAACACTGGTGAATCACTCTGAACATAAACTTCCTCATGACCAGGTTGGAGAAATTATAGCAAGGGCAAATGAAGTTGGATTGTCGACAGTGGTCTGTACGGAGGATATCGATGAAAGCCGGAAGATAGCGGTTATAGGGCCGGAGGTGATTGCCGTTGAGCCTCCGGAGCTCATCGGAACCGGTGTATCTGTTTCAAAATCAAAGCCCGAAGTGGTTGTAAACTCGGTGAAGATCGTTAAGGATGTGAATCTGAAGATAAAGGTTCTATGTGGGGCAGGTATAACCTTAGGTGAGGACGTCGCTAAGGTCTTGGAACTTGGAGCCGAGGGTGTCTTAATAGCTTCAGGGGTGGTGCGCGCGAAGGATAAGCGAGCGGCCATCAAGGATATCATCCAGGGAATGCTAAAGCGGTAAACTTACCTATTTTTATGCACGAGTTCCTTTGTTGGATGTCAGTAACGTATTTTTCTCTTAAGAACTTACGGATTGTAGGGCCGCCGTGGCTCAGTGGTAGAGCGATGGTTTTGTAAACCATAGGTCGTGAGTCCAATCCTCACCGGCGGCTCCACGTTTAAGCATCTAAATTCAGATGACAATTGGTGGTGATATGGCAACGGGATTTGTAGGTCAGATATTTAACTCGATACAGGGGGAGGGGTTATACGCTGGGAGGAGGCAGGTTTTTGTTCGTTTTGCCGGATGCTCGCTTGATTGCGTATATTGTGATACAGATGGTTTCCGCCAGTTCAAGTTGCCAAAATGCGAGATTGAAACAAGCCCAAGTTCTGGTAAACTCAATACTGAGTTAAACCCCATGACTCACGCCGCAGTTATCGGCCACTTACGGCGTTTGGTGACCCCTGATATCCACAGCGTATCCCTGACTGGTGGAGAACCATTGCAGGCAGGGGACTTTTTGTTGGATATCGCCAGAGACTGCAAGCGAGAAGGTTTAGCAACTTATCTCGAGACCAACGGTTCAAACAGCAATGCGATGAGGAAAATAGTTCAATATACAGATTTCGCGGCCATCGATATCAAGCTTCCTGAACACCATGCTGTCCCTGCTCATACCTGGCCCAGTTTGCTCCGGGAAGAATTGTCGTGTGTGAAACTATCGCTCGAAAATGAGGTGGATACTTTTGTTAAGGTTGTGGTGCTTCCTAGAACTAGCGAGAAAATAGTAGCTGGAGTTTGTAAAAAATTGGTAAAAATTGGGAAGGTTCCTCTGGTGCTTCAACCAGTGTACCCTGCTAGGATGATCAAAAGGTTCCCATCGATGACACACGTTTATCATATCGCCCAATCTGCGGCCAAGGCGGGCATAAATGAGATAGCAATAATACCTCAAATTAACAAACTTATAGGGGTATTCTGATGCGGATCGAGTTGTCTGAAGGAAGCGGGTTTTCAGCTGCTCACTTCATCTTCGGACACCAGAAGTGCGAGCACTTGCATGGGCACAACTGGCGCCTGAGCGTGACGGTCGAAGGCGAGCAGAACGAACTAGGCTTGGTTGTCGACTTCCTCGAACTAAAAAGCATCGTAGGTAAAATTTGCGATACCTACGACCATCGTCTTATACTCCCGTCAAAAAATCAGACCGTAAATGTTCTGTCAAAGGGGAAAAATATCTGCATCTCAGTGGGCGATCGCGAGTTCGAGTTTCCCTGCAAAGATGTCGTCTGGCTACCCGCCATCAACACCACGGTTGAGGAGTTTGCGCGAGTGTTCGCCGACGAGATAGTCAAAAGTATGTCAGGTCGTCCGAATGTGGAAAAGATAACAGTTACCGTGGAAGAATCGCCTGGATCGAGTGCTAAGGAAGATCGCCGAGTCAAAACCGATCGAAGTTGCAGGTGCTAACTTTGGATGGGGGAACCTATGCCCTATTGGTACACGTGCCTTATGAGCTGGCTCTGAAAGTGGGGCAGCTCGGTACGGTCGAATTCAAAAGGGGGTACTACGTGTACGTTGGTTCCGCTCTGGGTGGACTTTCTGCTCGAGTGCGACGCCATCTGCGCGATAGGAAGAAAATACATTGGCATATAGACCACCTGTTGCTCCACACCCGTGCAATGGATGTGGTGGCAGCGCGTGGGAAACGTAGAAAGGAGTGTGCGGTGGCTGCTGAGATAGGGAAGCACTTATCGAGCGTCTCTGGGTTCGGATCGAGCGACTGTGACTGTACGAGTCATCTTTTTTACTGTCCTGACTTAGACGAACTCCGGAGAATCGTATTTGCAAGTTTCAAGGAATGTGGGGCAAAGTTGGTGAAATCGATAGGACCTTGAGCAAATCATAGATGTCCAGAAGACTAAAATAACTAGTTGTACAACCTTAGATGATTTTAATGGATCTTGAAGAAGTTGTACGATCGCGTAAAAGCGTGCGAAAGTTCCAAGACAGATCAGTGGAGGCGGAAAAAATCTCGAAATGTCTTGATGCCGCTCGTCTCGCTCCATCGTGGAAGAATAGGCAGTGCTGGCACTTCATAGTCGTGCGGGACAAGGAGACGATCGCCAAGCTAGCCACCAATGTTGCTTGGTCTTGGGCTAAATCTGTGCCGGTGATGATAGCGGCCTGCGGAAACCCAGAGTTAAGTGGGAATACCAACGGGCAGATGTATTACTTGGTAGACGTGACAATCGCGATGGAACATTTGGTGCTGGAGGCTGTAAACTTGGGTCTGGGCACATGCTGGCTCGGGACGTTCGATGAGAGACGAGTTAAGGAGCTATTGAAAATTCCCGAGGAGATTCGCGTGGTTGCACTTACGCCGCTGGGTTATCCTCTTCAGAGCAGCGGCGATGAGAGCGAAGGTAGACCACGTAAAAATCTGGTCGAGATTGTGTATGGCGATGAATGGGGAAATCACTTTGACAGGCTTTCAAGGGAATAATAAATCCCAGAACATTGGGAGTAGCTTTCTTGGGTAAGCGGCGACGTCGAGAACAGAAGCGAGAATATTTCTATCGTGAGGCCAAGAGTAAAGGATATAGAAGTCGCGCATATTTTAAACTTAAGCAGCTAAGCGAGCGCTATGGTCTCCTTAGGTGCGGGGATGTGATCGTGGACCTCGGCGCAGCTCCTGGAGGCTGGCTTCAGGCGGCGAGGGAGAAAGTCGGCGACAATGGCTTCGTGTTAGGCGTTGATTTACAGCCGATTGACAAGTTACCTTTTAATAACGTGGCGACCATGGTTGCAGACGTCACAAATCCACAAACCCGAGGATCAATTAAGGTTAAACTACCGCGCATTGCCGACGCAGTGATCTCAGATGCTTCCCCTTCCATTTCAGGTGTCTGGGACATCGACCATGTAAGATCGATTGAACTCGCCAGAGCTGCCCTCGGAACAGCAGTTGATATTTTGTCTTTTGGTGGGAAATTTTTAGTCAAGGTTTTTCATGGGGAAATGTTCAATGATTTTTTGAGCGAAGTCAAGAAGGTGTTTGATTTTACTAAAGTTTCGAAGCCAGTTGCGTCGCGCAAGGGGAGCGCAGAAGTTTATGTTATTGGAAAATGGTTCAAGCGCCCCTGAAATTTTTAATTATTTCTTCCATGGGCGCGTCTGTTCGAAAACCAGTATCTGAGAAATGGGTGCGAGAAGCAAAATAACCGCCATTCCTAATTTTTGATAAAAAAGTAATAATTTTTAATGGATGAATTTTTATGTGGCTTGCCAAGTGGTTTACTTCAAAATATGCTGGTGGTCCTTCTGCTTCTTCAAGGCAGCGGTTTAAAAGCTGGAGCTCTTGGTGTTTTAACTTGAATTCCATTCTTGATAGATCTTCCGTGACTTCCCGAGTGAATTCTCGATCGATTAACTCTCCAAGCCATAATGGGCCGGCATGAAATAATTTATCACCGCATTTGCAGGTTCTTGGTAGCTCTGCCACCAATCCAAAAGTTAAAGCCCTTCGCATACACGTTTTGCAATGCGAGATGAATCCTATTTTTTTCATGATATTATCAGCGCGCTTGGCACCCTTCCGCCCTAGCATATAAACTCTGAAGTAGTGCTGCGTGGCATGCGAAAGGACTGGCGTTAAGGCTATTTCATGCATGGCCCCTATGCGTTGCGCAAAACCAATGAGTATCCTTATCCCTAGTTCGTGACAGTACTCTGTCTTCAAAGGCATGGCTGCGTACCTACGCAGGCATGCACGGGCGTGAGTACCTGAAAGTGGTGCGGTGTCGGTGGCGGTTAGTGCGAGCATCCCTCGCCTAGCTAGTGCGCCGCAGGCGGCATCTACGAAAGGGGCAGGTGAGCCGAAGGGGTCTATGTCCACGAAATTGCACCTACCTAAGTTTTCCCAGAGAACTACGGTGGCATCGGCTGACCGGGCATCGATTAGGTGATTTACCTCGTTCAGTTTAATATTTCGCTTAATCATTTCAAAAGCTTCTTCAGATCGGTCGTTTACCACAACCCTTGCCACTTTTTCCATTTCCTTGGCATAGCGAATCCCTCTAACTCCGACACCCGCAAGTGGGTCGCAAGCACAAATCATCTTTAATCTCTTAGCTAGTACTCGCCCCACCGAAACTGAGATGTCTCGGCAGAACTCCATTTTCGGATTATAGAACACGCTAGTTAACGACGGCGCGTAGTCCCCGGATTTCGTCTGGAAAAACTTAGGGTCTGGCACATCGATTTTGATCTGCCCTTCGTTGACAAATTTTGTTTGCATGATTTCCAATAAATAATTGTTATAACTTCATAAAAATATCATTTCTAATATAGTTATAGGAAAAGCTATAACTATGGGGTTATAAACATACCAAATGCTATATCCCTTATGATTTAGTATCAAACTCGCTTACCCTTTTTTGAGGACTTTTTAGACGATTTTGATGGTTTGGATAACATCTTACCGAACTCCTTGCCCGCTACCAGATATCTCCTCGGGTAGGGTATTTCGATTCCATTGGCATCAAACTTCTTTTTGATCTGCAACATAAGATCTCGGGCCATCATGAAAGCAGTCGGCTGATCATTCGCCCTAGAAAGCAATCTTAGATTTATACCAGAATCTGCAAATTCCATAACTACCGCATTTGGTAAGTCACCTATAGGTAAGCAATTTGGATGTCTTTTCGCGACATCCACCATAATCTTCATTGCCTTATCTAAGTCGGATTCATAGCTGACCTGTACAAGTACTGGGGCCAGCATGGTTGAATCCACGGATGTATAATTCGTCACCACTTCAGTTTGGAATATTCCGTTCGGGACAACTAACCGTCGGTTATCCCAAGTTCGGATTTGCGTGTGCAAGAGTTGTATGTCCTCGATAAACCCAAATTCATTTTTAAACACAACAGCATCGCCCAGCCTAAATGGCTGTGAAAGGGCTATCATAACTCCTGACATTAAATTGGATAGCGTGGACTGCGCTGCGAGACCTACAACTATCGAAGCGAATCCAGCTGCAACGAAAAGAGAGGCTGTAATTCCTCTCGCTTCTGGAAACGCTGCAAAGGTTACAGAAATAACTCCGATAAGTATTATAATAACTCCCAACAACTTTCTAACGAAGGCATAAGTAGTGGATAATTTTGGCTGTTTAGCTAATAATTTTTGCATTCTTCTAAAAATAATTATGCTGATTAACTTGTGGATCACAAGCACTATAGCTAGTCCTACGACGAACAGAAGGATTTGCCACAAAGTTGGCCATTGGGCGAAGAGTTCAGGTATTGTTGCCATGTAATCAATTTTAATAGTAAACGCTTAATTCTTAAGTTTTTCAGCCTTCTCGAAAATTCGGTTAAATCATTTGTCCAAGAAATTATGGCTGGTTTTACTTGACACGAAATCTGACGATGGACAAGTTAATCAGAAAGTGTTCAATGATTCTGAAAATTATTTTTTCCCGAATCTTTTCATAGCCTCGTTGAAAATTTCTGTGGTTCTCTTGATTCCTTCATCTAAAGAGAGTAATTTAACCATCTCGTTCCCTCTCTCACCCATTACGATAGCTCCTTCCGGGTCCCTCAGTAATAACCTTAATTTTTCAGCTAGCTCTTTCGAGTTACCAATTTCAAAATTATAGCCATTGGTCCCATCCATGACTATCTCGGAAGCACCAGCACCTTTGCTCACCACGACTGGTTTCTTGTAGATCCAAGCCTCGCCAACAACCAACCCGAAGCCTTCCTTTACTGAGGGGAGGATGAGAATCTCCGATCGCTTGTAGGCAGCTCTAAGAAATTCTTCTGCCAGGTATCCAGTGAATACCACATTTTTCTCCAGCTTGAGCTCCTCAACCAGTTTTTGTAAATGACCGCGCCAAACCATGGATTTTGGGTGGGATAACCCTCCCACGGAACTTCCAGAAAAACTCCCATTGCCCACCACGACCAATTTTAGATCTGAAAATTCGTTTTTGAGGTGGGACAGAGCTTTTATCACTACATCCTGACCCTTTATCCTGTCCATCCTACCAACAACCAGAATCATCCTATCATCTGCCCCGATTCCGACGCTCGAGCAAAAAGTATCGATATCCGAACTCGTAGGTTCGCAACATCTATTTTCGTCCACCTCAGGGTAGACTTGATAAGCCCTTCCATGGTACCCAGACCTGATGAGACCTTCAAGATCCCTTTTGCAGCTGACCACCACCGCGTCAAAGGTTTCCATACACCTGACGATGAAATTTCTCATGTAGCGGTCTGTACCTGAAAGGTCAAAAGGGATGTGCCACCTGAAAACGGTAGGTGCAGCCAGCCCGATCATGTTTCCTATCTGGAGCTGCTGGAAGTCGTGGATGTAGAATACATCGATGGGTAAGAGTTCAAACATCTTCGCGGCGCAGAGCCAGTTGTACTTGGAATAGGCCGCGAACTCAGCGGGTCCGATAGTATGGCGTTCTAAGTCGTGGACCTCCTCCCATATTCTCTCTTTCATACGGGCGTATGCTGGCGTATCTTGAACACCGAGAGTTATGTTGTGGATGTGAACTTTCCCTGCTACTACACGTCTGGCCCCTATAGGGGACAAGGAGACCCAATTCGCTTGTTCAACCAAATCATTCTGGATCATCTTATTCATCATTGGATACACGATCTTTGGTACGCCTCCCGGGGTCCATTCGTAGTCTTCCCCATCGATGAGCATCTCCAAAGGTAGTGGGTCAGGCAGATCCCCATATTTTTCGAGTAACTCGGGATAATGGAGTTTAAACCTGACGAGAGGAGTCTGAGAATTTATGCATAGTTTGAGCCCAGTCATAATTTTATTTCTGTTTTACATTTGATAAAAGTGAATCGATTGGCATCTAGATTTCAGAAGATTATTTTGCCGATTCAGCCTTTTCTGCGGAGTTTTTCCCCCAGTTGGATTTGCTCGAACAATCAGGATCGATGCACATTCGATATGGTCTCACTCTTATACGGTTTACCTGAATCATGGGGGCTCCGCACTGTTCACAGATCTTACCCGGTGAGATAATCATTCCGGATTGGGGCAGTGGGAAGGAGTTGGTGCACTGCGGGTAGTTAGAGCACCCCGCGAAGCGCTTGCGAGTGGCCCGCGAGACGACTAATTTTAGATCACCGCCGCACTTCGTACACTTACCCATGATGCGCTGTTTCTGTCGGGTGACGCGATAGGCCTTGCCCAGCTGCTTGCCTATCTCGAGCTGGTGCGCCCTGAACTTCTCCAGGATTTTATCGAGTTCCTTTCTCGCTTTTTCGATGACTTCTTCTTTGTCGCGTTTTCCACCCTGAATCGCCTCCATCTCGCGCTCGAACTGCGCTGTAAGCTCCTCACCCACTATCTCAGGGCAGTGTTTGAGGAGGGAGTCGATGACTTCGATTCCCAAATCGGTGACGGTTATCTGGTTGCCGAAAATGTATCCACGCATGTAAATGTTTTGTAGGAGATTGGCACGCGTGGCCTTGGTTCCTAAATTTCTCGATTCCATCTCCTTCACGATTGAGGAGGGATTGTAGCGGGATGGTGGTTGGGTCTCCTTTTTCACTAACCTCACTTCATTCGTCTCGAGTTCTTGCCCCTTGCTCAGCTGCGGCAGGATTATCTCCTCCGTGGCTCCGTATCTGTCGTAGTAGTCGAGCCATCCCTCCTCAAGAACGCGCCTCCCTCTCAGGAGGAAAGGTTCTCCCCCAACGTCGATCTCGACCCGCACGCTCTCCACAAGCGCCGACTTCCCGAAGACCGAAAAGAAACGCCGGACGATCAGATCATAAAGCTTATTCTGTGGGCTCACGAGCTTCTTTGGTTTTTCGCCAGTTGGAAAAATAGCGGGGTGTGCAGGGTCAATTTTCTTGCCCTCATTTGGTCGCAGCTTAGGCATGGCGAGCAGTTCATCAGCTATTATTTTATATTGATTCGAGAGGCCACCAAGTTGCCCGATGATCTTGGCGTAGTTTATCGTTGGAGGTAGTTTCTGGCTGCTGGTTCGGGGATAACTGATGAGGGCCGCCTGGTAAAGAAGCTGCGCTATCTGCTGAGTCCGCATCGGGGTGTAGCCAAAGCAGCGATACGCCGCGGATTGTAAAAGTCCGAGGTTGAACGGTATTGGTGGAGGGCGACGGTACCGGCTGGTTTGAATCGTCGAGACTTTTACGGGTTTGTTCTTAGCTGCGGCGAGCGCCTGCTCGGCTTTTGAATTATCGAGAAAACGTGACGTGACGTGTTCGGCAACAACTTCCATGCCATCGAGTTTGAGGGGTAAACTCAAAACCCAAAATGGTTCTGGCTTGAAAGCTTTGATCTCACGTTCGCGTTCGACTAGTATTTTTAAGGTTGGGGTCTGTACCCGTCCCGCGGAGAGCTTCGCGAAACGTTTCTGTGTTTCCTCGACGGCCGCGCTCATCGCCTTTGAAATATTCATGCCCCAGTACCAGTCGAGCACATGGCGGGCGACGCCAGCATCGATGAGCTCGAAATCGAGGCGTGGCATCAGCTGCTCGTAGGCCCGCTGGAGGTCATGCGCGGTGAGTGTGGAGAACTTCATTCGTCGAGCTCGCTTCACCGATTCCCGGCCGCAGAGGTAGCGCAGCACATTAAATGCGATGACCGATCCTTCGACATCATAATCGCAGGCGCTGATGTAGCTGCTCGCGTCCTTAGCCAGCTCGCGGATGGCCTCGACGAAAACACGGGTGCGCTTAGCCTTTCTGTTGGCCTTGTACGACGGAACCCAGCCGACATCGTAAACGGGGTAATCGCGCATGGGCTTTAGGTTTTTCAAGGTGAAGAGGTGCCCCAGCGCCGGGACGACTACTATCCGCCCGCCGTCGCGCTCGAACCCATAGTAAGGGACGCCTTTGAACTTACCCCTTTTCAGCCGCTTCGTCGCGAGGGCTTCGGCTATTTTTACAGCGGAAGTCGGCTTTTCGCAAATTATAAGTGTCTTGGGCATCCTGACCTAGTTAATTTTGTTTACTGCTAAATAGAAGTTGATGCCCATAAAGATTTCAAACTTTTATCCTTTCACGGATAGAATTAGTTCGCAATGAAGGGACAAACCCGTGGTAATCGAGAGCTGACGTGATCAGTGAGCGTCGGTGCATCGCTGCGGTAACACTCGAGCAGGTTCACCGATAAACACGCCAAAATTGGGTCCTTCGGGGAGTTATTGGCGGGATCGTCTAATACAATGACCATGAAGCCAACCCTGGTGTGACACAGGTGGGCATGGCCTCCGAGGAAACCCGCCATCGAGGGTTAGTGAGCGAAGTACGTCGAAAGACAGTCGATGATGCTCGCTGGTTAGTTGTGTCGGGGACATCGGGGGCCTAACTTTTTCACCGAGCTGGAAGTGATTACGTTTAAAATATTTTAATTGCGATAGTTAATTGTAAAAGCCTTGAAAGATATTTTGGATGGTCGTGTAATTGGGGAAAGATTCTAGGTTTAAAATTGAAAAGGAAAGACCACTGGTTTATCTCTACACCGGTGAGGGCGGAGGAAAAACAACCAACGCCTTTGGCTTTGCGCTTAGGGCGATCGGACATGGATATAAGGTCATCATAGTGCAGTTCATGAAAGGCAGGGATGACATAGGAGAAGTTAAAGCCTGTAGACGGCTTGCGCCGGAGTGCGAGGTGCATCAGTTTGGCCGCAAAGATTTCGTGGACCCTACGAACCCAAACACTGGGGATAGGAAGCTGGCCCATGATGCAATGAAATTTGCACGAAGGGCGCTCAAAAAAAATCCAGAGCTTCTTATACTGGACGAGGTAAACTTGGCCACTGCTTTTGGTTTGGTCGAGGTGGGAGAGGTGCTCGATCTTTTGAACGAGGCTCCTATGTCTACAGTGGTTATGCTCACGGGGCGGAGGGCTCCAAGGGCCCTCATCGAAAGAGCGGACTTCGTCTCCGTGATAGACGATATCAAGCATCCGGACAGAGAAGGCATCCCTGCGACAAAAGGCATTGAATATTAGTCAATTTTTCTTTGTTTTGTTCGGCCCTCTATTCTCCGTGCTGTTGCCCATGATTTTCTGGCGAAATCAGGCAACTTCCCATGTTCTTGTACCCATGAGTTGAGAAAAGTTATCGTGCGAGGGTCAGCGGGATATCCCGAGCCGAAATCTCCATATCGCCCGTGCAGTTTGGCCACGCAATGGTCGCGGTACACCTTGGCAACTATTGAGGCGGCAGCCACCAAAGGATAGTTGCGATCGGCAAAGTTCTCGACTACAAGTTTGGGCCTGACTTTCAAGTACTTTCGTATCCTCTTTTCGAAAAGTTCCGGGTTGGGATCGGGGGAGTCCATATATACTAATTTCGGGTTTAGCTTTTCGATGAGCTGGGCGAATTTCATCGCCTCTAACTCGTTGAGGTTGACATTTTTGACAAGTCTGGATTCATCTATCTCCACGTTAGAAATTTCGATTATCTCGACCTTGGATGCTTTTTTTCTTATGAGTTCCGCAAGTTTCTCGCGTCTTTTTGGCGAGAGTATTTTCGAGTCCCTTATCCCATCGGACTTTAACTCTTCTTGCACTCGCTCGTCAGAGAGCACGACGCCCAAAACCATCGGACCCAAAATTGGTCCTCTCCCAGCCTCGTCAGCACCAGCGATCATCATTGCCCCTCAATTCAGAAAGTACTGGCATTTGCTTAAACGCATCGCTCGGCAGCGTCTTCCGAATTATCCGTGTGGGGTTTTAAGTTAGGAAAAGCAGGTACACTTCTTGTCGCAAGATCCCTCAAAACCCACTCACGTATCGATTGTTTGTCCAACTGAAACCCATATTTTAAATATGCCATATCCACATCTAATTTTGGATTTGTGGTTGGAATAGCGAGAAACAGAAACGCCAGACTAATAATCGGCGCGGCGGTCGTGTTCATTACCGACGGTATACTAGCGAATATGATAATGGGTTGAGAGATACTGCTATGATTATAGGGCATAGTGCAATGGTGCAGTTTTTCTTCACTGTCTACCCTTCATGAGTAATTCGAGGTACAAGCTGAACAAGATGTGGGACGGTGCGGCTGGTAAACGCAGCACTTTTCAAGTCACAATCCGGATGTATCGCTACAGATAGATAATTTGAGAATGGGTAATTCAGTATGACCTTGGCGGGTCCAAATCCTAAAACTCTGCTCATATTTTATTATATATCCTGCCATTCATTTATCGGCTTAAGGGACTTTGCATCAAAACACTCTTGAAAAAATTTTTCCTTTGGGTGGTCTCATTAATTTATTCTCATACTTTGGAATTATTGAATTTATAATGTCATTCGCTTCGTTTCATCCCAATGCTGGCTTTCAACATTTAAGCAGCGAATCTTTGTTTCAGAGATGGGGCGTGGTTAAGGTACCTACCTCTGGCAGGTCTGTTGCCAGATTATCAAGCGCACCCAGACACAGTATCTTCAATAGACCCAACTGCCATTTAATTTAAAATCTCTGGTGCATGGTCCAGCGACTTGGATAGCGATCACAGAAACTATCAAATCAGTATCCCTGCTCTGTGCCTGATGGTTTATGCTACTTGTCCATATCTCTTCCCGACCACAGTTGTCAGTATATCTTAGGTCAATGACCCCCACCTACTCGGAAGGGTGCACTGGTGAACTAAAATTTGTAAGATACTACTCGAATGATTCTGAGCTAAATGGTTAATGAATCATCTCAGACCATAGATCGACCCAGTTTTCAATCTGCCGGGTAATAAGGAAGTTGTCCCTTACTTGCTGCTTCCCTCTTACGCCCATTCTCTCCTTCATATTTTTGTCGCAAAGGATATCTAACACCTTCTTTGCCGCTCCGTTATAATCGTGAGGCTTCACAATGTAGCCATTTGCGCCATCAATTACCTGTTCCTTTATGCCTCCAACGTTTGAGGCAACAACAGGGGTCTGCTTCCAGAGTGCCTCAGAGACGGTGAGACCGAAACCTTCCTTTATGGACTTTTGCAGGACGACATCAGAGGCCCTCTGGATGGCGTTAATCATGATATCGTGCGCGCCCATTATAATCCGAATGTCTTTTCTGCCTTTCACCTTGCCCTGAATCTGATCGTATATCATTTGACATTCGGGGTCGTCAAGTGCGATATTTCCCACCAAGAGTAGCTGACAGTCCATCTCGTCCCTTATCTTGTCAAAAACCTTCAGGACACCCGGTTGATCCTTCCACTTGTCAAAGCGGGAAATCTGGGAGATAATCGGTTTTTTTGTGTCAACGCCTATTTTTTTCATGTATTTCTTGACGGCGCTATTTTTTAAAGACATATTTTTCATGGAAAGTGGGTCAATCGCTGGTTTTATTATTCGGTGTTCGTTTGGAACCCCCTTGGCTGCGAATTCTTTCATTTGGTATACAACCAAATCATACTGTAATGTAAAACCCTTGAGATAATTCCATAACTTTCGATTGGGACTCGACAGGTCTATATGGCACCTCCATACCCAAGGTTGTCTCTTCCGGTAAAATTTTATCATGGGCAATGGCTGTGGGTCGTGAACCACAACCAAGTCATGATTGATGTAGGTGAATTTTGAGAATATCTCGTTGGTCTCCTCATACAGGTTTATCTTCTTTTGGGTCAGGGCAATGGCATCGCTCTGCAGGGAATTATGGAATTTTTTTGTAACGTGAAAGAAATCTGGAGTTCCAATCAGTGTTCGCCACCCAACATACAGCCCCATGCTGTTCATAATCGGGACGATATTCCGTAGTATCTCAGCTACTCCCCCACCATAAGGAGTCGAGCTTATGTTGAGCATGGTTTTTTTATAGAGCCCCCTGCTCTTCCTGAAAATTTCTGCTATCTTATCATCGCCCACGATCTCTCTGTAATCGGTCAACCTTCTCAACATTCAACCAAATTGAAATTCGGCTCCATCAATTTAACTACTGCGCCGAGCTGGTTGTTATCAAAAAATATCCACCTGAAAATCTCGTTAAGTTTTAGTTTGCAGATGTAAATGGCTACTAGGATCCGGATGAGAAACCTTCTCGACCAGCTTGGAAAATTGGAGAAACGTTTGCGCTCTGGTGTCATGCTGCTTATGGACTACGATGGTACCCTCACCCCGATAGTCAAAAGACCCGAGCTTGCGGTTCTCTCTTCAGATATGAAAGTTTTGCTCAAGTCCATGGTTGAACATTTCAAAATAGCGATAATAACCGGCAGGTCTCTGGAAGAGGTTAAAAAAATGGTGGGGTTGAAGGGGATTTATCACGCTGGAAATCACGGCCTTGAAATAGAAGGTCCCGGCGTGAGTTATCTTAGACCCGAGGCGGAGCATTTTCGTCACATAATCTCCGAGATTTGCAGGATGTTACAAATGAGGCTAGAAAAAATAGAAGGGTCGATTGTGGAAAATAAGGGACTTACAGGGAGCGTCCACTACCGGCTTGTCATGAGAGGACATGTGGGCACCATGAAAGAAATTTTCAGAGAAGTGGTCAAGCCTTACTTAACTTCTGGAGAAGTCAGAGTCACACGCGGCAAGAAAGTTTTGGAAATAAGGCCGAGTGTTGATTGGGACAAAGGAAAGGCAGTCCTCTGGATATTGGACGTTGTCGATCCTAGAAGGAAACTAATCCCCATTTACCTGGGAGATGATCGGACTGATGAGGATGCTTTCTTGGTATTAAAGGGGAAAGGATTAGGTGTTCTGGTTTCTGAGAGAGAGAAAAAAACTCAGGCAAAGTTCTTCTTGAGAGATGTGGACGAGGTTAAATCCTTCTTGGAGAAACTGAAGGTCATAATAAAATAACTATAATTTAGACCCCACTAAGCCAAAGTGAGCCAACATCGCTTCAAGCTGGATCCGTTCGTTTGCGCCTTCTGTTAGTCTGAAGGATATCTCCCCAACCTTATCTAAGATTCCGACTTTTGTGAACTCAGGTAGCTTAAGGTTGAATATCTCGCGGTGAACTTGTTCCAGGATATCTTCCCCTGTCAGACCTCTGTCAATGAGCAGGGCTTGGAGTCTACTTCGGGCATCCTCGAATTTTCCGGAAAGGGCTAGGTCCAACATTTGTTTGACCTCCTCAGGCTTTGCGGATGCGCTAACATCGTATATCGTCTTCTCGGTTACCTTCTTCCCAAAGGTGGCTGCCGCCTGAAGCACGTTGATAGCTTTTCTCAGGTCGCCCTCGCTGACGTAGAACATCGCTTTGACGGCCTCCGCAGTAAGGGTAATTTTCTCTTCCTGGGCTATTCTCTTGAACATCTGCTCTACGTCTTTTCCCGTCAGTCTTCTAAACCTGAATATCGCACAGCGAGATTGAATGGGCTCTATTATACGACTTGAATAGTTGCAGTCGAGTATGAACCGTGTGCTGTGGGTGAACATCTCCATGGTACGTCTCAGGGCATTCTGGGCATCGGAAGTCAAGGCATCGCTTTCGTCTAAGAGGATTATCTTGTACGGCACATCTCCAAAGGGCATGGTTCTAGCGTAGTTCTTGACCTTGGTCCTAACGGTGTCGATTCCCCGCTCGTCAGACGCGTTTAATTCCAGCAAATTCCGTCTCCAGCTTTCCCCGAACAATTCGCGCGCCATACACAGGGCGGCTGAAGTTTTCCCCGTGCCGGCTGGTCCGGCAAATAGCAGGTGTGGCAGTGATTTCTTATCCACGAAGCTCTGGAGCCTATTCAGTATCTCCTGTTGGCCGACCATTTCGTTGAGCTTTCTCGGCCTATATTTCTCAATCCAAAGTTCTTCCGCTTCAGTCATCTTATCTCCGTTTGATCTTCTCCTTTATTATCTTCTGGGCAGTTCTTCCATAGGATTTGAGCAAACTGTCCAAAACTTTATCGATGATACATTTTTCAAACTTTCTCCGAGATATCTTGATCTTGTAAATGTATTTCAACCCGCCCTTTCCCTTGGTGATGCTGGATGAGAGTAGGCCTCGCTCACAAAGAGATTTCATGGCGGCATTAACCGTGGCCCGCTTTAGGTTTTTCTTGTTGCTCAACAGGATTTTCACTGTTCTGACCGTGGCCCGTTTTCGCCGCCACATGATCAAAATTATCTCTGATTCAATGGGGCTCAGAACTGTTTCAATACCCTCTCTTTGGGGCCTGTAGTCGGTCCAGCTAAACAGGTTCACCATCCAAAAATCCATAGTTGTTTATCATACGTGAATAAAAATCTTAGCCAACGATATTTTTAGGATTGAGTCACAATTGGATTCGGGTTAAGCCAATGATTCAGCCTGCGGCAAAAATTTACGAAGCTCAAAAAGTTGAACGGGAAGTCCAGGAGTGGTGGTCATCGAGTGGTATTTATGAAAAGGTGAAAAAGGTGCACGTAAGCGGAGAGCCATGGTATTTCTTAGACGGGCCACCCTACGCTAGCGGATCGGTTCACTTGGGAACGGCATGGAACAAGATAATAAAGGATACCGTCCTAAAATACAAGGCCATGTGCGGTTTCAATGTTATGCGCCAGCCGGGGTGGGACTGCCACGGTCTTCCAATCGAGGTCAAAGTAGAGGAGCTATTGGGAATTCAGACAAAGAAGGATATAGAGCAAAAGGTGAGTGTGGAAGAGTTCGTCAATCAGTGCAGGAAGTGGGCGACCGACCACGTGGCGCTCATGACTGAACAGTTCAAGCGGCTTGGTATTTGGATGGAATGGGATGATCCATACATCACGTTCAAAAATAATTACATAGCATCCGCCTGGTGGACTCTCAAGCGGTCTTACGAACGCGGCCTCATGAAAAAGGACATGCGGGTGATCCATTGGTGTCCACGTTGCGAGACTGCCTTGGCTGAGCATGAGGTTCGAGGCGAGTACCATGACGTTCGCGACCCGTCGTTATTTGCGCGCTTCAAGCTTCGAGATCGTCAAAATGAATACATACTGATATGGACGACGACTCCTTGGACACTACCATCGGATTTGGCCGTATGCCTTAATCCAGACTACGATTACTCAGAGGTGGCTGTCGGCGGACATGTCTACTTACTGGCCACAGCTCTGGTGGAAAGTGTGATGCAAGAGTTGGGCATCGTCGATTACAAAGTGATGAATTCTGTGAAAGGAGATTCTCTTGCGGGTCTAAAGTATGAACACCCCTTGCTCGACGAAGTTCCAAAGCAGGTGGAATTCACGGATCATCACGGGGTCATTCTCGGCAGACACGTCACCTTGGATGAGGGGACCGGTTGTGTTCATACGGCCCCGGGACATGGTGAAGAGGACTTCGTGGTCGGGTCAAAATATGGTTTGCCTGTTTTCAGTCCAGTTGGAACGGATGGGAAGTTCACAGATGATGCTGGAAAATATTCAGGCATGTTAGTTAAGGATGCCGATCTAGTTATCCTGGAGGATCTGAAGAAAAAGGATATACTCCTCAAGCATGGAACGATTACTCACCAGTATCCACACTGCTGGCGATGTCAATCGCCACTATTGTTCAGAGCCACCGAGCAATGGTTCCTAAAGGTGGGGGATATCAAACCCACTATTCTACAGAAGAACACTGAAAAGGTTCAGTGGGTTCCAGGATGGGCCGGAACCCGCTATGCGAACGGAGTAGAATCTGTTGGCGATTGGTGTATATCTCGACAGAGATATTGGGGGATCCCACTTCCCATCTGGATTTGCGAGCAATGTAAAAATGTTGCGATCGTCGAGAGTCCCGAGGAGTTGGCGAGACTGTCCATTCATCCGATTGCTGACATTGATTTGCATCGACCCCATGTGGATCGCGTGGAAGTAAGATGCACGAAGTGCAATGGAGTTTCTAGACGTGTTCAGGACGTCTTGGATGTCTGGTTCGATTCGGGAATAGCATCTTGGGCGAGCCTGGGATATCCAAAGATTGAAGGTCCATTCCAAAAGCTGTGGCCGAGCGAATTCGTGACAGAAGGCGAGGACCAGGTGACCAAGTGGTTCTACAGTCAACAGGTAGTTTCAATTATTGCTTTCGGCGATGTCCCATATAAAAAGGTGCTCATGCACGGTTTTGCCTTGGATGAACATGGAAGAAAGATGTCGAAATCACTGGGGAATGTTGTAAGTCCAGAAGATATCGTCGGAAAATATGGAGTGGATGTCCTCCGCCTTTACATCCTGGGGGCAAACTCCCCATGGGAAGATCTAAAGTTTGGCTGGAAGGGCTTGGAAGTTGTAAAAAGGATGATGGGCGTCTTGTGGAATGTACACGTCTTCGCCACAACTTATATGTCTCTGGACGAGTTCGACCCAAATAAAATCGATCTGGATAAGATAACCGCAAATTTCTCTCTCGAAGATCTTTGGATGATCTCCAGGATTCATAGCGTCGTTAAGGATTCCACGAGATCCATGGATGATTTGGACCTACACAGCGCCGTCCGCGCCGTTTCAAAGTTCGTCTTGGAGGACATCAGCAGGTGGTATGTTAAGCTGGTAAGGGAGAGAGTCTGGATAGAGAAAGATGACCCAAAGAAGCTTGCGGCTTACGTGGTTCTTTATCAGGTCATGCATGTCTTAACGAGGTTGCTGTCCCCCTTTGCCCCTCACATGAGTGAAATTATCTATCGAGATCTGGTAAGGTCGATCAATCCAACAGTGCCGGAGAGTGTGCACATGTTACCCTGGCCTTCGGTGGACGATGAAGCAATAAAATGTAATTTGGAGGATGGCATGAATATCGTCCGGGGCGTTGTGGAGGCAGGGGCTGCGGCGAGACAACAGGCAAAACTGAAGCTTAGATGGCCGGTGCAAACTGTGGCCGTGAAGGCATTCAAGCCCGAGACTGTTGATGCAATGTCTGGTTTGGAAGATCTTTTAAAGAACCAGTTAAACTGCAAAGAGTTTGTGATCATCGACCCTGGAGAGGGATTCGAGGGCTCACGCATAAATATCAAAATAGACGAACAGCGGTTCAAAAATAGCTTCGGTACCCTGTCACATGATGTGATGCAGATGTTGGGGGCGATGGATGCCACACGAGTAGATGAAGAACTCAATGTTCATGGGGTTGTCCGTTTAAACATAAATGGGCGTGAGCTGAGCATCGATCGGGATTTGATAAGTGTTGAGGAAGAGGTGTCTGAGGGTTTCTCTCTCGTGCAGACTGAGTTTGGCAAAATATTTGTGGATACTAAGATAACTCCGGAACTGAAGACAGAGTCCATGGCGCGCGAGTTGATAAGAAGGTTGCAGACCATGCGCAAGGAAATGGATCTTTCAATGGTTGAAATAGTTGACGTCCAAATTGGTGTCAAACAGGATAATTTTGGATCCCTGAGCATGCATCAAAACTACATTTCGCGAGAAGTCCGCGCTGGGAATCTTCGCATATGTAGCGTCGATGATGTATCAGGCGATGGATACCTAAAAGATTGGAATATTGGCGGCAGTGATTTTAGACTTCTCATCAAACGCGTTTCCGAGTCTTCTGTTTAGTCCGCCGACTAGCTCGATTATACCATTTCCCAGACTCGCTTGATAACAGATATTTCGTATTCTATTATTAGATTACTTCGTACTTGTTCGAGATGCTTTATCCGTACAGATAACTTTCAACCAAAAATGGCTGTTATGGCCATAGGTGCGGCGGAGGCTAGCATGAGAAGGGGAACCCATATAGAATAGGTCATCGTCAAGAGACTGAGATCAATAATCATGATCGTGGGAAAGAATGATGATACCTAGAATATCCAAGTACCGGACCAGAACCACAGCATATGTTTCAGGTACATTCGTTGCACCTTTAACAGGTGGTGTAGTTCCTTATCATTTGTTCTCAGTTGTTGCTTTACTCCCTTCTCCTTTGCCGATTTTTTTTATCATATCCATCGAGCGAGTCTCAACATATTTAAAGATTTAAGATAGTTGTTCCAAACTTTAAAATGTGCAAATATGACAAAATCATCGGAGGTCTCTGGTTTCTACAAGATGAGTCCGGAGGATAGGCTTAAGTTTGTACGGGGGTTCGCAGGGCTGTCAGATGATGAGGTAGAGCTTCTACACAAACCTGATGCTCTTAGTCTTGGTCAGGCAAACAGAATGATTGAAAATGTGATAGGAACCACCTGGCTTCCAATAGGGATGGCCACAAATTTTCTCATCAACGGCAGGGACTATCTGGTTCCTATGGTTACCGAGGAACCCTCTGTAGTTGCAGCCGCATCGAATGCCGCCAAGATTGCCAGAGCAAAAGGCGGGTTTCATACTGAGAGCACATTACCGGTGATGATAGGCCAAATTCAGCTAGTCGATGTTGAGAACCCAATGGCCGCGAAGGAGAAAATCATTAGGGAATCGGGGAAAATTTTGGCAAAGGCGAATGAACAGGACCAAGTCTTGGTGAAGCTAGGCGGTGGAGCTATCGGGCTCGACGTCAGGCCGATCGATTCGACCATTGGCCCAATGATAATAATACACCTACTCGTTGACGTGCGAGACGCCATGGGTGCCAACGTCATCAATACCATGTGTGAGTCTATCGCTCCAATGATAGAGGAACTGATCGGGGGAAAGGTATTTTTGAGGATAGTCTCCAATCTGGCGGTTCATCGTTTGGCACGAGCTAAGGCGGTTTTTTTGGCAGAGGCGCTGGGGGGGGCGGAGGTCGTCGATGGTATTCTGAAGGCATATGCATTTGCCGAGGCCGATCCCTTCCGCTGTGCCACCCACAATAAAGGTGCCATGAACGGGGTCATCGCAGTAGCTTCGGCAACCGCAAATGATACTCGGGCGCTGGAGGCTGGTGCACATACATACGCCTCGATGGATGGTGTTTACAAGCCACTAAGTCACTGGTCGCGGACTGTGGATGGAGATCTAATGGGAGATATTGAATTGCCGGTAGCGGTGGGAATAATCGGGGGAGCAACCGCCGTACACCCTATAGCTAAAATCTGCCGAAAGATATTGCGAGTACAATCTGCCCGTGAACTAGGAGAAGTAATGGCTGCGGTGGGGCTAGCGAATAATCTGGCGGCGATGCGGGCACTGGCGACGGAGGGTATCCAGAGGGGCCATCTAAAGTTACACGCGAGAAATGTTGCTGTGACGGCTGGTGCCGCTGGGGAACTAATCGATGTCGTGGCAAGGCGCATGATTGAAAGGGGAAAAATTAATTTTGACCGAGCCCATGCGATATTGGAAGAGCTCGAGAAAAAATAGTATGAACGAAAGTTTTTTCGCTAATAGTGTCTTTTCTTAAAAAAATATATAGCATCCTTTAAAATATCTTTAAGCCTTAGGTAAACAACTATTATTGGGCTGGACGTGGACATGGTTTTTGAACAGATGGTGCAGAAGATCTTAGATTCTTCTAAACTGAGCCGCGACGAGCTGTTATCTCGAATTCACAACAAGCAAGAGGAACTGGGCGGTTTTGTGACCTTGGAGGGAGCTGCGAACATTATCGCCCGTGAGCTTGGGATAATCTTCGAGCACAAAGAGCCAGAGGTCCGGGACTTTCGTATAGATGATTTGATCCCTGGAATGTCCAAAGTTGAAATCTTGGCCAGGGTTATTCGAATCCGCGAACCAAGAGAGTTTCAAAGGTCCGGTGGAAAGTCTGGTCAAGTTGGGAGCCTGATTCTCCGGGATAATACTGGCGAGATAAGGCTCACTCTTTGGGATGATAAGGCATCGATTATCCAACAAGGAGGGCTAAAGAAGGGAGACGCGGTCAGGGTTAAGAATGCGTATGTTCGGCAAGGTATTGATAAAAAACCTGAACTCAGCTTAGGTGCGCGGGGTTTAGTCACTTTGAGCCTTGACGATCCTCTGGCCAAGGAGCTACCACCGATAGATGAGGCTAGGGTTGATGTCGCTGGTTTAACCCCAGACATGATTGAAATTGACATAGAGGGTAGGGTGGTGACGATTAGCGATGTGAAAGTTTTCGACCGCCAAGATGGAACCACGGGAAAAGTTTCTACTCTCATTCTTAAGGATCAAACCGGGCAGGTCAGGGTATCTTTATGGGAAGAGTGGGCAGAACTATCCAAAGACCTGAAACGAAGGGACGCTGTGAGATTGGAGAACGCCGTCGTCAAGACTGGACTCGGAGGGCGTGCGGAGTTAAGTCTGGGTTCTCGCGGTAGATTGGTTAAGAACCCACCAGATGTCCCGGAATTTCTTGACCTAGCAGACCGCCCGCTCAAATTAGCAGAGGTGGAACCAGAAATGCGTTCCCTGGATTTGTCCGCGAAGGTCAAGCGTAAACTCCCGGTGCATGAATTCAAGCGTGGCGATGGTTCTACAGGTAGGGTGGCAACCGTTATTTTGGCGGATGATTCTGGTACGCTAAGGGCATCCTTCTGGGACTCCGCAGCTGATCTTTTACAAGGAGTGGGTGCAAACGATGTAGTCATGCTGCAAAATGCTTACACGCGAACAGGCCTCTGGGGGAGAACCGAGATACAAACGGGTGGGGCGACTCTAGTCGAGATAAACCCAACTGGCGTCGAGGTCGGGGAGCCAAAACCGAAGTTGCTGAAAATTGGAGAGCTGGAACCCAACATCGATTCAGTGGAGTTGTCTGGTAGGGTGATCGAGGTTATCGATTCAAGAGAGTTCACCCGGGTGGATGGCACATCTGGAAAGGTTGCATCTTTAATCATAGGGGACGAGTCTGGAACGACCCGCGTATCCCTGTGGCAGGAACATGCCGGTAGAGTCGGAGGCATAAAAGTCGGTGATGCCGTGAAATTGATCGATGGCTACACCATACTGGGACTCCACGGACATCCTGAACTACATTTGGGCAAATACGGGCAACTTGTGCTTAATCCGGAGGTGGATCTTCCACCAGTCGAAGCGATTAAGCCCGTTTCAATACCTAAGGTTCGGCAAGAGGTATCCGATTTAGAGAAAGATGGCATGCGCGTGCAGGTGAGGGGGACGGTAGTAAAGGTGTTTCATCGCCGCCCGATATTTTATGCCTGTCCCAGCTGCGGTCGAAGCTTGGGGAGTGTCGATACTAGTTTAGTCTGCGAGGAGTGCGGGAAAGTAGTGTCGCCAGAACATCGTGTGGTTATCAGTTTGCTATTGGACGACGGCACCGGCAACATTCGCGTTACGTTGTTCGGAGATCTAGCCGAACGCTTTTTGGGGATGAATGCCGGGCAGGTTTTCGATCATTTCAGGAGCAAAACAGATATCTCTGAACTTTACCGCGATTTGGGGGTAGTAGGGAGAGAGTTAATCATTTCCGGAAAAACTAGATATGACAAATACTTCGACCAAATAGAACTCAGGGGAAATGAGTTCGAAGTTCCGGATCCGGTACAAGAAGCTAGGGGAATGCTTAAAGACCTAAAAGAAATGGTGTGAAATACATTGGAGAAGAGATTGGTGGAGAAAGCAAAAAAGTCGATTGAGAACCTACTGGGAATTGGCGAGGCAACTGCCGAGAAACTTCGTGAGGCCGGCTTTCGCACGATCGAATCTATTGCAGCAGCTACTGTTGCTGGATTGCGCGAACCGGCAGAACTCAGTGAGACCCAAGCTAAGAAGATCATCTCCGCAGCTAGAGAAGTCACCGATTTTTGTAATTTTGTCACCGCGGACAAGGTTTTGGAACAGCGGGAGAAGATCGGCCTAATCACGACTGGCAGCGAATCCCTAGACGGCCTCTTGGGAGGTGGGGTGGAGACCCAGGCAGTCACGGAGTCTTTTGGAGAGTTTGGATCTGGAAAGACTCAATTGGCACATCAGCTTTGCGTGAACGTACAGTTGCCCAAGGAACAGAAGGGCTTGGATGCCAAGGCCATTTACATAGATACCGAGAACACCTTCAGGCCGGAGAGGATTAGCGACATGTCTATCGGCGTTGGAATAGACCCTGTCAAAACACTGGAGAACATTTACTATGTGAGGTCTTACAATACCGACCAACAGATCTTGATAGCCGAGAAGGCGGAGGAGATTGTGGAATCTGGAAATGTGCACCTTATCGTGGTGGACTCGCTCACCTCTCAATTCAGGGCTGAGTTCACCGGAAGGGAAACACTGGCTCCACGACAGCAGAAGTTAAATCGTCATCTGATGACCCTGCACAGGATTGCTGACATACATGATCTCGCAATCTTTGTGACCAATCAAGTCCAAGCCCGCCCCGATGTTTTCTTTGGGGACCCCACTAGGCCCATCGGGGGGCACATACTCGCCCACTCCGCTACCACGAGAATCTATCTCCGGAAATCAAAAGAGCAGAGGAGGATCGCGCGGATGTTCGATAGCCCCAACTTACCCGAGCGTGAGGCTGTTTTCAGGATAACTGAGCAAGGGATAAAGGACTAATCGGTGGCTTTTTTGATCAGGTTATTAGCTATCGATATCGACGGCACGTTGACCTTCAAAGACAGAAAGCTGGACGTGCTGGGGTTGCAGGCCGTTCGGAAGGCGGAGAGTTCTGGGATCTCGGTGGTTCTTGCGACCGGAAATATCTTCAGATACGCCGAGGCAACGTCCAACCTAATCGGTACTTCCGGACCATGGGTAGCAGAAGACGGAGGGGTCGTTTATGATCCGGTTGGGGGGCAGCTGTACTTGCTTGGCGACAGAGCGGATGTGGATCGGGGGCTCGCAGCACTGAAAACTGTGTTCGGAGAGCTTAAACATACAAGAAGCTCATCTGATCGCCTTACTGGGGCCACCATCGAGAAGAACATCAGTTTGAAGGAAGTTAGGAAAATCATTCAACAGGAGGGTCTGCCCATAGTGGCCGTGGACTCTGGTTATGCCATTCACCTGCGGAGTCCTGAGGTGAACAAGGGCAATGCTCTCAAAAAAGTCTCCAAATTAACAAAAGTGCCGCTGAGCGATATTGCTGCGATTGGCGATGGTTTAAACGACGTCGAAATGTTGCAGATAGTCGGGGCTAGCTTTGCCGTAGCAAATTCTGTCGAAGATGCGAAGCAGGTGTCTAGATTTGTAACGAATTCGCCATTTGGAAGGGGCGTTGCCGAAGCAGTGGAAAAAATAATCAACTATTCTTATCGCGACTTGCAATTATCGCCGTAGCTAGTCTTCTGTACTCCATTGATGCCGCAGATTTAGGACTTTGGATTAAAACCTATCCCCTGAGAGCAATCGAGCGTTGAACGGATTCATCTTCAGGGATCGCCACCAGCACAGATAGCTCGAGCGCAGAAGCAATCTCATCTCTAGAGATTTACAGTTCGTTGCCCCCAGTTCTGGTGATTACCGCTCTCACGGGCTTGACTCCGAGACAGTCCGTTATGAACTTTAATTTCATGGCATTGGAAAGGCAGGTCAAGTCTGGAGAAATTACGATAATTAATTCTGGGGCAACTCTCAGAGCCGTTATGGCATTGCGGTCCAATACAGAAAGAGTTTCTATAAGCAATATGTCTAATATCTTGGCCAGACTTTGCTACTTTTTTTTAGGTTGTCGAGCTTCGCCAGCTGGATATCGTTTAGGGGGATCCCTGACGTGATAATTTTAAAACTTCTAGGTCCAAGGTAGATGGCATTTGAAACTGGCGCTTGATCGACGAGCACTTCATGTAGGTTTGTCTTGCGTTTCTCGATACCAGTAATAAGTTCTAGGTTCGTCATTGTGATATCAGCGTCAACAACGACTACTTTTATGTTCAAGCTTGGCGAGAGCTAAGCCGATGTTTGCAACCGCGACTGTTTACCGGTTCCGCCTTTGTTTGATGCAAAAGTGATTATCCTTGCTATAGTAATCTTCGTTCACTTGGTTGAGCCAGGTGGCCTGTCTGCATACGGTCCGTAAAAAGGTTAACTTTCAGCTTTACAAACTGCTTTTAAGGACAATTTTATCCATATATTTTAAAACAATATAATAAAATTTAACTCTCCATAAGTTTACAGCGAATAGACCAGGTTAATTGGGGGCATAAGATGAAAATTGGGCTGGTATCTGACATTCACTCAAACCTATCCGCGTTCAAGGCAGTTTTGAAAGACATGCCCAGTGTCGATACGATCATTTGCATGGGGGATATGGTGGGTTATGGTGCTCAGCCGAACCATGTCTTGCGACTAGCGAGGTCTAAGAAGGTGAGGTCCACAATGGGAAATCATGATTACGCGGCCTTGACACAGGATGTCCGAGGTTTTAACGACCGTGCTGCAAATGTCGCGATCTGGACTTCTGAAAATCTGACTACAGAGAATTCAGAATACCTCGCCGTCCTGCCCACTAGCATAAACCTGAAAATCGGGGACAAAAAAATATTCGTGGTCCATGGTAGTCCGCGCGACCCACTCAACGAATACGTGTTTCCCAACATTTCCAACCGGGATCTTGTGGAGGTTATTAAGGGTGTGGATGCAGATATTATTCTCTTGGGCCATACTCATATCCCCATGAAGCGCTTGATAATGGGGAAGATTGTTGTCAATCCCGGAGGAGTGGGACAGCCTCGCGATCGCGACCCCAGGGCCAGCTATGTGGTGCTGTCGGGAGGCAAAGAAATTGGGATTAGTTTCAGACGAGTTGAATACAATATCGACGCCTCGGTCGCAAAGATAAAAGCTGCAGGCCTGCCGGAAGAGCTTGCGACTAGGCTGTTCTTTGGATGGTAGTGATCAAAACGATGATTTTGGTTGAGCCTTTAATCGTTGAATAGCCAAGACCCTCTCGTTCACGACCACGAAATCCCGTACCGACATCACGGCGTTAAAAGGTATCAGCGCGTTCCCGCTGGAGTCGCGGGGAACGCTCACGATGACTTGCTTGGAGATAGGTTTGACCACGAGGGAGATTATCTTTCCGTCACTCTCGTCGAAAGTTATGCCGCTAATTCTACCTACCTGGAGACCTCTATCTGAAATTATCTTCATTGAGCGTAACTTGCTGGCGAGAATTTGCGGCAAAGTCCATCACCCGCCATAAGTTTGATTCAGACCTTAAAAAGGTTAATCAATAGTGCATCCCTGTTGCTTCTCCCGCGACTCTCTTGGGAATTCTTTCCTCGAACGATTGATAGACCTCTTGAATTTCAGGTCCAAGCGAAGGCTTAAACCTCTTCATGGCCTCTTGGAATTGCTCCATCTTTACCTCTTTTGCTTTGATGTCTTCCCTTAGTGCCAACATCGCCGCCTCGCGACACAAGGAGGCCAAATCAGATCCAGAATAACCATCGGCTTCCTTTGCGATGTGTCCGAGATCCACATCCTTGGTTAGGGGCATATTTTTAGTGTGGATCTTAAGTATTTCAAGACGGGCTTTTTTATTTGGGGCAGAGATCAGCACCAACCTGTCGATGCGGCCTGGCCGGAGAAGGGCAGGGTCGACTAGATCGGGGCGATTGGTGGCGCCGATGACTACGACCTTTTCTAGTTTTTCTAGTCCGTCCACCTCCGTGAGCAGTTGGCTGATTACGCGTTCAGTGACATTTGTGTCTCCATAACCCGAGCCGCGCGTCGGAACGAGGGCATCAATTTCGTCGAAGAAGATAATCGTCGGTGCTGCCATCTTTGCTTTGCGGAAAGTTTCCCTCACTCCACGTTCGGATTCACCGATCCACTTCGAGAGCAGTTCTGGTCCCTTGACGGAGATAAAGTTCGCCTCGCTCTCGGTAGCCACTGCACGCGCAAGTAAAGTCTTCCCAGTGCCAGGTGGACCATATAACAAGATCCCTCGAGGTGGTTCGATACCTATGCGGCTGAAGGAATCCGGGTATTTGAGTGGCCATTCTACTGCCTCGCGCAGACCCTGTTTTGCCTCATCTAACCCACCTATATCATCCCAGTGCACGTCCGGTAGCTCGATCAGTACTTCGCGCATGGCTGAAGGTTCTACTATCTTCAAGGCGTTGATGAAATCGTCCTTGGTTACTTGAAGCTTTTCCAAAATTTCAGGTGAGATTACCTTTTCGTCCAGCTTAATCAGGGGCAAAATTTTTCTCAGGGCGCTCATTGCCGCTTCCTTACAAAGGGATTCCAAGTCTGCCCCCACGAATCCATGTGTGATGTGGGAATAGTGATCTAGTTCTACATCCTTGGACAATGGCATGCCTCGTGTGTGTATTTGGAGAACTTCTTTTCGCCCATCGCGGTCAGGAATTCCTATCTCGATCTCACGGTCGAACCTTCCCGGACGGCGGATGGCTGGGTCCAGCGCGTTTGGACGGTTTGTGGCACCTATCACTATCACCCTGCCACGGGACTTCAAACCATCGAGAGCGGTATTCAAAGTTGCCACCACTCTCCTTTCTACATCTCCCGTTACTTCCTCGCGTTTTGGAGCTATCGCGTCGAGTTCATCGATGAATACAATTGATGGGGCGTCCTTCTCCGCTTGCTCAAATAGCTGTCGCAAACGGGCCTCTGATTCACCATACCATTTAGACATAATTTCGGGGCCATTTATCGAGACGAAGTTTGCTCCCGACTCGTTTGCCACAGCCTTGGCTATCAGTGTCTTACCTGTTCCCGGCGGGCCCCGGAGTAAAACACCCTTTGGAGGGTCAATGCCCAAACGGTCGAACAGCTCAGGGTGTTTCAGTGGTAGTTCTATCATCTCCCGAACTCTCTGTAACTCTCCCTTCAGTCCACCAATATCCTCATAGGTCACGGCCGGTAGCTTGAGTTCATTGATTTCAACGGCTTGCTGCAGCACATTTGCATTCGTCATGTCGGTCACAAGAACTATTCCGGAAGGACTCGTGTTTGTGACCACGAATTTTACTTCTCCAAAACCGAACGGCAAGGCCATGCTGCCGAAGATACCGCCGAAGAAATCTCCAAGCAGGTCCTCCTCAGGGGGCGTAGGTGCGATAAGGTCTCCTTTCGCTAAAGGTCTTCCCAGTAGGTTGCGCTTGATAACCTCTCCGGAGACCATGAACTTTACATTGGGGTTGGTTGGGGCTATCGTTATGGATTTGGCTTCACTTATCGAGGCCTTTTTGGCGACGACTTTCTCACCAATCGATGTGCCAGCGTTGTGTCGGATCAGGCCATCGATTCTTAGGATTTCAAGTCCTTTGTCATCTGCGGCTCCTTTTATCGCTATCGCCCCGGTTGAGCGAGAGCCAGTTATCTCGACGTAATCTCCCTGTTTTATACCGATGCGTTTCATCAAACTTTCATCGATCAAGGCAAAGCCGCGGTTCACGTAGTTCTGGTAACGATTCTCCGCCACTACTAACTTCATTTCCTCGTCAGTCATTTCATTACCTCTTCACTTCCACCAAAAACTTGCGCCATTCAAGGTGTTCTGTGAATTCTCTAAAAATCTTTTCTACCATCTTTGCGTATTCTTCCTCGATCAGCAGGGTGCTGCGTGTCGTGAACTCCCAGCCGTCTTCGGGGAGCTCGTCTAGTATCCCTGGAGTGTGGTTCCGCCCGCTCTTGGTGGGATAGTCGTACCCGCTAAGTGCCCTGTAAAATAGGGTGGCAGGCGATCCTCGCGATTTGACGTCCCATACAAGAAGTATTTTCCGCATGATATCACTTGTTGTATTTATAACAAATAACCCTATTTAAATATTTTGTTATATTGATAACAATTATTTTTTCCAAGATATTTTTCTAGATATTTTTAATTTTTGTGTGCAGTTGAATAATAACAAAGGAGAAGACGAACCTAATATTAACTCGCCGAGATACTATTTTTGATGCCATGGGAATAACATTCATCGATCCCAGCTTTTCTGGTGTATCTGGCGATATGTTGACAGCGGCTCTTATCGATGCCGGCGCTTCAGCGGACAAAGTTCGACGAATGATGTTGTACGCTAGCAGACCATTTGGAAAAGTTGCGATTAAGATCGGAAAGATCAAGGTTAACGAGATCATGGCGACGCGACTGGAGTGCAAAACTGAGGATTCTAGCGGAAGGACGTATTCCGAGATAGTGAACGGTCTCAAAGAATTGCGTTTGCAACCGGAGGTGAAGGGCGCAGCCTTGAATGTCGTATGGATTCTCGGAAAGGCGGAGGCCAAGCTTCACGGAAAAAGTCTTGAGAGGCTGAGGCTTCACGATGTCGGTGCTGCTGATGCTATCGCAGACATCGTCGGTTGTTGTACGGCAGCTTACCAGTTGGGATTATTTAAAAATGAGGTTGTCGGGGGCGAAGTTGCGGTAGGTAAAGGTTCTGTGGGGTTTTTCCACAGGAGATTGCCTCTTCCAGCACCGGCAACGGTTGAGATCTTGCGAGGTGTGCCGGTTGTCGGTAGACCTATAGAAGCAGAGCTTACCACACCCACTGGAGCCGCGCTCTTGGTGACCTTAGTGGACAGATTTTCTCGGGCCTTACCCTCGATGGATATAAAGTCGGTGGGTTACGGTACGGGAACTCACCGGCTCCCAATTCCCAATTTGTTGCGCGTTTGTCTGGGTGAGGAAAGCGAACTACAGTTAGAGAAAATATCCGTGCTCGAAACAAATGTGGACAATGTACCGGGTCAGGTCATCGGATACACAATTGAAAAATTGCTGGCCGAAGGTGCGCTGGACGCCAGCGCAGTTCCTATTGTGATGAAAAAGGGAAGACCAGGCTTTCTAATTAAGGTGTTGGTAAAAACCAAAGATTCCGAGAGACTCTCCCGCTTACTTGCGCTCGAGACAGGAACATTGGGAGTACGAGTTATGCCTTCGATACATAGGCATATTTTGAAAAGAGAACTGATGCGAGTTGACCTCAAGCTTGCTGGGTGCAGGTTCAGCCCCCGAGTTAAGATTGTGCGGGTCGGGAAGAAGGTCATCGGCTGGAGCGCGGAGTACGAGGATGCCAAGTCCATTGCCAAACGAACTGGCAAAACGCTTCGAGAAGTAATCAGACTCATTGAGGATTCCGCTCAAAAGGGAATAAAGTAGGGCCTTTCCTTACTTTTAAACTTTCATAGTTCAAGCCTTGGAAGGGGTTGGTGGGGCGTTTATATCATACTTTCAGCGTGCATCTCGGCGGCTTTTATATTAGCTATTATACTTAATTTACATTTTTTTTTCTCGATCCAGCAATCACAAACTCTGTCTCCCATTGATAGAATCGCGCAGGTGTCGTACATCGTGGACGGTGACACAATATTCCATGAAGGGAAGGAAAAGGTGAGCTGGTCAGCGTCAATACTCCCAAGATGGATTCGATCGACACTAGTGAGAAGATGCTCGCGGAAATGGCGATGGGATTCGAAGAACCTTTGCCCACCTGACACTGAGATTGGGCTGAACGTAAACGATCTCGAGTCGGCGGACCGATATGGTCGAATATTGGCTGTCGTCTATTTGAAAATCGATGACAACTGGACTAATCTGAACAGACTACTCATCCGATCTAGTTTCGAGGATATTTTATACATGCATACGTCGGAATCCAACCCTTATGAATGGTTGGATTGATTAAAGCAGTTTGGCGAGCACGCCCACCAGGAAAGCGACCAGACCAAACCCTATTCCTATTTTACACGTGAGAGATGCATGTCCGGCTGTCGCGGGTCTATGTCTCCACCCAATCATCACGGCAGCTGTAGCAAATGCGGCGATGGAAAGGGTAACTATCGCAAGGTAATACCATTCGAAAATCCCCATTAGATAAGGCAACGGGGAAAGGGATACGGATATTCCTATGAAGCTTATTGCTAAAACTGCGGCTTTTCCAGCGCCAAACATCAACGGAAAAGTTATGAACCCGAGCTGGCGGTCTCCCTGCATGTCCTGGATCGCTTTGATCAGCTCTCTGCCCACTGTGGAGAAAGTTGCCATTAGCACTAGGACCGATAGTCCACCGGGAATAAGCGATCCAAGCTTTACGTGGCTTATCGCTAGTCCTCCGAATAAAAAAGTTGAGCCCGCTAGGTATCCTACGGCAATGTTCCCGACAAATCCCTTACGCTTAAGCTTCCATGCATAGAGCGCCAGTATTATTGAGTTCAGCGCCGCCAGTAAAATGTTGTAGATGTTCAAGAAAATGGTGAGCGATATTCCAATTGCAAAAAACAACCACGCTGCTGTCAGGGCCTTCTTGGCTGTAGTTCTGCCCGAAGGTATGGGGCGCTCCGGGCGATTGATCTCGTCTATCTCTTGGTCGAAGTAGTCGTTTATTGAGTTGCCCCCAGCCGCTATCAGAGCTGCAGCTACAGATGCAATAAGGGGAAAGATCCACTGCATGTTTAGTTGCTCAAAAGTTACTACGGATCCTATAATCACGGCCACTCCCGTGAAAAAACAGTTAACGGGTCTTGCCAGCTCGAGCACAGGATATGAACGGATAATTTCGCCCTCCATTTTATTATATTACTTTAGAGTTACTTACCTTTTTTTCTATGCAAAGGTTAAAATCGTTTAGTATGGAATTTAAATAAAAATCATAGGTGGTAAGTTGAACAAATGGGTTGCCTATCTAAACGGGGAATTTATTCCAGAAGATGAAACAAAGATTTCTATTTTTGATCGTGGTTGGCTTTATGGCGACGGCTGTTTTGAAACTCTCCGTGTTTTTAAAAGAAAGGTGTGTGAACTCGGTGAGCATATTGACAGGTTGTTTAAGTCTCTCAACGCGCTCAAGTTCCATACATTTCAAATGACAAAAGAAGAGGTGGAAAAAGCAGTTTTGGAGACCTGCAGACGGAATAAGGTCAAGGATGCATTTTTAAGGATCAATGTTTCGAGGGGGATTAGCAAATATCCTTTATTAGATGTCAGAGTGGCAGAAACACCAACGATAGCAATATTCCTTCGGGAAGTAGAGCCACCGCCCAAGATGAAAAGGACATATAGATCTGAAAAAGGTGTGGGACTCAGAGTGATTACTTCACGGATGAGGAAGATACCATCGATCAGTATTGATGCTAGGATCAAATCATTGAACTATCTAAATTCTGTTCTAGCTATACAAGAGGCTCTCGAAATGAACAAGGACGACGCCATCATGGTGTCTATCGATGGTTATGTTACTGAGATGACGGGATCTAATATATTGATGGTTAAAAATAATAATATATACACACCACCTCCTGCAAACATGTTGATAGGAATTACTCGTCAAATCATTATTGAACTAGCCAAGGTGGACGGATATAAAGCAGAGGAGAAACGTCTAACCCCTTATGATTTCCACACAGCTGATGAAGTCTTCGTTACTAGTAGTGGATCTGGTCTGCGGCCAGTAATCGAAATTGATAATGTAATAATCGGTACAGGTGAACCGGGTCCAATTACATTAAAACTTCAAGGACTGTTCGTAAACTATCGCGAGAAAACTGGAACACCCTACGAATAAACTAATTAGATAAATAATTATTTTGCTCCGAGATAATATTTTCTGATTTCGATTGTTTATTTGAAATTAATTTTATTGTTGTAAGGTTTTGGCTAGTTGTTCTTTTAGTACTTGCACCCTGTGCTCAAGTGAGAATATGAAGCCCGAGTTGTCATAGTGCTCTAGCTTCCCACTACATTTGATGCACTTAAAATCATTTTCAGCGGCAACGTCGAAAGCCACTTTTGGGCATCTGCTATTGCAGATGAAGAACATCGAGTCTTTTTCCCTTTCTAGCTGCTCTTCGAGCTTTTGTAGCAGAAGTCGGCGGTTTGCATTGACATTATCGAATGCGCGATTTGGTTCCACCTTCCAATAGTAAATATACCATCCGCTGCTCTCGTCGCGGACTCTACGGTAACTGACTACTCGGTTATCATAGAGGTCGTATAGTATCCTTCGTACAAGGTTAAGCCGCATATCGGTTTTCTTCGCGATTTCATCGTCCGTCAGTTCTTCGTTTAAAATCGTCTTGGCAACTGTATATCCGTGCTCACCAGCAGTTTGTTTTAAACATTCGACGACGGTGGGATTATCGAGGGGAATCGGAGTTGGTTTGGGCGCTTCAATAACTTTCTTTCTTTGTGGTTTTTTTCTCACGCTTTTGGTCACTTTTTTAGCCACTCTTTTGGTCACTTTTTTAGCCACTCTTTTGGTCACTTTTTTAGCCACTTGCTCAACTGTTTTTTTCTTGATAGATTTTTTAGTGGACATTAAAATCATCGGCAAATTACTCAAGTTATTAGTTTATTTTTTCCTTGTAAATAAAATTATCGTGTCATGAAAATTATTAGGGAAGTTTATCAAGGTCTTTTTCTACTTTTTTCCATTTTTTCGTAGGTATCACCTTTAATTTTCCGTTTTTGAACTCCTTTTTCAATTCAGAACCCTGAAAAGCTCTATCAAAGAAAACTGCAAGTGCAGCTACTTCTGAATGTGGTTGGTTCCCCACTGAGACATTTAAATCAGCGGTTTCAAAAATCTCTATCGGCATCTTTTTCGCTCCAACGACTATGAGGAGGTCTCTATCATCCAACTCTTTTAGCGCGTCGTCTAGGGGCAGGCCGTACATTGTCAGGTGGACTATCAAGCCTCCTTTTGCCCTCCATCTCGATATCGTTTCTCTCCAAGGCTTGCCTGACGTGACAAAAAATTGACCTCCCCAAAGATCGACAATCTTCTGAATACCATCCTCAATTCCTTTGTCCTTCAAATCTGCTAAGAACATCCCGTCCGCACCGAAGGCCCTAGCTACTAGCCCCACATGTGTGGTCACACGTTTATCTCGAAATAGCCTGTGGCCCATGCGCAAGACAGCTATTTTTGGCATTTGATCAGTCAATATTGTGATGAATCCGCATAGCTTAAAAATTAACCATTCACTTAAACGCAACTTCTCACAAGTAGAAACTCATAATGAAAATAGTTCCCTTTTTTCACGAATTTAGTATCTTAAAATGGATTGAAGCTAAAAAAGGACCTAAGTGTTTGTTCGTATTACTTCTAGGAGTGCATTTAAATTCTCCCCCCTTGCCGCGGAAATTGGAACCACCGTGGAAGTTAGATTGTGAATTACTTCCTCTTTTTGTTCCAATTCTTCTTTTGTTATCAAGTCCACCTTGTTGAGCGCAGTGATCACTTTTACAGGGTACCTCGCAAGTACTTTTATAGAGGTTCTAAGCTTGCGGATTAGCTCGGGAACTTCGTCCGAGGCATCAACCACCAGCAATACTAAATCTGCTAGGTATATTTCCTCAAGTGTTGCCTTAAATGCCTCGATCATCCATGGGGGCAGATCATCGATGAACCCGACTGTGTCGGTCAAGAGGATTTTTCTACTTGCTCGTATGCTGCGGGTTCTAGGGGTCAAGGTTGTGAAATACATATCGTCTATCTCAGCGGTCGCAGCCGTTAGGGAGTTAAGCAGGGTGGTTTTTCCCGAATTCGTGTAGCCAGCCAATGCAATTAGTTTGAATCCTCGCCTGCGCCTGAGCTTTCGACGTTGTTCTCTGCTCTTTTCCACTGACCTTAACTTACGCCGGAGAGTTGCCATTTTGCGCTTAACCATATCAAAGCGGACGTTGACCTCATACTCACCGCCACCCATTAATCCTGGTTGTTCGACGGAAAGGAGATTTCGGATATGTGCTCGAATTCTTGGTAGCTCGTAATTTAACCTCGCGTACTCTATTTGGAGTTTAGCCTCGGGTGAACCAGCGCGCATGGCAAAGATTTCAAGCACGATTTGGAACTTGTCCACAACTTCTACGCCGACCATATGTGAGAGCTTGAAAGCTTGGGAAGGTGTCAAGTGGTTGCCGAATATTACTCTCTCCGCGTTAGTGGATTTCACCAGCTCGGCCAATTCCTGGGCTTTGCCTCTACCTATCTGGTATGCCGGATCCTGGTATCGGAACTGCTGAAGGGTTGCAGCCACCTCAAAGTTTAGAGTCCGCGCTAGGGCAGCCATTTCTTTTAGACCGGATTGCTCACTAGGAGATCGTCGTTCTACGAGTACTACACGCATATTAACTAATTAAATTGTGATTTTAGAATCAAAAAAATAGTAGGTAGTCTAAATTGATGGCATCTATATTTAAGGAGGCCGACTTGTCGCCTATTTGAAGTCCAGATGTTCCCAATCATTGAAAAGACCACCCTTGGAGTCATCGAAAAAATCACCCTCCCCTCAAAGAAGGTGGCATCGTAGTTCATCACGCTCCTGTATCTATCAAATGTGTATTTTTTTAGAGTCGATTCCGTAGAAAATGAGATTGTCTAATCCGAGCGAGTGTCAGAGATCATGCATGAAAGCAGAACCCAAAGAGGGTCATGAGGGTCAATTTTCTGACACTGAAAGAATTACTGTAATCAAAGCCACTAACTTCTTCTTCCTATTCCACGTATGTAGCAGTACCGGGTATCAAGCACCAATACAAAAATACCTATCTAGAATCCGTGGAATACTTGTTCTTGAAATCAAAAAAGTCACCCAAGGGTCCATTTCTGTTGTCGTAGATTGTATCTAAACTTTCTTAGGTTCTCTATCCACTGTAGAGCTCACTCTGGTCGATGTGTAAAGCCACGCGATGTTTGGTGGGAGTATGGTTAAATTTTTTTTAGCGTATCTCCTAAAGGTTTTCGTACTATGCGTTAGATCTACCTCAACAAAGACGTCTTTTACTAACGGGTTTGATCCGATCTAATTATTCTTGATCCGAAATCATTTTTTCTAAATGAAAGTTTATTAGGCCACTTCCCGAGAATATTAACGGGGTATATAATGACGGGGTCTACTAAACCAAAAGAGGGCTCTTATAACGAGTCTTACGTTGCAGAGTATATACAAGGTCTAGAACGTCGTGTTCGTGATCTAGAACACGAAAAGAGGACTGCAGAAGGTCAATACCTCAAAATAGACAGAGAGCTACAGAGCTTGCGCGCAGAATTAGACCGCATGAAATCCCCCCCCCTCGTCGCCGCTACTTTGATAAACTTGCTCGATGATGGCCGGGCTATAGTCCGCAGTAGCGCCGGGCCACACTTCGTAGTTACGGTTTCACAGTTCATCAAACCCGATGATTTTAAGCCGGGCGTAAGGGTAGCTCTTAATCAGCGTAATCTTAACATCATGGAAATTCTACCATCCAAGCGAGATCCATTAGTTCTTGGTATGGAGATCGATGAAGCTCCTAATGTCAGTTATTCCTTCGTTGGTGGGCTTCTGGAGCAGATTAGGGAGATCCGCGAGACGGTAGAGTTACCATTGACTAGGAAAGGTCTCTTCGTTAAGGTTGGAATAGACCCGCCCAAGGGAGTCTTGCTTTACGGTCCGTCTGGAACCGGTAAGACCTTGTTGGCTAGGGCCGTGGCCCATGAGACAAAAGCGGTATTCATTAGGGTGGTGGGTTCAGAACTCGTTCATAAATATATAGGCGAAGGAGCTCGGGTTGTCAGGGAACTGTTCGATTTGGCCCGAGAGAAGTCCCCATCGATTGTTTTCATAGATGAGCTCGATGGTATTGGTGCCCGCCGGATGGATACTTCAACCAGCGGGGACAGGGAGGTTCACCGCACCCTGATGCAGCTTTTGGCCCAGATAGATGGATTTGACTCCCGGGGTGATGTAAGGATCATAGGAGCCACCAACCGTCCGGACATACTCGACCCAGCCCTACTTCGTCCAGGCCGATTTGACAGATTGATATACTTCTCTCTACCGAACCAGTCTGCCAGAAATTCGATATTCAAGATTCACACGGCTAAGATGAACCTATCAAAACATGTTGAACTTCAGTCCCTGTCTAGATTGGCAGAAAAAGCGACTGGGGCAGATATAAAAGCGATTTGTACTGAGGCGGGGATGTTTGCGATAAGAGAAGGACGTAATCAGGTGATGCAATCAGATTTCAACGCGGCGGTGGCGAAGGTTTTGCCGCCGAGCAGAATGCCAGAGGTTGCCGAGTTTTCAACAAAGCCAGAGAAGATGTACGGATACTAATGTTTTTGTCTTCTACCTTTTTCCCCTAATTTGATTTTTGCCAATAGTAGTTTGGTGACAGCCCTTGGATTTGCTCGTCCCTTTGTGATCCTGATGACCTTTCCGGTCAAGTAATTCATGGCTTCCTTTCTCCCGTGGTTATAGTCCTCAACTGCCTTGGGGTTGTCTTTAATTACCTTGGTTATAGCCGCTCTTAGTTCTGATTGATTGAGAGGGCTGATCCCGATTTTTAGCAAAATTTCCTCTGGCTCGGATGGCTCTTTTGCGAGCTCACGGAGCAAGATTTCTCCCTGTTCAGGAGTCACCCGTTTTTTCTTGACCATGCGGAGCAGTCCAGACAGCTGGGCCGGAGTGAACTTGATATCCGCAGCACGTAGCTTCATGTAATTCATAACTTTCTTCAACTTGGTTCTAAACCATGTGGCGGTTAGATCAGGGTCGACTTCTTCTGCCACCGCTTCGAATAGATCGGCTAGCTCCCGCTCGCTGACAATGACTTCAGCGGAAGCACGGGATATCCGGTACTTTTCGATTAGACGCTGTTCTCTCAAGTGTGGTGGTTCAGCCATTTTGGATAGTGCAGTTTCTACTCTTCCCTTGTCCAAGGTTAGTGGAAAAATATCCGGGTCGGGAATGTATCGGTAATCCTCCTCAATCTCCTTGGTCCTCATGGGAACTGTGATCATCTGGCTTTCAAGAAACGCACGAGTTTCCCTAGCTACCGTCTCGCCACGCTTCATCTTCTCCTTCTGGCGGATTATTTCGTACTTCAGCGCCCGGTAGGCACCTTTTACCGAGTTTACGTTTTTAACCTCAACTCTACCTCCTCCCTCAATTGAGACATTAACGTCGGCTCGCATCGCACCTCCCGCCTCGGGTCTAACTTTTCCCGTGTATTCCAAAACCATGGTGAGCATACGAAGGAAATTTCTAGCCTCCTCTGGAGACTTCATATCCGGCTCGGTCACGATCTCGACTAAGGGCACGCCGGATCGGTTGTAGTCCACCGTACCTGCTACTGGGTCGTATTGTCCTGGGTCCTCCTCTAGGTGTAGCTCCCGTATCTTAACTCCCAGCAGCATCCCGTCTCGCGCGATGGGTAAGCTCGTTCTCTGATACCCTGAAGGAAGATCCGGATAGTCATAATGTTTACGCTGGATATAGATTGTCTGGTCGGTGATGATTTTGCAACCGAGCATGAGTGCCATTTCGACCGCTGCCTCAACAGCTCGTTCATTCGGGGGGAGCGGCTTCGCCCCTGGAATCCCTGTGCAAATTGGACAGACATTGGTGTTGGGAGGAACATCTTGGTAGTTGGTCGAAGAATTGCAGTACATCTTGCGTTCGGTAGCTATTTGCTGATGAATCTCGAACCCTATTTTGATGTTCATCTGGTGGTCTCCAAAGCGTGCATCACACGGAGTATTTCAAGTTCCCCAATAATCTTTCCTTGGACTTGAAGTCCTACTGGGATGCCATTGACTTCGCCCGCCTTTATCACCCCTGCACAGGTGCCAGCCAAGTTGGATGGTATGGTGAGGTAGTCATAAGCATACATTTCCATAGGTGTGAGTTTGGTTCTAATCTTGTGAGGCAGTTTTGGGACGGTTGGACCGACTATGGCGTCAACGTGTTCCAGCGCCGTCATCAGCTCTTTGCGTATAAGTGTCCTGACTTGTAGGGCTTTTTGGTAAAATTTTCCCCAGTACTCCTTCTGGCTGATGTATCGCCCCCTTAGAATTCTTCGTAGTACCTCTTTACCGCAAGCGTCTTCGATGCGCTTTCCATACTTACGCCCGTCGAACTTTCTGGTCCCTGAGAAGAACTCAACGGAAACGATGAGATAGTATGCAAATAAACCGCGCTCGAGATTAGGAAGGCCTACTTCAACAACTTCGACTCCCAGATCCTTTAGTTTTTCAATTTCCTTGTCGATTACTTGCATTACCGACGAGTCTGTAAGTTCCACGAACTTGGGACTGACCCCGACTCTCATGCCTTTAAGCTCGCTACCATCTAATTTCTCGGAGTAGTTTACCTTGGCAACATCAAGCATCACACACTCGTTCTGAGTTTTGCCTGCAATGGTTTCTAGCAAGAGGGCAGCTCCGACAACATCGGGCGCAAGTGGCCCTACTTGGTCCAAGCTCATCCCTAAATCGATTAACCCTTGCCTTGGTACTAACCCATAGGTAGGCTTGAGACCCACAACGCCACAGTGGCTTGCTGGGTTTCTAATCGAGCCTCCCGTATCGCTTCCCAAACACATGTCGCATAACCCCGCCGCGACCGCTGCTCCGGACCCGCTACTTGATCCCCCAGGGATGCGGCCAGAGGCCGCAGGATTATCCGTGGGTCCGAAGGCGCTGGTCTCGCCACTCGAACCACACGCGAATTCGTCCATGTTATTCATCCCTATGATAATCCCCCCCTCCGCACGAACCCGCCTTACTACATCTGCGTCATATGTGGACACGTAATCATCCAAGGTGCGGGAGGCGCAGGTGGCCCTGAGTCCTTTGACGTTGATATTCGATTTTATCCCGATTACGAGCCCAGCCAGCTTCCCGACGGGTTCACCCCTTTTAATCTTAACATCTATATCTTCGGCATCGACCATGGCGTTGGGGTTGAGTTCGATAAATGATTTGATCTTCTTATCTCGCTTTCCGATAAGCGCAAGAGAAGCCTCTACGTTTTCGGAGGCAGAGAGCTCTCCACTCCTAATCGCTGCTAGTTTGTCTACCGTTCTCTGAACCATTTGGCTACCTCCACCTTGAGGCTGCCCTTTTCGTCGGAGCTGGGCATGTTGGAGATGAACCTCTCCCTGAATTCTAACTGCTTTGTTTCAGAAGTTGGTGCACCATCTGAGCGGACGATATTGTAGGCTTCTTGGCTGTAGTATGCTTCTTTTTGTTCGGGGAGGTTTTCCACTGATTTTATGAAGGATTTCACAATTTCCTCCGCGCTCCGCTCAATATCCTCAACTTTTTCGACCATCACACCCCACTTGATATCTCCACCGTTATATGAAAAGGTTAGTAATCAAATTTGGGCAACCCAGAAGAGCTTTGTAATATGTATTGAATGTGTTTAAGGTCAAAAAGAAAATTATAATTAATGATGAGGCATGAAAAAGATCGCTAAATTTTGGGAGAAGCTGCCGAACGGGAGAGTCCAATGCTTCCTTTGTCCATGGAAGTGCGTGATAGCTTCAGGCAGATTGGGCGTGTGTAGGTCTAGAAAGAACGAAGACGGAAAGCTTCAAACTTTGGTCTACGGATCGATTGTTTCCATGGCTACCGACCCGATTGAAAAAAAGCCACTCTACCACTTCTGGCCTGGCACCGATGCCTTTTCTATAGCCGCCCCTGGATGTAACCTCAAATGTTTGCACTGTCAAAATTGGGCTATATCTCAAGTGAACGTTGAGGAGATTCCACACGAGAACGTTGCACCAGAGCGAATAATTGAGCTTGCCAAGCGCTATAATTGCCAAGGAATCGCCCACACATACAGTGAACCTACTATTTGGACGGAATATATGATGGACGTGGGAAAACTTGCCCATCAGGAAGGATTGTATAACGTTTACGTGACCAACGGTTACACTAGTTTACGGGCTCTGGAGGAAATTGGACCTTATCTTAACGCTTCAAATGTAGACGTCAAGGCCTTTACCGACAGCTTCTACCAGAAGATATGCGGCGTGCGTAGCATTCGTCCAACTCTTGAAACCTGCGAATGGTTGGTTGAGCATGGTAAGCATCTAGAGGTGACCTACCTGATTATCCCTAGAAAGAACGACTCAAGCGATGAGATAAGGAACTTCACTCGCTGGGTTGTTAATGAGCTAAACACAGAAGTTCCGGTTCACTTCAGCCGGTTTTACCCGCAATATAAAATGGGAGATAGAGGAGCTACACCTGTGGAGACTCTAGAGCGTGCTGTGGGAATCGCGAAGGGGGAGGGAGTTCGCTATGTGTACATCGGAAATGCCACAGGACACAAAGGGGACAGTACATACTGCCATAGCTGCGGGGAATTACTAATCGAGCGTTACGGGTTTGAAATTAGTCAATATACTCTCAAAGATAATAAGTGTCCTAAATGTGCTACAAAAATTAATATAGTTGGAAAATATGTCTCGAAGAAATAGTTTACTTGAACTTCCTTACGGCTGCCCTCAGCTCTTTCATACCTAGCTTTCCAAGCTCTTTTGCCCGCTCCTCTGAAACAGCTTCAGCGAAGCATCGGAATATCGGTTCAGTTCCGGAAGGTCTCAGCAAGAGCCAGCCATCATCGAAATTCACCCTTAGGCCGTCTGTCCGGTCCAATCTGTAATCTGAGAATTTTTGGCCGATGTTTTTTAGTATCTTCTTTTTGAGCTCGTTTGGGCACTTAATCCTCAGTTTTATTTGAGAGTAGGTAGGAAGGGTCAGGTTCAATTCAGAAGTTTTCATGTTAGCTCGATCAAGTGCCTCAATGAACTGCGCAGCTGTCATAATCCCGTCCCTGCAGAGTAGCCAATCTGGGAATATCACACCGCCGTTTTCCTCCCCCCCTATATGGCCACCACCATTGCGAAATTCCTCTATTAGCTCTGGTTCGCCAACCCGTGTTCGTACGACTTTGCCTTTCAGCTTCGAAGCCACGTCGTCGAGCACGGAACTTGTTGCAACCGTAGTTAATATCATGGGGTGGCGTCTTCCATGGAGATAATGAAGCGCCACAAGGGCAAAGACTCTGTCCCCGCTTAAGATTCCGCCCCGTTCATCAACGATGATAGTCCTGTCCGCGTCACCATCATGTGCTATCCCCAAATCGGCTCTGGAGTTTACCACTGTTTTCGCGAGTTCTCCAAGATTCTCGGGAACTGTTTCGAGCTTTCTCCCAGGGAAGGTGCCGTCAAGCTGGCTGTTCATCGATATTACATCACAACCGAGTTCCCCGAGTAGGTGCGGGGTCACTAGGTTGCCGACTGCATTTGCGCAGTCCACCACCACCCTGGGTCTCCGTCTGAACTTGGGTACCCTTTTCCGGAGAGCTTCGGTGTAAGGAACTATTGTCTCAGACTCCTTAACGCGTCCTATGTCGCGCCAGTTAGTCATATTTGATATTTTGGAGACGATGCGCTCTATTTCAGTTTCCTGTCTCCGTTGAAAACCTGCTCCTTCGCTGTCCCAGAACTTGATTCCATTGTACTCAGGGGGATTGTGCGAGGCTGTGATCATGACGCCTGCATCGCAGGAGAAGTGTTTGGTGGCAAACGAGAGGACGGGCGTAGGGATTAGGCCCAGTTTCAGGGCTTGACAACCGCCAGCTGTCAGGCCAGCTATTAACGCGTGTTCGATCATCATGCCGGAGGTTCGGTTATCCCTACCTACAGCTATTCTCCCGCTGCCCCTCAGATGGACAGCTAGTGCCAGTCCGAGCTCAAGCGCTAGTTGTGGAGTTAGATCTTCGTTCGCGACGCCTCGAATCCCAAATGTGCCGAAAAGCTTTGGCATGATTCACTAGCTTCTAATTGTCGCACACGATATTAAATCGTGGCGTATTAATTAACTCGGGCCCGTGGCCAAACCAGGATAAGGCGGCAAGTGGAAACACCCGCAAGCCTTCTATCCAATCGAGGATAGCTGCAGATCGTGGGTTCGAATCCCACCGGGCCCGTTACTCTGGATCTTGTAGTTTATCTTTATGCTTTAGTCTACCATATTTTAAGGCTCGGAGAATATTGTAGGGGATAAAACGGCAAAAATAAGCATTATAGGCAGCGGTGTCGTGGGTACAATAACTGGCAGGGGTCTCAAGAAGTTAGGCAACAAATTGGTATTTTTTGATATTAGTGAAAAAAAGGCAAAGGCGCTCAGTAGATTAGGACTCCACGTCGTTGTCGATATTTCTGAAGCGGTGGAAAACTCCGAAATATCTCTAATAACTGTGCCCACCCCTACCAACGGTGGAAAAATTGACCTGAGTTACATCAAGGCAGCTATCCAAGGATTAGGTAATAGTCTGAGGCGCAAGGACAGTTACCATTTAGTGGTGGTAAAAAGTACGGTTGTTCCAACCACTACTGAAAAGGTTGTCATCCCCTTGTTGGAGAGGAGTTCCGGTAAAAAGGTCGGGAAGGCTATTGGTGTTTGTGTGAACCCAGAGTTTCTCACTGAGATTCAAAAATCTTGGACCGATGACAAGGAATTCACGAGAGACTTCTTTAGCGAGGAGAGAATCATAATTGGTGAGGTCGACAAGAAATCTGGCGATATCATTCAGAAATTGTACAAGCCATTGAAAGTCCCCATTTTTCGAACTAGTTTGAGGACGGCCGAGATGATAAAGTATGCCAGTAATTGCGCTTTGGCTAGTCGTATCTCCTACTGGAACGAAATCTTTTACATATGCAAAAAGATTGGTGTGGATTCTAATTCCGTGGCTCAGTTAGTTGGTCTCGACCAACGGATAGGAAAATACGGAACAATCCACGGTAAGGCTTTCGGGGGGAAATGCCTTCCAAAGGACTTGGATGCATTTATAGCCTTTTCGAACGAAATCGGATATAAACCAAAACTCCTACAAGCTGTTGCCAAAATAAATAAGAAAATCAGGAAAGATATAGGGGTTAGGGACTAGGTGGCTGCATGAAAGTAATCATCCCTGCTGCCGGTATGGGGACAAGACTCCTTCCCGCGACCAAGGAGCAACCGAAGGAGATGTTGCCTCTTTTTGCCAAAACAAAGGGAGGACAACATAGCTTGAAGCCCCTGCTGCAGCTCGTCTTCGAGCAGCTCTACAGCGTGGGGTTTCGCGAGTTTTACTTCATCATAGGGAGAGAAAAGCGGGCCATAGAGGATCATTTCACACCTGAGTATGAATATGTGGAAATGCTCGAGCGCAAGAGGAAAAATGAACTGGCTGGCGAGTTGCGGAACTTCTACGATAAGATAGAAGGTTCTAAGATAGTCTGGGTCAACCAGCCGGAGCCAAGAGGATTCGGCGATGCCGTGTTAAGGGCGGCACATTTCGTTCGCGATGAGCCCGTGTTCGTTCACGCAGGCGACACCTTTGTTGTATCCGAACGAGATCGACATCTTCGGGAGTTAATCAAAACTCATAAAAATCTAGACGCTTCTATGACTTGTCTTTTACGTGAAGTTGGGGATCCGAGGCAGTTTGGCGTGGCGGAGGTTGAAAGGATCAAGGGGGATGTCTTTAAGCTAAATAGATTAGTTGAAAAACCAACAAAACCGAAGACCAATCTAGCCATAATGCCTATTTACATCTTTGCTCCCGTCATTTTCAAGGCGCTGAACGAGGTACGTCCAGGAAAGGGCAACGAGATTCAATTGACAGATGGCATGCAAAAGCTCATTAAAATGGGTCTAGGCACATATGCTCTCAAGATGCGTTCTAATGATATTTGGTTAGACATCGGCACCATCGAAACATATTGGGATGCCTTAAAAGCTTCTTTTGACCACTTTGTTAGGTGAGAAATTGAAATTAAATAAATTAGCCTTGGTCACAGGTGGGGCGGGTTTTGTAGGATCATGGCTATGCGATCGACTTCTTGAGATGGGTTTACATGTAATATGTGTGGACAACCTTGCTTCGGGAAACAGGCGAAATATAGCCAACCTCTTTACAAACAAAAAGTTCAAGTTCGTGGAGTACGATGTAACAAAACCGATGAATATACGGGGCGCTGTAAACTACGTTTTTAATCTGGCGTCTCGAGCCTCACCGGTAGACTTTAAGAAATATGCGATTGATATTTTGCTGGCTAATTCTACTGGGACTCGAAATGCGCTGGAATTAGCTAGGCAAAAGAAGGCAAGACTTCTGTTGGCTTCTTCTTCCGAGGTGTATGGGGATCCTCTCGAACATCCTCAAAAGGAGGAGTATAGAGGGAACGTCAGTACCACTGGTCCAAGATCACCCTACGATGAAGCAAAGCGGTTTGGAGAGGCGCTTGCATCCGCTTATCATAAGACTCATGGGATGGACATCAGAATCGCCCGTATCTTTAACACCTATGGGCCTAGGATGAGAAATGATGATGGACGGGTAATCCCAAATTTTATCACACAAGCTCTGAAAGGACGACCAATTACCGTTTACGGGGATGGCTCCCAGACTAGGTCTTTTTGCTATATCGATGATCTGATTGATGGAATTTCGAAACTAATGTTTGTGGATGGATTGGGTGGCGAAGTGGTTAACTTGGGAAATCCAGATGAAATCAACGTCTTAGAGGTAGCAAAACTTGTAAAAAAATTAACTGGTTCAACGTCAAAAATAGTTTTTAAACATTTACCCCAGGATGATCCCATTCGTAGAAGGCCAGAGCTATCTAGGGCCAAGAGACTTTTTGGTTGGAAACCTGCTGTATCGTTAGTGGAGGGGCTTGGAAAAACTATAGAGTACTCTCAAATGAAGTGAAATTACTTCAACGTTTGCTCCCCTTGAAAATAACAGCCAAACCGTTATTATTGAAATATTTGTATGGGTGGAGGTCCTGCCTGTTCTTGTTGTAGTCGTTTATAGCCCCCATAACCCCAGGCCAAGTGATAATATCGTGCAGAGTTATTAGTCCCCCAATTCTAACATATGGTTCGTATTTTTTCAGCTCATCAATCGCATGTTGGTATGTGTGAATCGTGTCGATGAAAAGGTGGTCTATGGGCTTGTCCCATTTCAATTTTAAGCTGTTTTCTCGGATAAATGTCCAGTGTTTCTCGAGATTGTAGGCTTTTATTTTTGTGTGGGCTTCCTCACATTGATCGATATCTATGCTGTATACTTTTCCGTTTATTTTCTTAGCTGCGTCGAGAAAGGCTATAGTCGTCTCGCCAGTTCCAGTTCCAAGCTCAAGCACGGTCTTTAATCCGAGTTCGATGGTGAGCATGTTCAGCGTAGCGAGATGCTCATGTATGTCTGTCGGTTTTACCATGTGTGCTTCAAGAGGGATCGCCGGCCTGATATTGTGTTCCATTTTTTCAGCTTGAAGAAGATAATATCTCTGCTTTCCGTGTAAAAGGTAATCCAGCGCCCTCTTGGGGTGACGCAAACCCGACTTCAATTTTTGGCTCTTAGTCATTCGCCGCACCGCAAATTAAAGATGATTTCGTGCGCTGGGATAAATAATCTTACTAGTACCGTTCAAATACCTAGTGTTTAAAGATTTGATAGTGAGTCAGATATCCCAGAGCCCGAGATGGACGCTGAATTCAACTTTTATGTTGAGGCTAAAAATTAATCATGCTTTACCTTTTCTCCAATAATTGAGAGTATTTTCAAGTGTTCTTTCCAGAGGAATATTTGGCTTCCAACCACAATCCCGTTTTATTTTAGTGTTATCCCCTACGATTATTGTCTCGTCTGTAGGACGCAGTTTTTTTGGGTCTATCTTAATTTTTACTTTAATTCCTGATATCTCCAACAACTTGGGTAAAATCTCCCCTATTTTTATGGGGTTTGATGAGCAGACGTTGTACACACTACCAACTTCCCCTTTTTCTAGTACGGCCCAAAACGCGTCCAGGGCGTCTTGGATGTCTATTAAGTCCCGGATAACCTCCAAACTACCGACATGTATGACGGAGTCAGCTTTACCTCGCTCGATTCTGACTATCTGCCTAGAAAAATCTGAACAAGCATCCCCAGTTTTTTTTGGGCCCGTAGCGCCAAAAATTCTGAGTCTAAATGTCCTGATTTGGTAATTCCTAAAGTACTGGTAAGCGAGTAGATCCTGGGCTACTTTGCTCACTCCATAAGGGCTGACGGGAAGCAGCCGATGATTTTCTTTGATGGGCGGTTCGTACTTTTGGATAAATCCATATTCTGCGCTTGAGCCCGGGACGAGTATTTTCGGGTTCAATTTAAGCTTTCTTACGGTTTCAAAAAGGTATACCGTCCCCATGACGTTGACGTCCATAGTGTCGACCGGGTCAACCCAAGAGACATCCGGGCGGCTTTGGGCAGCAAGATGGAAAATAATATCGGGATGGCTTTTTTTCACAGCTCTTTCCACCGCAGGTCGATTGCACATGTCGCAGGTAATTAAGTTTATCTTGTCCTTGATTTGTTTGATGTTCTCAATGTTTGAATCGTGAACGGTTCCAAATACCTCAACATCCTTGGCCATTAGGTATTCGGGGAGGTAACTTCCGATAAACCCGTTTATGCCCGTGATAAGCGCTCTCATCCCCACACCACCATAACGGTTCAAGCTGCTGCTATTAAAAAATGTCTAGAATAGCATTAACAATTGCAAAATACCTAAATAAGCAATAGAACATCTTACGTCAGGTGAACTATGATAATAACTAGAACTCCAGCCCGGATAACTTTCGGGGGTGGAGGTACTGACTTGCCCTCCTATTATTCGGAGTACGGTGGTTTTTTGATAGGGGCAGCCATCGATAAGTATATCTACATAAACCTGCACGATATATTCATCGACAAAATCATAGCACATTATTCCAAGTCCGAGACTGTAGATTTCGTCGATAAGCTTAAGCATCCGATAATAAGAGAAGCTCTCAAGCTGACTGGGGTCACCGAGAGGGTAGAAGTAGGTAGCATGGCCGATATTCCCGCCAGGGCTGGGCTAGGTTCCTCCGGGAGCTTCACAGTTGGGTTGTTGAAAGGGTTACATTTTCATAAGAGGGAGTATGTACCGCAACAGGATTTGGCCGAAGAAGCATGCAAAATTGAAATAGATACACTGAAAGAGCCCATAGGTAAACAGGATCAATACATTGCAGCATTTGGCGGGATAATATCGCTCACTTTTAACAAGGATGGGACAGTTTTTGTCCAACCCCTTCGCCTCTCTAGAACCACCTTCGACGACTTAGAAAAGAACCTACTTCTATTTTTCACGGGCTTTTCTAGGAAATCGCACGCTGTTCTTAAAAGACAAGATAGGATGACAAAGAAGAAGGACGATTCTATGGTTAGCTACTTGCATGAAATAAAAGAAATAGGTTATCAGTCTCGGGACGCGTTAATGGCGGGGGATACTTTAAGGTTCGCAGAATTGCTGGACGTTCATTGGCAGAGCAAAAAAAAGAGGTCCAACTACATGAGCAACAAGAATATTGATAGGTGGTACAAAATAGCCCTCAGAAATGGCGGGGTCGGTGGGAAGCTCGTCGGCGGTGGCGGTGGCGGTTTTCTAATGTTATATGCTAAAAACAGAGATAGGCTCAGAGAAGCGATGGCTAAGAGGGGACTACGAGAGGTGAAGGTTCACTTTGACTTCGAGGGCTCAAAGGTCATCGTGGGCATGTGAATTGAGAGAGTAAGATTGTTTTGAAAATAACGGTATTTGGCCTGTGGCATCTTGGATGTGTAACAGCGGCTGGCCTGGCAGAACTCGGTTATAACGTTGTCGGAACGGATTTTGAAGAAGAATCGCTGAAAGATTTATCTCAGGGGCGTCCCCCTATTTTCGAGCCCGGACTAGGAAACATAATTAAAAAGCACCTTCGAAGAAAAAGTCTGAAATTTTTATTCGATAAAAAAGCTGCATTGGAAAAAGTTGATTTCATCTTCTTGACTTTTGACACCAAAGTCGGTGAGAACGATCGGATAGATTTAAGAGATATAAATAGAGCTTCGGTTGAGATATCGAAGTATATTAAAGACGATGCGATCTTGGTTGTCAGCAGTCAGTTACCAGTGGGCACTTCTACAAAGATCAAAGAAATGATCTCTAAGAAAAATAAGAAGTGCGATGTTTGTTACGTGCCAGAAAACTTAAGATTGGGCGAGGCCATAAATTCATTTCTCAAGCCAGATAGAATAGTCATTGGGGCAAATAAAGATGTCACTCTGAAAAAGGTGAAAAAACTCTTTGAGCCCTTAAAATGTGAACAAATATTCATGAGCGTCGAAAGCGCTGAAATGGCAAAGCACGCCCTAAATGCCTACTTGGCCGCGTGTATTAGCTTTATCAACGAGATCTCCGATATTTGTGAACTTACCGGCGCTTCTGCAGTCGAGGTGGTCAAGGCGCTGAAAACAGATAAAAGGGTTAGTCCATATGCGCCAATCAACCCTGGATTGGGATTTTCAGGAGGAACTTTAGCGCGGGACGTCCAAGTTTTGCGGAAACGAGGGAAAATGAGAGATTACGATACAAAGATATTGGATGCCGTCATACAGGTGAACAACAATAGAGTTCATCTTGTTTCAAAAAAACTCGAGAAATTATTTGGGAGCCTCAGATCGCTTAAGGTTGGGATTTTAGGGTTGACGTACAAACCAGGTACAGATACCCTCAGGAGGTCCATTTCTTTAGAGATAGCAAAGGATATCATATCCCGTGGCGCCACGGTGAAAGCTTACGATCCAAAAATCAGAGAGGTAATATCCAACGTTCCGGAGATTGAAGTATGTAGGAACGCAGAAGATGTTGCAAGGGGAAGCGATGTGATCGTTTTGGTCACAGAATGGCCGGAATTCAAAAAGTTACAACTCGGAAAAATAAAGACTCTTATGAAAAACCATGTATTCTTAGATACAAAGAACTTTTTAGACCCTCAGGAATTTAGGAGATTGAAATTTAGATATATCGGTGTCGGTTATGAAACTTGATGGCAAAGTGGCAATTATCACTGGTGCGAGCAAGGGAATTGGGAGGGCCATCGCGAAAACTTTTGCGAAAGAGGGTTGCAACTTGGTCACAGTTTCAAGGAACTTTGACGAGATAAGAAAGGCCGCTGAAGAACTAGGGAAATTTGGTCCCGAAGTATTGCCCTTAGCGTGCGATGTTTCTGTCCCCAAAGATGTCAAAGAAATGGTCAAAGAGACTATCAAGCGTTTTGGGAGGATAGATATCTTCGTCAATAATGCTGGTATTTACGGTCCGTTTGGGCCATTCGTGGATAATGATTTGGAGATGTGGAAGAAAGCGATCGACATAAATTTGATGGGCACAATGATATGCACTAAATACGTTCTGCCTTATATGATTAGGTCCGGAAAAGGAAAAATTATAAACCTGTCCGGTGGAGGCTCTGGAGGACCTGCAACGCCCACCATAAGTGCCTATGTGACCTCTAAAATGGCAGTGGTTAGATTTACGGAGGTGATAGCGGAAGAGGTGAAAGATCATAATATCCAAGTCAACTCAATAGCCCCTGGCGCCGTGAACACACGCCTCTTGGATCAAGTTTTGGGTGCTATGGGTAAGGTCGAAAAAAAGTTCTTGGAGAGATCGTTAAAACAAAGGGAAACTGGGGGCGTTCCACCAGAAAAGGCTGCTGACCTAGCGCTGTTTTTAGCTTCTGAAGAGTCAGACGCAGTGACGGGAAAGTTGATAAGTGCTGTTTGGGACGATTATCGTAATTTTGGCAAGAGGCTTGAGGAAATAATCGGAACGTCCCTGTACACCGTGAGGCGTATAGACGGAAAGATCTACGAAGAGGTTCGAAAATGAGGGTTGGTATAGTAGGGGCCGGCTTAGTTGGGAAAAAAAGGGCTCAATCTCTAGGAGATGCCAAACTGGTCATGGTGGCGGATGTCATTGAAAAAAAGGCAAAAGATTTCGGAAAAAAATTTGGTTGTAGCTATACCACTAACTGGAAGGACGTCGTGAATAACGATTTAGTCGATATCGTAATCGTGTCGACACCGAACGATCAACTTGTGCCTATTGCAATCGAGGCGATAAAAAATGGCAAACACACCTTGATCGAGAAGCCTTGTGCGAGAAATCCCAAAGAGCTTTTACGCGTTGTAAATGAGGCGAGGCGACATGCGAATGTTAAAGTCAAGGCTGGATTAAACCATCGTTTCCATCCGGCCATCGCGAAAGCGAAAGAGATTCTTGATGGAGGCGAAGTCGGAGAACTAATGTACATACGTGGCAGGTATGGTCACGGCGGTAGAAAGGATTACAACACGGAATGGAGGGCAAAGCCTGAGATAGCTGGAGGTGGCGAGTTACTCGACCAAGGGATGCACTTGATCGATTTATCAATGATGTTCGCGGGTAAATTTGGGGAAGCGATCGGATACTGTAAGACCATGTTTTGGGATATGGAAGTCGAGGACAACGGCTTTGCGCTGCTTAAAAATAAAAAAGGACAAATCGCAAGTATTCATTCCAGCTGGACCGAATGGAAGAACCTTTTTTCATTCGAGATTTTTTGCAAGCACGGCAAGCTCGAGATAAATGGTTTGGGTGGTAGCTATGGTGTGGAAACGCTGACCTATTACAAGATGAAACCCGAGTTCGGCGTACCGGATAAGTACGTCCACACGTGGCCTGCTATGGATGTTTCATGGGAATTGGAGTTCAGAAACCTTACCGATGCCATAGAAGGAAAGTCTGAGATTTTTGGGTCGCTTCAGGACGCATATGAGACAATGAAACTCATTTTTGATATATACAAATGGAATACTAAGCACGGTTAGATATCCTGCCTAAAAAGATTAGAAGTAAAGCGAAATCAACCACTTGGTTTGTCTCTTGCCTTCGATTTGGCTGCAAGAAAAAGTATACCCGCGGTCACTACACTGAGCACCGTCGGAGTCCAGCTGTCTGAAGGTATAAGTCCCAACTGAAAACCCCATGTCCAGTCAAAAGGGAAAAGAATTATCATTCCGCCTGCAACGTGCGTGAGTAGTGCATCCAGCGCGAAATGTGCAATAACTCCCACAATCATCAAGAAAAAAACTCGCCTTCTAGCAAACATCAGTGATATTATAGCCGCCACGATTGCCGAACCTACTGGCGTATGGAAAGGCAGAAGAAATCCGGCAACGTCTATCTCAATCCAAGAAAGTAAGTAATTTATCTTAATGATATCAGGGATAACCGCTCCGAACATTATTATTGGTATCTCCCTGTTCGAGAGCTTTGATGACTTGAGCTGGAAAATCTTTGAGCCTATCCATGGGACGAGAAGGTGGGCAATCCAGTCGACCATCATTCCCTCTCCACGAATTTGAACACTTTAAACTTGAACTTCCAATTCTTTAGAAAAATGAGGATAAGAAGGCCAGCACCAATCAAGGAGCGGGCAAATATGGAGTAATAGCTTGGGCCGTCGTAGACCAAGACGCTCTCCGCTCTTATCTGGTAATCAAGTTCAAGCGTGCCCAGAATCTCCGCTTTATCTCCTACCTTAGCCATCATGGGCTTGACCTCAAAGATTGATTTTCCGGTGGAAACAACTGAGGTATCACTTGTTGCTCTGGTAACTGTTCCGAATATGCTAATTTTTTCCCCAACATTTTTTTGATAATTTGATACAATCTCATCCACTGTTGGGTAGGGTAAATTCTTTGGGTACTCATAACTGCTATACACACAAAGGGAGATCATCGCAATGAGGAGCAACAGGGCAGTTACCTTTTTTGGGACCCTTATTCGTAGCATTTTATCAGCATTTTGAGTCCCTTTTCGAACTGGACTTGAGCATTGAAACCCAAGATTTTCCTAGCTTTCGCCGTGTCGGCCTGATGTTTATAAACGTACCCCGTTATTGGGTTGGGCGCATATTTTGGAGCAATTTTTGTCACTAGGTATTTGTTTAGCAATGCGGTTGCGGCATTGACAGTGACTGGATTTCCAGTCCCGACGTTGAAAACTTCTCCAGAGGCTTTTTTCTTGGCAGCCGCTAAAAGGTTGGCTCGGGCCACATCTTCCACATAAATGAAATCACGTGTTTGTTTGCCGTCGCCATATATTATCGGTCTTTCTCCCTTCTCCAATCCCCAAAGAAACTGGGTGATGAGGTTGGCATACTTTCCCTTTTGCTTCTCCCCGGGGCCGTAGACGCTGAAGTATCTAAGTCCGACCGTCTCCAGACCTCGTTCAGCCGTAAATGTCTTTGCAAGGTGCTCAGCGGCTAGTTTTGTCATTGAATAAAAGTTTCCGCAGCGCTCTATGCGTATATTTTCGCGGAATGGCGGTTTAAGAGCACCATAAATGGTGGAGGTCGAAGCATGGACAACCCTTTTGGCACCGTTTTCATGGGCATAACGAAGCAGCTTGGAGAATCCTTGGACATTAACAGAAATTCCTAAACTTGGATCTGGGACGAACATTTGCGACGATGAAATTGCCGCCTGATGAAAAATGTAGTCTATTCCACGTGTCGCCTTTTTTATCAATTTTTCGTCCCTTATATCACCATTTAAAATCTCGATTTCATCCCTCATATCATCCAGGTTGGTTGATTTACCAAGGAGGAAATTATCGATGACGCGAACTTCCCATCCCTTTTTGAGGCTAGCTTTAACGATGTTTGAACCTATGAAACCGGCTCCGCCAGTGACCAAGACCCTCAGATAATCACCGTATACAAATACGGCACATGATCCTATTTAAACCAAGTTCAGGCCTTCGTTTTCTGAATTAGAAATTGTTTTATTTCTCCGATTGAAAGCGACACAATGGCAACGATTTTAGGCTTCGAGCACAAATTTTGTGTAGTTGGATATTGAAATTGGAGGCGGCGGATGCAAGCAATTGTCTTGGTAGGTGGCGTTGGAGCAAGGCTTAGGCCCATAACGGATAAAATTCCGAAGGCCATGATCCCACTTCAAGGTAAGCCGTTCCTTGAACACCAGCTTATGTTGCTCAAACGGAATGGTATTTTGGACATCGTGCTTAGTGTTGGATACCGCGGTAATAAAATAAAGGATTACTTTGGTGATGGTAGTAAGTTCGGGATTGGAATCAGTTACAGCGAAGAGGCGGAAAAACTCATGGGAACTGCAGGGGCTTTAAAAAACGCTTGGGGTCTGCTTGAAGATACTTTCTTTGTAACATACGGGGATGCGTTTCTACTCTTAGACTACCAGGAGGTAATGGTATATTTCAAAAAAGCCGACAAACTCGGACTGATGGTGGCATACAAAAATTTTGACAAATATGATAGGAGCAATGTGGTCGTGGAAAACAGCATGGTGAAAATTTACGACAGAAATAGAAAGTTTCCGGACATGGTCTACATAGATTTTGGAGTTTCAGTTCTAAGGAAGAAAGCACTTGATTTGATACCTCATGGAAAAGTTATTGACTTGGGGGAATTAAACCAAGAGCTGATAAAACGGAATGAACTCCTAGCATTTGAGACAAATCAAAGATTTTACGAAGTTGGCAGCCCAGAGGGTCTAAAAGAATTCGAGCAGCTGGTTTCATCTGGGCAGATCAAGATCTAACTTGGTTATCGATTGGTTGGTTATTTTGAACCTTTTTCCGCCTTCTTGAACTCTACCCAGCAGCGGTCGAATTCAGCTATAGTCTCCTCTGTCTTCTGGTGTTGCACCATTTTAACGAGTATCTTGTGCGGGATGGTGATTACATGCGCACCCGCCGCAGCGGCTTCTGTCACGTCTTCAGGTTTTCGTATGCTGCCGACGATGATTTTTGTGCCAAGCCCGCTTTCTTCTATAATCTTTTTTGATTCACGAATAACATTAACCGGGTCGATACCAGCATCTCTAGCCCTGTTGAAGAAAATGCTCGTGTAAGTGGCACCCGCCTTTGCCGCTAGTATGATTTGATTAGTGTTGACAAGAACTGTCATGTTTGTCTTAATTTTCTCCTCTCTTAGTTTGCTCACGATCCATAGCCCCATACCGTTTGAGTACATTGGCACTTTGATAACCACGTTTTTTGGATTCCAGCTGGAATATTTCTTGGCCTCCTCGATGAGTTCATCGAAAGCACAATTTGTATTTGTCAGTTCCACGCTGAGCGGACCATCTAACAGCGATAAAATATCCTGAACCCTCTCCTTGAAGTTGACGCCCTTTTCTGCCAAAAAAATCTTCTGATTAGTGGTAATACCGCTTATTATTCCCCAAGGGAGCACTCCCTCTATATCCTTCAGGCTCGCCGTATCAAGGAAGATTTCCAATGCTAACTCACCTCTTTCTTGATGACTCTTACCGCGTCGAGTAGGCTCGGCATGACGAAATCTGGTCTAACACCAGTTTCATCGATTACCTTTGAGAGATAGCTCTTTAAATAACCTACCAAAATTGTTTTGCAGCCTGCGTCCCTCCCGGCTTCGATATCTGTGAGGCTGTCCCCCACGATATAGCTCTCAGACGTATCTATCTTGAGGTCCTTCGCGGCCTCCATGAGCAGTCCGGGTTTAGGCTTCCTGCAACTACATCTTACCCTGTACTTTGCGTATTTGGCACCAGGGTGGTGGAAGCAGTAATATTCAGCGTCAATGCGAGCGCCTCCCTTTTTCAATTCCCTTTTCATTTTTTGCCTTATCTCCTCAAAAAGTCTCATTGTGGTCTTGCCCTTGGCTATTGCCGGCTGGTTGGATACGATGATGACGTTAAGCCCTAGCTTGTTGAGGACTTTAATGGCCTTCGCGGCATCTGGCATTAGCTTGAACTGACGTGGATTAAGTGGTGAGTCCATTAATCCGAGTTCTGGGAAGCAAACTATCTCGTTTATTATCCCATCCCTATCCAGAAATACTGTCCTCAAGAACGACGCTCCCCTCAAATTCGACTATAAGCTCACGTAACCTGGCGCAAATGAGGTGAGCCAATACTGAATGGAAACCCTCAACTTGTGGAGTTGATTTTATCGGCACAACTATGCAAAGGTCGGCAACTTGCTTAAATAAACCGCCATCAAATCCCGCCAGCCCAACGACCTTCCCGTCGTTTTCCTTTGCGAACTTTATGGCTTTCATGAGGTTTTGGGACCATTGTCCAGCTTTATCGGCACCAGAGCCGCCGTGCACGCTGATTACTATCAAGACATCTCCATTTTTCATGAGGTTTTTCAGTTGTTCCACGTACACATTCTCCCAGCCTAAGTCGTTTGTGATAGCTGTGATCAATGGCACGTTTTCAGTTAGGGATAGGACCCGAAATCGTTTTTTACCCTCCACTGAGGTGAATTTGGCCAGGTCGCCTGCGAAGTGCGTCGCAGTCCCAGCTGATCCTCCGTTTCCAGCCAAAAAAACCTGTTGCCCGTTTTTCCAGGATTCATACAATAACTTTATAACTCGGTCGATATCTACTTGTGAGATATTTTTTATTATGGACTCAAAGTCTTTTAGGAATTTATCGATGAACTTATCGTTACTCATTCAGTCTCGCTCTCCATCTACTCCAATAGTCACTTATTTCTATATTTCGTTTCAACTCTTGCAGCGTATCTTATAGCTCTTCCGAAACGAAGAACTCGTTTATCCTATTAAGGCTATTTTTCGTAATGGGATCAATTGTATCAATTTATGTTTTAGAAACAATTTTTTTCGCTTAGCTAAATTCAGCGATAAAAAGACGAGTTCTGTCTATTCAAATATCTAATGGTTTAAATTAAGGGTGGCACCTCAATTTGTTAGGAGTGTGGATAATCATGGCTGAAACCATAGGCGATGCCGGTAAAACATATGCAAGGCGGTTTGTCAAACAGAGTACCACCATTTTTGCTTCGTTAATCGCGGCTGCCTTGGTAGCGTTTTTATTTCGTATTTTTCTTGCTCGTACCTTGGGCACGGAGGGATATGGACTCTTCTATTCTGTACTTGCGTTAGTTTTGATACTCGGCACCTTTCGCGACCTTAGCATTGGTCAATCAGTCATAAAGTTTATACCAGAATTTATCGCCAAAAATCGGAATGAAAAGATAAAGTCATCTATAGCGTTTTACGCGCTCGTTCAGATAATTTTTTCACTTTCAATGGGTATACTTTTGGTCGCACTTTCGGACTGGTTAGCGGTCACGTTTTTCGGGATACCTGAGGCGTCTTTGGTAATTAAATTTTTAAGTGGCTGGTTCTTATTTCACGCCATCTTCTACGTTTTCAAAATTTCATTTCAAGGGTTCAGCGAAATGACCCATCTTTCGCTGCTTGGATTTCTTGAAATGTTGTTACCATTTGTCTTTGCGCTTATTATATTCGGAACTCTAGGATCTAGCGCTGCAAACGTTGGGCTTGCGTACTTCGCAGGTTTTGGTGTACTGTCACTTGTCGCGCTGGTTCTTTTTTTGAGGAAGCATACAGATCTATTAAGAACAAAGACCGTAATTTCCAAATCACTAATTAAAGAATTGTTCTCTTTTGCGTTGCCGGTCCTGATTGGTGGAGGAGCTGGCATTATGCTTGGCCAATTGAATATTCTATTGCTTATGTGGCTACGTTCACTTCCCGATGTCGGCCTTTACCAAGCCGCGTACCCAGCCGCGAATTTGTTGATGTATCTCCCCATTGCTGTAGGAACGGTTCTCTTCCCGATGACATCTGAACTTTGGACCAAAAGAAAAAAAGAACTTATCGGTCACGCAATGGGTTCCCTAATAAAGTTTTCTTTTATTGTTATCACTCCAGCGGCTCTTATCGTAATCTCTTTTCCAGATCTAGTGATTGACTTGCTCTTCGGGCCGGAGTACCTTGCTGCAACTGTTGTTCTTCAAGTTCTAGTAGTCAACGCCGTTGTGGGAGCGATACTGGTCGTACCTGAACGAGTGATTTTAGGAATAGGAAGATCAGGCACTAACACGATTATTTTGAGCGTTAGAGCTTCTCTAATTCTCGTTTTCAACCTAATTTTAATTCCTCTGTTTGGTGCGGTAGGTGTAGCTGGTGCTACTTTGTTATCTTCGCTTGGCGGTCTTTTACTGGCGATCTACTTTGCCCGAAAATTCATTAAGTTCAAGATTCCTTTTTCACCTATTCTTATAACGCTGATTGGTAGCACGCTTACCTTGTTACTAGTTTCGATATTAAAAGCTGTTATCGATTTATCACCTTTCGTTGAGCTTTTCGCCGTCGTGGTACCGAGCCTGCTATTTTACGTCGTGTGGATATTGTTCACGCGCGCGCTAGATATGCACGATCTACTATTGATAAAAAATACTGTGCCGATTCCAAAATGGTTGTTCCGGGTTGCTAAGAAACTTATTGGATAGCTGTCTGGGGCGGTACCTCCCACATTCTAGGACACCACCAGCGTTCAGATGATATTTTGATCAGAGGAATGATAAGAAAAACATAGTGATTAGATAAAAAAAATAACTCCGTATTCTATCGCGTGCCACTTTTTTTGTGGGAACTTCTGATAAAGTTCCTAAAATCGGTAAGTTTCAGACTTGTAAGAAATCTTTGCGCTAATGAGCTCCACGTCACATGCTCTCCCAAAAATATCTCAGTGAAATTAGGTCTTCCGAAACAATCTCCGAGCCTTCGCCGATACTCAGCTTGAAAATCGTCGATGTCTTTGAGCGATGGAACATGTTTAACTTTTTCATATCTCTTCAAAATTTTTTTTGGTATTCTCATCCCACTCGCCATCAAAAGCCCTATAACACGTTTTTCAAACATTTTTGTAATTTTCTTAGCTTCATATTCTCTCTTCACTTTCTCATAACCAGCTAGCCCCATTTTTTTGGCCAACGATTTGTGCGATGATAGGTGGGCAATTGCTTTAGCAAAGTCTTCAGAGGAATAAACAATGAAACCGGTTTTACCATTATCTACTACTTCTACTTGCGCATTGTCTGCCAGCGGTGTGGAGCGTGCGACAATGGGCTTCTTGTAAGCCATTGCCTCTGCGATTGTGAGGCCGAAAGATTCCCCGCCGCTAGAAGAGGAAAGCGCGTAAATATCAATCAGTTGGTAAAATTTCATCACAGCCTCATCGGATGGGTCTGTTTTTAGAAAAATAAAATGCTTATCCAGCTTTCTCTTTTTTATCTCTTTCTTTAATTCCTCAGGGACACCCATGGCTAGAAATTTTACGTTTGGAACTCTTTTGATGAGGTATGGCATAATGTTGTAAAAATTGCCCCATTTTGAGACGTCGGGCCTGCCTATTCCGCCGATCACCACATCGTTTGGTGATATTCCAAGTTTTTTCTTTTCAAGCAAGATTTCATTATTAGACAATCTAGAACGTTTGATTTCATCTAAATCAACTAGGCAGTACAACACTAGGCAATTTTTAGTAAAGTCTTCATCAGAAACTTTGTATAATTTTTTGTACCGAATAGCTATCATCTTACTTATCATATGACGATCGATCATTTTACTGATTTTTGAGTTGACCATTTTGCCAGTATTATCCATTAAAATTATTGCCAGGGCACCGGCTTCACGTGCGGCTTTAATAAAGGTTTGGTAGTGTTTTTCGCTGGCGTGGAAATGGACAACGTGAATATTTTTATCCTTGATTAATTTAAATAAATTTTCATGACTTTTAATATTACATATTTTTATTCTCATTTTTCTGAATGCGTTTTCTCTTTCTCCTCCGGGTACGGACACACAAGCCAAGACATTGAAAATACTTCTATCCAAATATTTTGAAATTAGTTGCATGTTCTTTTCAGTTGCCCCCAAGCCTAAGCGACCGCGCACTTCAATCAGGTTTATTTTTTCCACTGTTTCCCACGAATATCTATGAGTCTCAGTCTTCTTAAAATTCTTTCAAACTCCTTCACAGAATTTCTGTATGAATATTTTTCTAACCTCTCGAGAGCCTTTCTTTGAATTTTTTTGTAAAATTTTACGTCTTTTATCAATTTTATTCCCATCTCTACGGCTTTATTTATACCCGAAACATCCTCGCACACTAGATCTGGAAAAAGCCTAAGTTGACTACCGGCATTTATCCCAATACAGGGTGTGCCAGCTACTGCAGCATCATTCGCAACTCTCCCTAATGTCCACGTGTCGTCCATATCGATAATAACGTAGGTCTTTCGTAAATGGCTGATGTAATTTTCCCACCCGAGAAAAGGTATTATCCTAAATTTAGATTTTTTTAATGGTTCCGTGTTTAGCGAGCGTCTGCGTATAACTTCTATCATGAAATCTGGGTGTCTATCTTGAATTTTTTTTGCAACTAACATCGATGCAACATCGTCAATCCTTGACTCGTGCCCCGAAACAAGAATTATTTTTTCCTTGTTTTCATGTAGTTCAAAGAATGATTTTGCAAACTCAAAATGGTAACTCATCGGAAAGTTTATTATCGGTGTTTTGGTGTAAAAGCCAAGATAATCTGAAATCGCCTCATGTCCCCAATTTAGGAACGCATCGCAATTGTCTAGAAAAATTTTAAAATACCTGAAATTATCACGATCTTTAAAAGCCTCTCTAAAACTATTGAATGTGTTGTTTAAGACACCCAAAAATACAGGTCTTTTCCGTATTTTTTTCGCCGCTAAAATAAGTTTGGCCATTTCTTGAATCGAATAGTCATGTATAGATATGACAACAACTTCGAACCGGGTAATATATTGCAGATTGTGAAAATTGTCAAATGCTCGATTTAAAAGTTTTGATATTTTTGAATAGCCCGCATAGTTGATTTTAGCCATCCGTGGTGCGATATAATTGTGGTAAATATTGTTTGATATTTTCCCAAGTTTGAGCGATAGCAGGGGAACATGCTCTCCGCGCATTGCAACCGTTAAACCAAAAATAGAATCCGGATAGTACTCTAATTTATCTTCCGATAGGTCCCATACCCTTCCGTGTTGAGTATACGGCACTATTGAGGCAAACTTCATCTATTCTAACCCTCTGCCCAGTCGTTACTATATTTTTGTTATTTTCCTTATTAGCGTTGGTATAAGATTAGTTTGATCTTGTTGAATTATTTATTACTAGCGCTTCTGTAAATCCCCTTGGTTTATCTGTAATCATCTAGGTAAAATAGGTTGATACCGGGAAAAGATTAATTTAAGAACTACTTTTGAAAGAATTATGGCGATGGCATTAGATATGACGTATTGTAGTGTGGGGGCAGAATGAGAGTTTGCTTAGTTCAACCGACGGGAGGTGGAGTTCCTCCCTTGGGTATCGCATATTTAGCCTCAGTTTTGCGAAACGATGGACATGATGTTTCCATAATTGATATTCAAGCAATGGGTTTCGGGGAGAGTGAAATATACACTTTTTTAAAAAATGGAAATTTTGATTTGGTAGGGAGTGGGTCCGTTACAAGTGGCTTTTATCGAGCCCTCCGTGTTTTAAAAATAGCAAAAAAAGTTGCCAACGAAACTGACCGAAAAATATTCACAGTTTATGGCGGTGTTCATGCTATGCTTGTGGAAGAAAAAATGTTTGATGATAATACGAATGAATATCTGGATGCTGTTGTTGTGGGTGAAGGCGAAAATACGCTCAAAGAGCTTGTTAAATTTTTAGAACAAGGAAAAAGTCTGAAAGATATCAATGGATTAATCTATCGTGAAAATGGAGAAATCCGTAAGAATCCTCCACGTCCACCAATACAAAATCTTGACGAATTGCCATTCCCTGCTTGGGACCTCTTACCGATTGAAAAATATAAGGGCTTTAGCCTGATAACTAGCCGAGGTTGTCCCTATAGCTGTATCTACTGTTGCGTTGGGACCATCTATGGGCACAAGTGGCGTGGTCGTAGTGCGGAAAATGTAATCGCGGAGATGAGATATTTAATAAAGAATTACGGCGCCAAACATTTTGCATTCGTGGATGACTCATTCAACCTTGACATGAAACGCGCGAAAGAAATATGTCAAAGAATAATCGAAAACAATTGGAGGATTACTTGGGAGGCCTCCCAAGGCATAAGACTTAACTTTCTCGATGCGGAGCTCGTAGATCTGATGAAAAAATCTGGATGTCTTTTTTTAGGCGCAGGAATAGAAACCGGCGACGCAGAAACAATGAAGATACTCAAAAGAGGTATAACCAAAGAAAAAATTGCGCAGTCGATTAAATTGCTCCATGGTGCGGGGATAACCACAAGAGGATTTTTCCTTATGGGCAACCCGGGGGATACTCCAGAGAAGTTGAGAAAAAGTTTTGAATTTGGGAAGCAACTTGGCCTCCGCTCTATGGGGTTTACTTTTCTGATACCATACCCCAAGACGGAATATACGGAGTGGATTCTGAAGCATGGGAAAATACTCGTGCTTGAGTTGGAAAAATACGATGGGCGCCTACACAAACCGCTCGTTTGGCTCCCCACGCTGTCGCCTCGAGAGGCCATGGAAACTTATCGATGGATAATGAAAGAAGTATCGCGGTATAATCTGTCCCAATATCTTGCTCACCCTTCAATGGTTTTTAAATCGGCTAGAGTCAGATTAAAACTAGCTATATTTCATCACATTTATCACATCATCTTTAACCTTATTCCGCAGTCATTGGGTTTGAAAAAAGAACTTGTAGATTTCTTTTAGAGTCAGGGAATCTAATTTTCTACTTCAGTCTTATTCTTTTTTTCTTCATAGTTGATTTATTAATGCCCTCCATAACAATGGTGTTTCGCATACCCTGCTCTAATGGAACAGGTGGGTCAGTATTTTTTTTAATACACTCGTAGAATCGCAGTATTAGTTCTCGGTGAGGATACCATGATGGTCTCTTGTGGACGCCTACTATGGCCAGCATCTTTCTTAGGGCAAGTCGTATATCGGATGGCAATTTTGATATCTTACCTTCGACCCTGATTGCGAACTGCCCACAGAAATCTGAGAATAAATTGCAGGTGGTACCGTACATCTCGATGGTGTGGACATTGTTAGAAGGAACCCAGGAGAGATCGCACATGCCAAGAGCATTATCCTCGAACTCTATGAGCACCTTCAAATCCGAAGTTAAATATTGGTTATTAAATTTTCGTGGAACTGCGTACACCGATTTAACTTTTCTCTCGGTGAAGTAGAGTTGTGTATCCAGATCGTGTGCTCCAACTTCAAAAAGTAACCCTCCGCTTTTTCTCTCGTCCAATATCCATGGCTTTGTTTCCGGAATTTTTGCATGATAAGTGGTTTTCATGGTCAGAAGATTTCTCTTCACAAATTTATCGTAAAGTTTTTTCATTTCGAGAATCCCGGGGATAAATCTTTGATTCTGGACAAGAGATGCTTTCAATCCTTTTTTTTGGCCTCTGTTAACATCTCTCCGGCTTCTTTTGTCGTAAGACAAAACGGTTTCTCGATCAGAATATGTTTTTTATATTTTGCGCAATCCATCACGATGTTGCGATGGGTAAAAGCTGGCGTACAAATATGAACGACATCGATGTCAGTTTGCAGAAGTTCTTCATAATTTTGATACACGTACGGGATTTTATACCATTTGCTTAAAATTTTTGCCTTTTCAATATTCCTGTTGGCTATTCCTCTAATCTCTACATTTGGTATTCCATTTAGAGCTGGCAAGTGCATGTTTTTCACAACCGTGCCAGCTCCAATTATTCCGACTTTGTAAGTCATTTTATTTCCCCTTTGCATTCAATATTTTGCATTAGTGAATGCATGCCAAGTATTTATTTAGGTTTTTAGCTTTCTGACGATCGTCGGACCTCTGGTAATATGAATTGAGTTCCTATTTTGGCGAGCAGAAGTTTATGTCGAGAGCACTTATTTATTTATAATTGTAAAAAGAAACAATAGGGTAATAATGGATAATCTCAAGACAGCTATACTTTGCGGGGGCTTTGGGACTCGCCTAGCTGAAGAAACAACGGTGAAGCCCAAGCCGATGGTGGAGATTGGAGGAAAGCCAATTCTATGGCATATCATGAACATTTACTCCAAGTTCGGTTTCAACGATTTCTTTCTCGCGTTGGGTTACAAAGGCGAAGAAATCAAAAAGTACTTTCTTGACCTCTACAGGCTCAACAGTGATTTCACCATTGACTTGAGCAATGACCGCATCGAATCACATGGCGATCGGCGCCTGCGATGGAAGGTACATCTGGTTGATACTGGTTACGAAACACAGACTGGAGGGCGTATCAAACGCTTGCTATCTTGGGTTGGGGGAGAACGTTTCATGCTTACCTATGGTGATGGTGTGGCGGACATTGACATCAGACGATTAATCGCCTTTCACAAGAGACACCGTAAGCTAGCTACAGTCACTGCTGTTCGACCTTTGGCAAGATTTGGAAAGATTGTTTTTAAAGGAGATCAAGTTTCGAGCTTTACTGAGAAGCCGCAGATGGGTGAGGGATGGATCAATGGCGGATTTTTCGTCCTTGAACCCGGGATTTTTGACTACATCGACGATGATGAAACCATCTGGGAGCGAGCGCCGCTAGAACGCCTCGTCGAAGATGGGCAGTTGATGGCTTATAAACACGAGGGCTTTTGGCAACCTATGGACACCCTGCGCGATAAGCGATTGTTGGATGAGTTGTGGAACACCGGAAATGCACCTTGGAAAGTGTAGAAATGAAAGAAGGGTATTGGAAAGATAAGCGTATTTTTGTAACTGGCGCAACAGGTATTATCGGATCTTGGCTCACGAAAGCTCTTGTTGAACTAGGAGGTTATGTTGTCACCCTCGTTTACGATCAAAACCCCGAGTCAGAGATCATTCGTAGTGACTTTATAAAAAGAGTGCAGTTGGTCATGGGAAATTTAGAAGATTACCAAACTCTGGAAAGCGCCATCAGAGAATACGAAATTGATTCTGTATTCCATCTTGGCGCACAAGCAATTGTGCTCGATGCCAATCGGAGCCCTCTACCTACCTTTGAGACAAACATCCGTGGTAGCTATAATTTGCTTGAAGCCTGTCGTGTTAACGATAATGCCGTGAAGCGGGTGGTCGTTGCCTCAAGCGATAAGGCTTACGGAGATAGCGATGTGCTCCCATATACGGAGGACATGCCTCTTTTAGGGTGTCATCCCTACGACGTTTCCAAGAGTTGCACCGACTTATTGGCACGATCCTATTGGCATACATACCAACTGCCAGTAAGTATAGCTCGCTGTGGCAACGTATATGGCGGCGGGGATTTGAACTGGAGTCGCATAGTTCCCGGAACCATTCGGAGCATCATTGAGAATCAGGCACCAATCATTCGTAGCGATGGAACATTTGTTCGAGACTATATTTACGTGGAAGACGTTGCACAGGCTTATATCACCTTGGCCGAGGCAATCGATCTACCAGGTATCGCGGGCGAGGCGTTCAATTTCACCTCCGATTTAACTATGCCGGTCGTTGAGATTGTCAATACCATTCTCCGTCTGATGAGCCGTGAAGATCTTGAACCCGTTATTCTCAACGAGGCTAAAGCTGAAATAAAAAACCAGCATCTCTCGTCAGCAAAAGCGAGTAAGCTTCTGGGGTGGAAGTCTTGTCACACTTTAGATGAGGGGTTGCAGATGACTGTCCAATGGTATCGAGACTATTTTGGGAAAAACAAGGGGCAGTGTTAATAATTGGGAGGATATCTCGCATAAATAGATAATTAATTCAGCCAAAGGCGTGTTCAGCAATGTGTTTTGTATTGAACTTGGTGTTTAAATGAGAAAGGAAGGAACAAATCCCAAAAAAATACGTCAAAAAATATTATCATTAGTTCGAAAGTATTATGCTGCCAATTGGCCAAAACAAAAATTTATCCCAGGTAAGACCCATGTGCCTGTAAGCGGTAAAGTTTTTGATGCGGACGAGATCTTAACCCTTGTTAACGCTTCATTGGATTTCTGGCTCACAGCCGATCGGTATGCAAGGAAGTTCGAGAAAAATTTTGCCAGATACGTTGGGGTCGATTATTGTCTACTCACAAATTCTGGGTCCAGTGCAAATTTGCTTGCTGTCTCCGCTCTCACTTCAAAGGAGCTCGGCGAAGATAGTCTGAAGCCCGGCGATGAAATTATTACTACAGCTACTGGATTTCCAACAACTGTTAATCCCATAATCCAAACCGGCCTTGTTCCGGTATTTCTCGATGTGGATATTCCAACCTATAATATAGATGTCGCACACCTGGAAGGAGCGGTTACTGAAAAAACCAAAGCCATAATGCTCCCACACATGCTGGGGAATCCGTTCAATCTGGATGAGGTAATGCGAGTGGCAAAAAAACATGATTTGTGGGTAATCGAAGATGTCTGCGATGCGGTGGGGGCTAAGTATCGGGGGCGAAAGGTTGGCGCCTTTGGAGATTTAGCTACTGTGAGCTTCTATCCCGCTCATCATACCACAATGGGCGAGGGGGGAGCTGTCCTTACTAATTCCTCCCGTCTAAAGAGGCTGGTAGCTTCCTTTAGAGACTGGGGGCGGAATTGCTGGTGCGAACCTGGCAGAGATGATACGTGTGGAAAAAGGTTCCGCTGGAAATTTGGCGATTTGCCATACGGGTATGATCACAAATATATCTACTCCCAAATTGGTTACAATCTTAAGTTAACGGACTTGCAGGCCGCCATAGGTGTGGCTCAACTTAAAAAACTTCCTGCTTTTGTAAAAAAACGTGTGGATAATTTCCAGTACCTACAAGGTGGTCTGAAAGATTTGGAGGAATATCTCATACTGCCAAAATCTACGCCTAATTCAAACCCGAGCTGGTTCGGTTTTCCCATCACCGTTCGGGAGGATGCATCTTTCACCCGCAACGAGTTGGTCAGTTACCTAGAGGATCACAAAATAGGTACGCGACCGTTCTTTGGCGGCAACCTGATCAGGCATCCGGCATATAAGGGAGTTAATTACCGCTTTGTTGGAATAATGAAAAATTCAGATTTAGTTTTGAACCAAACATTTTGGATTGGGG
>CAYFIY010000002.1:0-60905 GCA_964343275.1 Hadarchaeota archaeon (SeqCode)
CCAGTTCGATCCGGTAGATAAAGTTTATCCAGCGGCGGGGGTGAAAGTAGTGGCACGCGGCTTAGAAGGGGTGGTGGCAGGTGCGCCTTTTTTAGCTATCCCAGATATATCCGCAGCTAAAAAATTATGGCAGGAAATACAGCAAGAACTCGAACGCGTCAAAATAAGCGCGGATATAAATGGCCTCACTGTAAAAGCGGATGCCTTGGGATCACTCGAGGCCCTAGAGGGGCAACTTCAAGCCAATGGGATACCAATCCGTCGTGCTGACATTGGAGATGTTTCTAGAAGGGATATCGTTGAAGCTTCAAGCTTGGGGAAAAACGACCAGTTGTTGGCTGTTGTGCTGGCATTTAATGTAAAAGTTTTACCAGACGCCCAAAAAGAAGCCGAACGAGAGGGCGTTTCCATTATCCAAGAGGATATTATCTATCGTTTGCTAGAGCAATATCAAATATGGGTGAAACAGAAACGAGATGAGTCCAAGGCGAAACGCCTGGAGGGACATGTCAGACCGGCAAAAATCGCCTTGAAGCCTGGTTATGTATTTAGGCGCAGCAATCCAGCAATCGTCGGCGTGGATGTGCTTGGTGGCGTTCTCCGCACGAAGGTTCCTCTCATTCAAAAGGATGATAAGCTCATTGGCACCGTCCGCGAGATGCAGAAGGAAAAAAAATCAGTTCGAGAGGCAAAGATCGGAGATGAGTTGGCTATATCAATCGATGGTCCGATGGTTGGACATCATGTCCATGAGGGTGATGTTTTATATACAGATGTACCAAGAAACCATGTGCTCATCCTGAAGAGAGATCTACGTGACCTGCTCTCAGGAGACGAGCTGGCGGTGCTAGACGAGATCATCTCAGTTAAGCAGCGCAAAAATTCCACATATGGAGTGATGTAATGTCGTTCAAAGTGGTAGTCGCAGACAGTGAATCGGGAAAAAGCTACAAGCTAGAGGCGCGTGAACCGGAGGCCCGAAGGCTAATCGGGATGAATATAGGTGACAAGTTCGGTGGCGATATAGTAGGTCTTCCAAACTACGAAGTTCAGATCACGGGAGGTACCGATAGGGATGGGTTCCCGATGCGCCCGGATGTCATGGGCTCGGGAAGAAGTAGCGTTTTGCTGGCAAAAGGAGCAGGATTCAACCCCCGCAGATCTGGCGAACGCCGCCGAAAAATGGTCAGGGGGGCAAAGGTTTCCGAAACAATCGTGCAGCTGAACGTTATGATAATTAAACGCGGTGAAAAGGCTATAGAGGAAATATTGACCCCAAAGGAACCAACAACCCCAGACTCCAATTAACCTCCAGTTTTTTTGAATCACAGTTTTTTTATTGTATAATGTATATTTGAAAAGGATGTCTATGACTCAAGCAGAGGTCAATATAGGTTTAGTAGGTCACGTGGATCATGGAAAAACAACTCTAACTGAATCTCTATCAGGTACATGGACGGACGTTCATAGCGAGGAGATACGCCGTGGGATCTCGATTCGTCTGGGTTATGCTGACACCTCCTTTTATCGATGCAAAGAATGCGGTCGTTACACATCTAAAAATAAATGTCCATACTGTGAAGGTCCGGCCGAGTTCCTACGTCGCGTTTCATTCGTTGACGCGCCCGGGCATGAGACGCTGATGGCCACAATGATCTCGGGAAGCGCGATTATGGACGGCGCAATAATAGTAATCGCAGCGAACGAGCCCTGTCCACAGCCGCAGACTAAAGAGAACTTAATGGCCCTGAATATCATGGGCGTGCGAAATATCGTTGTGGCGCAAAACAAAATCGAGCTTGTATCACGCGAAAAGGTTCTTGAAAATTATCAACAGATAAAAGAGTTTCTCAGAGATACCACGATTAAAGCCGCACCTGTGATTCCAATTTCTGCCATTCATCGGGCTAATATAGATAAATTGATTCAAGCTGTCGAAGACACCATCATAACCCCAAAAAGGGATCTAACCAAACCCTATCGCATGTATGTCACTCGCTCGTTTGATGTCAATCGACCTGGAACAATGCCAGAAAAGATAACCGGCGGAATATTGGGCGGATCGCTTTTACAAGGAAAAATAAAGACTGGCGATAGCATAGAGCTTCGTCCTGGGGTGCAGATGAGCCGCGAGGGAAAGACAACCTGGCAACATCTCACTTCCAAAGTGTTTGACCTACACGCGATGGGCAGCTCAATCGAGGAAGCTTCGCCAGGTGGATTGATCGGTATTGGGACACTGCTTGACCCATCTTTAACCAAAGGAGACTCGCTAGTTGGTTCAGTTATGGGCTTGCCCGAAACCCTCCCAGATATGCTCAACACTCTAGACCTTGAGAGTCATCTGATGAAAAGAGTCGTTGGACTGGAGGAAGAACTCGATGTAAAGCCGTTGGTTACTGGAGAAGTCCTGATGTTGAACGTGGGGTCGACGATGACCGTTGGCATGATCTCGAGTGCCAGAGGTGAAAAGGCCTCGGTGAAACTTAAGCTCCCGGTGTGTGCTGACGTGGGCACCAGAGCAGCGATAAGCCGCCGAATCGAGGGAAGATGGCGCTTGGTCGGATACGGTATAATTGGTTAAGTGATTGTAGTTGCAGGTCATAATGGACACAAGTTTCCTAATGATCCCTGGCATGTTCGCTGTTGACATCCTGAACGAACTAGACAGGTTACTAAAACGAAGATACGAACTGGTGATTCCAGGACCAGTCTTGGTGGAGCTGAAGGAAATTTCAAAGAGGGATAGGTCTAAGGAAGCGTCCGCAGCTAAAATTGCATTGCAACTGTCAAGAAGGTGGTCTGTGGTGGAGGAAGAAGGTAAAGCAGATGAGATAATCATAAAAATGGCTTCACGAAGACCATGTTTGGTTGGCACCACAGACTCGGATCTGAGGAAAAATCTCCGTAGAATGAGCATACCAGTAATATATTTACGGAAGAAGTCACATCTCGAATTGGATGGATATTTTTGGTGATACTACGATAATAGAAATTATCACTCCGATCGCTGGAATTTTGGCTCTGACTGTCGCAGGAATATCCATCTATTTGGTCATGAAAGAAGATCAAGGGTCACAGCTAGTCAGGGAAATCGCCAGTGCCATTCGCGATGGGGCAAATACTTTCCTTCGACGTCAATATATGACGATTTGGGCTGTAATTATCGCTGTATCCTTCTTACTTTTCATGACCCCGGGTTGGGGTTGGAAAGCATCTTTGGTCTATATTGGTGGTGGCTTATCATCCACGATAGCTGGTTTTTTAGGCATGTTCATCGCTGTTAGAGCTAATTCTCGTACTGCGAATGCGGCTCGAAAAGGAATCAGCAAGGCCTTGAAGATCGCTTTTCGGGGAGGACTTGTTATGGGGATGTCAGTAGTTGGTATTGGAATATTGGGTGTTTTTTTAACATACTCATGGCTGGGCGACCCTACCCTGATTCTGCCCTTCAGCTTTGGGGCTAGCTCGGTTGCTCTCTTCGCTCGAGTAGGGGGAGGCATATTTACTAAAACCGCTGACGTCGGTGCCGACCTGGTGGGTAAAATTGAGAAGGGCATACCTGAGGACGACCCTAGAAACCCCGCCGTAATAGCTGATAACGTGGGGGACAATGTCGGAGATGTAGCTGGAATGGGAGCTGACATTTTTGAGTCCTATGTAGCGAGCATAGTTGCGGCAATGATCGTTGGTGTCTCGGTGTATGGGACAAACGGCGTCCTTTTGCCGTTCCTCATTGCATCCATAGGCATCGTGGGTTCCGTGATAAGTGTGGGGTTCGTTCGGGTTAAAAAAGGCAAAAACCCGAGCTATGCTCTGAATATGGCGACTTTTGTTTCCATGATAATTACGGCGGCGGGATCTATACCTATTTTGGCCTACGTATTTGGCTGGGGAGCTGGTTTAATCCTATTTATCCCCATTTTAGCAGGTATCGTGTCGGGGCTGGTGATCGGATTGACTTCCGACTATTTCACCAATAATATTCATACGCCCACACAAAACTTGGCCGGAGAAGCCAGGTATGGTCCAGCCATAGTCATACTTGGTGGGTTTTCTAGGGGGTTAATCAGCACATTCCTCCCCATCATTTCGATCGCGGTTGCCATTATCGTCTCTTTCGCATCTGCAGGGCTTTATGGGATTACCTTGGCTGGCGTAGGCATGCTCTCAATATCTGGGGTAATAGTTGCGTCTGATGCATATGGACCAGTGGCCGACAATGCGGGTGGCATCGTCGAACAATCAAAAATGTCTGGAAGAGTACGGAGAGTCACTGACCAACTGGACTCCGTAGGTAACACCACAAAGGCTATAACAAAGGGATTTGCGATAGGTTCGGCTGCCCTGACCGCCGTGGCACTGTTCGCGGCCTACTCACAGGTGGCAAACATATCAAAACTTGACCTGCTTGACCCAGGAGTAATTGGTGGAGTCCTCCTAGGTGGCGGGGTGGTGGCAACCTTCACCGCCCTGACCATCTCCTCTGTGGGTAGGAACGCCCACAAGATGGTAGCTGAGGTCAGGAGGCAGTTCAAGGAAATTCCAGGACTTATGAAAGGCAAAACAAAGCCAGACTACGCTAGATGTGTGGACATAGCTACAAAGGGTGCACTGCGTGAGTTAGTAGTACCCGGAATATTGGCGCTATTGTCGCCGATAATCATAGGATTTATCATGGGTAAAGCGGCATTGGGTGGGTTCTTAGCAGGAGCAATTGTATCGGGGCTTATTTTTGCCCTCTTTATGGCGAACGCAGGTGGTGCATGGGATAACGCCAAAAAATATATTGAGATGGGGCATTTCGGTGGAAAGGGATCACAGACTCATACAGCTTCAGTGGTCGGCGATACGGTTGGCGATCCGTTCAAGGACACAACCGGGCCATCGCTAAATATCCTCATAAAGTTGATGTCAATCGTGTCTTTGATTATTGCTACCCTCTTGATCGCATGAGTCATTGATCATAAGGTTCATAAATCATCAAGATATAAAAGGGTCGAGTATTAATCTACATAACATAAATGTTATGAATTGGTGAAATAATGTATAAACTTGTCATTATTGAAGATACAGTTCGCGTTACACCAGACCGATTTTCCGAAGAGCTAAACGGGGTGATATTGGATATCGTCCGAAAAAATTACGGCGGAATTACGGACAAAGACTTGGGCACGATTTTAGCTATAGCCAAGATATTAGAAACTTCTACGGGTAAAATCATAACGGGTGACGGCGCTAGCTTCCACGATGTAAAATTCGAAGCGCTGATTTATAGGCCCGAGGTAAACGAGATAGCCCTCGGCGAAATTGTGGAGATAGTAGAGTTCGGTGGATTTATTAGACTTGGGCCCCTCGACGGGCTGGTCCACGTTTCCCAAGTTATGAACGATTTCGTCGGATATGACAAAAAGAAAGGTACTCTCTATGGGAAAGAGTCCAAGCACTCCCTCAAGGAAGGAGACAAGGTCAGAGCCCGCATCGTGACGGTCAGCCTAAATCGTGGGGGCAAAGCTGGCGGTAAAGTGGGTCTAACAATGCGCCAACCAGGACTGGGAAAGCTCGAGTGGATCAATGAGTCCAAGAAGGGGGATAAGTCTTGAAGGCATGCCGGAATTGTAATTTCATCACGGAGTCTAAAACCTGCCCTAACTGTGCTAGCACCATGCTTTCTGATGACTGGACTGGATACGTTATCGTACTTGACCCAAATGATTCAGAAATTGCAAAGAGACTCAACATTAATAAACCAGGGAAATACGCGCTCAGGGTAAGGTAATCACTAAATAACAAGTTCATCTCAAGTTGATCGAAAAAGCTGCGACCGCATGTTCAAGCTCGAAGCCGCGAATTAACTCAGGGTGGAGTTCCCCGACCATGCCAATTCTTTCACCTTTGACTAAAAATTCGGCGGCCCTCCCTTCTGTAAAACTAGGATGCAAAGTTGCCCGAACCTCCCATGTATTTCTGAGTTCTCTGAGCAGGGATTCAGCCACGGCCTTCAGATAAGTGAACCCGAGTCCTCCGCCGATAACCGCGGCAGCTACTTGGCGTGAATTTTTAGCCCCGGTCTCCTCTTGTCCATCCAGCAGTACGACGTCTCCGACTTCAAAAATTTTATGGGGCAGCGGATTGTGCCGATTCTGTTTCAGGACCAGCATTAGAGATGGAAGTAGCGAGTCCCTGAGGATAGAGTATTCTTCCGAAATTGGGTTGGCTATCTCAGCCGCCTCGCCTTTTGTCCGCATGAGCTCGAAGTTGACCCCAGTACTGCTAAGGGTATAAGTCATGACTCCCATAAAACCAGATCCGGTGAGTATTTTCCTTGCCTTGTCACTAATTTTCTCGATAGGGGCTATCCCTCCCACCGTCAAAACCTTTGGTATTGTTGGCTCAAGGTTGTCGTACCCATAACCAATTACCATGTCCTCGATAAAGTCAATCTTGTGCAGGATATCCAACCTGTAAGGTGGAATCAGCAGCGCCAGTTTTTCGCCTTTAGCTTTCAACACCCCATAGCGCATCAAGCTCGCAAGTTTGGAAGCTTGTCTGGAACGAATGTTGATCCCTGCAATTTTGTTGACATCGCGTATATCCATGCGGAACTTTCGTGGTTTGAGTTTTGGGGTAATGATACGCTTCCCGGGATACTTCACAACCACAGACCTCAATTCGAAACCACGCTCGGCAAAACCAGTCATCAAAACAGTAAGCGTCTTGTTGATTAGCTGCTGGTCATGCCCCGTCACATCGATGAAGAGCCCCTTTGTATTTTCGGTAACGCGCGTGTCCTCACTGTTTATTATGGGTGGCATCGAGAGCACCACACCGCTCGAGTCGACTAGCAACGGATATCTCGACAGATCGTTTATTAATGAGCCGTACTCGATACCCTTAGGATTTTCGCGGAGAATCTCAGCTGGAGACATTTCACGAGAAGAATCTAGAGGGACGAAGCGAACACCGTCTGGAAGTGTGGTGATGTAGCGTAAAGGTGGAGTTATGGTACCTAAGTCATAAACTCCTATGGAACCCTTCCTACGCTTCCTGCATAGAGAGTAGTCTAGTTTTTCTTGTGCCTCCATGATGGAAGCAACTGCATCGCTAGTCAATTTAACATTTCTCAATATACCCGCAGCGATGCAGGGACGGATGACACCTACGCTGTGATCCACCTCCACCACTACTCCAGATGGAAGCGTGTTATACTCAGGTAGCCCCGTTTCTATTTGGAGAAATCCTTTAAGCGCTCTAGCAACTCCTTCGGAGCTGAGTAGGTCGGGACGATTATGAGCGACCTCAATCTTAATTTTATCACCAGACGCTTCAGCTTCCATGCCCAACATATCGAGTCGCTCACACATTTCATTCTGATCCACTACCTTGCCAAGCAGGGCACAAAGATCCCGATAGCTAGCGGTTATCGAGGGCACTATATCATTCTCCTATCCTGGAGCCATTGGACATCGTTATTGTATAAATCTCGGATGTCATCTACCCCCAACCGTATCATGCTCAGACGCGAGAAACCGATCCCCCAAGCGAGCACGGGATATCGAATACCGAGAGGCCGAAGTAATTCAGGTCTAAACATTCCCGCTCCTATCACTTCCAGCCACTCCTGCCTATCGGGGAAGTAGACATCCGCTTCCACCGATGGTTCCGTATATGGGAAATATCCTGGCCTGAACCTTATTTTGGGCAGTCCGAGCTTGGTCATTATTTGTTTCAAGTAACCCAGCATGTCACGCAAGGTGAGCCCCTTATCCATTACTACACCTTCAGCTTGGTAGAATTCCGCGAGATGTTTGTAGTCGACCTTTTCATGACGATAAACACGATCTATGCAAAAGACCTTTAACGGTGGTTCGGGGTGTGAAGCTAGATACCTTACAGTAGCAGCTGTGGTTTGCGAGCAAAGTACTGGCTTGCGGCTTATCTCAAGGTCGAACTCATAACCCCATCCTGTAGAACCTGCGACCCCATGTTCGTGCGCCTCGATGACACGCTTCATGATTTCAGGTGGGGGCAACTTGGTTCGCTTGGGTTTAGACAATGATAAGCTGTCGTGAATTTCGCGCGCTGGATGGTCCTGGGCCTGAAACAGAGCGTCGAAATTCCAAAACTCCGAGTCCACGATCTTGCTCTTTATCTCTGCAAAGCCCATTTCCAGCAATATTTCCTTTAGTTCATCGATGATTTGCTGCTGTGGATGTACCTTTCCAGGGAAGATAGAGATACCCGGAGCCACCACGTCATAGCGTTTTAACTTAACCTCTTTCCAGCGCCCGCTCATCAGCATCCCATGAGTCAGCTCGCTTACCTCATCGGCCAGCTCGATGCCTAGTTCAAGTGCTTGTTTACCCAGTTCAGATGCCCTCAAACTGCGATGAATTTCCTCTTCGACTTTTACCAATTTCCTATCAACCATGGATCTAAGTGAATTCTTCAAACCGGGGGGTATTTCGTTTAGACTGTGCTTCTTAGTAGCAAGCAACTCAAGCAATTTTTCATCTTCGATTTTCTGATCGAGTGCGGAGACGCCGCTCGGGGTAGTATTAAGAAAAGTTTTCCCATCTTTTTTGACGAATTCAACCCAATCCCTTCGCTTTAGCCAAGTGAGGGCGATATTCTTTTGTTCATCTCCCAAATCTGCACGAACAGCCACCTCATCGATGTTTTCCGACCCGAAATTGGCAAGAGCTATTATCATCCTTCTCTCAGGCAACCCTTCACAGGTATATTCATGACCTTCAAGGGTAAGTGTGATTTCCGATAATTTCTCCTCTATAATTTTCACAAACCCTTTTTTGGATAAGCCCAGTGCCGCTCGCATCACCGTCGCTTGGTCCAAGCTAGTTTGTTTGGCTATGTTTTCGATTGTGTGATTACTTTCGATTCTGGGAAGCGCAAGCATAATTTTCTTCTCTTGGGAGCTCAGTTCCTCGATAATTTTCGGAGTATCCATTTTCAGCCTCCAAGAAACACAAGGAGAGGTGGAGTTATGAGCGTTGCGGCAGCGAACTTGATTAATAGTTGGGGGGGAGTTCTTTATTAGAAAAGGGCTGCATGGTGCAAACGTGAAAAAGCTTGGATTAATAGTCAACCCCATCGCCGGTATGGGGGGTAAGGTAGGTCTGAAAGGTACAGACGGTCCTGAAATACTAGCCACGGTGAGAGACCTTGGGGTCGAGTCTGTGGCCCCAGATCGAGCTATTAGAGCACTCCGCATTTTAAAGCAGGAGAAATGTAATTTTAGCCTGATAACTTATCCTGGGGAGATGGGGGCAGACGAGGCTAAGAAGTCAAGATTAGAAGCCAAAATCATTGGTCATATAAAACTAGGGAAAACTAATTCTGAGGACACTAAGCGAGCCGGGATAGAGATGCTCTCCGAAGGCGTCGACCTCATAATATTTGCTGGCGGAGACGGGACGGCATCCGACTTGCTCGATTCTGTTGGTACAATGGCTCCGATTTTGGGGATCCCTACTGGCGTTAAGATGTACTCTGCGATTTTTGCAAATACACCCGAGGCGGCTGGAAGTATTGCTGCTCGTTTCCTATGTGAGAATCTGCCGCTACACGAGGCCGAGGTGATGGATATAGACGAAGATGCCTATCGAAGGGGTCAACTAGTCGCAAATCTAAAAGGCTACGCTATCGTGCCCTACGAGCCTGTGATGTTACAGACAACGAAGGAAGGATCCACAGGATACGATCTTGGAGATCAAAAGTCCTTGGCACACTGGGTCTTTGAGCTGATGGAAAAAGGACGTATATACATCCTAGGCCCAGGGACTACTAACCGCGCTGTCGCTGAAGAACTTGGTATCTATGATTCAACTCTGCTAGGAATCGATCTGGTTAAAGACTTCAAGCTACTGGCCAAGGACGTGAACGAAGAGCAGATATTAGAAGCAATTGAGAGAAATGCAGCAACGATAATTGTCAGCCCCATTGGTAAGCAAGGCTTCATTCTGGGGAGGGGCAATCTTCAGCTCAGCTCAGAAGTCTTGAGGCGGGGAGGGAAAGAGAACGTTTGGATAATCGCTACACCAGAAAAACTAGCTCATACCCCTACACTAAAGGTGGATACCGGAGATGACGAACTGGATGATAATTATCGTGGATACTGGAGGGTTATTACCAATTATCGTGAGAGCATCATGGTGAAAGTTATCTGAAGTTCAAGTTTATTCCCCCGACTTCTGCAAAAGAGGAATTATTTCCCTCCAAATCATGTATATTACTCGAAAAACTTGATCGCCATTTGTTTATATCGGCTCCAAAAACCTCGTCGCCCATAGTCCCAACTCCTTGGACAGCAAATTTGCCAATTAATACCAGCTTATATATAAGTACTTTATCCCCTGGTGAAACCTTACCTCGACGAGACGCCTCAAACCCAATGCCAGCTACTGGAGGCAAGCCACATTCACTTCGGGTCGCCCCGAAACCATAATATCCCGAGGACTTAAAGTTAGCTAACCGCAGTTAACCAATTTGCTAAAATACTAGTCCATCAAAAAATGAGTGGATAGCGGTATGGAATTAGATTACAAAAAAGTAGGCCTGCGAGTGGGTTTCGAGATCCACCAGGAACTAGACACCAATAAGCTGTTCTGCAATTGTCCCTCCCAGCTGCGAGACGACAGGCCGACTTTTGAGGTGAGGCGGAGGCTGCGCCCCACCCAGAGCGAGCTAGGGGAGGTGGATCGGACCGCGCTGGCCGAGGCCACCAAGGAGAAGGGCTTCAAATATCAGGTTTATCCTGACACGGTTTGCCTGGTTGAGCTGGACGAGGAGCCGCCCCACCCGGTCAACGAGCAGGCTTTGGATATAACGCTGGAAATTGCCCTGCTGCTGAACGCCAAGCCGGTGGATGAAGTTCACACCATGAGGAAGACGGTCATCGACGGGAGCAATACCTGCGGATTCCAGAGGACCATGATGGTAGCCACCGACGGCCGTACTGAGATCGACGGGAAAAAGTTCTGCCTGCCCACCATCTGCCTAGAGGAGGACGCGGCACGCAAGATGGGGGAAGAATCACAACTCATAGATTATCGTCTGGACCGGCTAGGGATCCCTCTGGTTGAGATAGCCACTGGACCCGACTTCAACGACCCAGTTTCTCCATCCCAGGCGGCATTTTACATCGGCAGGGTGCTCCGAGCCACGGGAAAGGTAAAGCGCGGAATAGGCACCATTCGGCAGGACATAAACGTGTCCATAGCGGATGGTGCCCGCCAAGAAATCAAAGGGTTGCAGGAACTGGGCATTGTCTCCGCGGTGATACAGCGAGAGGTCCAGAGACAGTTAGCGCTGCTGGAGATTCGGAAAACCCTCAGGAGCCGAGGAGCTGAGAAGGTGGCGAGGAAAATCGTTGATGTTACTGGGATGTTGGCCCGAACCAACTCCAGAGTTTTACGAAAGGTGTTAAATTCCAAGGGAGTATTACTGGCCCTAAAGCTGTCAAAATTTGGGGGACTTGTGGGCAAGGAACTGCAATCAGGACGCAGGCTGGGAACCGAGCTCGCGGACAGGGCAAAAATTTATGGAAAGACGGGAGGCCTTTTTCACACTGACGAGCTTCCCAACTACGGAATTTCACAAGCGGAAGTCAACAAATTAAAGGAGAGGATGGACGCGGGCGAAGACGACGCCGTGATTCTCGTGGCAGATTCTAGAGATAAGGCCGAAACCGCGCTATGGGCCGTCTTGGACAGGGCTAACGAATCGATAGATGGAATCCCTGAGGAAACCCGCAGAGCTCTGCCCAACGGAAACACGGAATTCATGCGCCCGCTACCAGGCGCTGGACGTATGTACCCCGAAACAGATATCCCCCCCATCCCTGTAACACCTCCTTTGCTGAAAAAAATAAAGAGAAAATTACCAGAACTTCCAGAAAAGCGGCGGGACACCATGATGAAAAAATACAGACTCGGACGGGAACTCGCCGAGAGAATCAGCCTTTCGGAGAACCTTAATCTTTTCGAGGAGCTCATCGCTAAGACGGGAGCCGATCCTAAATTGGTGGCGACAGCCCTTGAGGAAACTATGGTTAGCCTACGGCGCGAGGGCATCATGATCGAGAGAATCGAGAAATCATCTTTGGAAGAACTCTTCAAGCAGGTCACAAGTGGAGGACTAGCCAAGGAAGCCATTCCCGATGTTCTGAGGTTGGCCTCGCAGGGCCTCCAAATCCAAGACGCCATGAGAAAGCTTGGTCTGTCAAAGATAGAATTCCCAGAACTGAAAAAACTTGTGGCCGAGGTCGTATCTGCAAATATGAAGATGATCGAGGAACGGAAGGAAAATGCGATCGGCCCACTGATGGGAATTATCATGGAAAAAGCCCGAGGGCGTGCAGATGGAAAACTGGTGAGCGAGTTGCTGGAGCAAGAAATTAAAACGAGGACTAGCACAAAATAAAGTTAAAAAATTATCGAGGTGAACAAACTTGGCTCCTGTAAAGAACAAGCTCGCACAAATCATGCCCCATCCAACTAGTGGTGGTTCCAAGAGCAAAATGATGGATATTTTGAGGTGCTGGGATTAAACCCACTTGAACCACAACATTTTTGACAGTGCAAAAAATCAATTGGGCAAACCACTGATTTGTAGAACCTTGTTACTTTGTAATCAGATAATCTAAAAATTAGATTTATATGGATGAACGCATGGTGTTCTCCTTGGTGTCATCATGGCTTTGGAACTGACATTTATCCCAGCTCTCTTGGTTATCCTTGTTGTAGCAGGATTGGGTAGGTTTCTGTCTAAGGTGTTAAAACAGCCTGCGATTTTCGGAGAGTTGCTTCTTGGAATGATCCTCGGGAATCTAATAATTTTAGCTGTTCCCGCTCAAGAACCCATGACCCGATTCGCGGATATAGGGATTTTGCTCCTGCTTTTTTCCACGGGGCTTAGCTTAAACTTTGAAGAATTCAAAAGGCTAGAAATTGCGTCAAGCATTGTTGCTGTATCTGGCGTTATTTTGCCGTTTATTTTGGGATATCTCGTGGCAATCTTTTTCGGATTTTCAACCATCATCGCGACATTCGTGGGTATAAGCTTGGTGGCAACCTCAGTTGGAGTAAAGGCATCTATTCTTACTGATTTAAGGATGTTGAGAAGCAAATTGGGTACTCTGATCATGGGAGCAGCGGTCATCGACGACGTAATCGGCGTGGTATTGATGAGCATCCTTATCAGCATAGCGGTTACCGGTGTCGTACCTTTAGTAGAAGTATCCTTACTCGCCATTTTCGCTGTTATGTTTTTCATAATCTCTCTAACCGCTGGAATCAAATTGTTTAGAAAACTCTCAGAAAAAATTACGATTGGGAGAGAGAGCCTTTTGTTATTGGGTCTTGTCACAGTTCTGACATTTGGACTGATAACTACGGAGATCGGACTGGCCGCGATTATAGGAGCTTTCACAGCAGGATTAGTTATCGGCCAAACTCATTTTGCTAAGAGACTCAGAGAGCATGTTTCATTATTCGCGGGTAGCTTCTTCATACCAATTTTATTCGTAACGACAGGCATGAGATTCGATGTCAACGCGTTTGCGTCAGTTAGCTCATTTGTAGTCGTGTTTGTGATGGTAGCGATAATCGGTAAGATCGTGGGGTGTAGCCTCGGCGCTAAAGTGTCCAGGTTTAGCGGCATAGAATCCTTCGCTGTCGGTATTGCCATGATACCTAGAGCAGGTATAGAATTGATCTTAATTAAACTTGGGCTTGATAATGGTATTATAGGCGCCGAAATGGCTTCGGCCATTCTTGCAATGGTCATTATCACTACCCTCATCACCCCACCATCGTTATCGAAAGCCCTAAAGATAGTCAAAAGCAAAAAAGATGATTAATAACATTGCGAGAATTATAGTTTGGGAGAAAAAAAATGGTGGAACCAAAAAGAGTAGGCCCTGAATTTTACGAACTAAAAGTTGAAAAGCTCATGCAGATGAAAGACGTACCCCTTGTTGAAAAAGATGCACCTATCGATTGCGTTCTGGAAATCTTATCGAAAAAGACTCATGTATGGGTAACCAAAAGTAAAGAAAATAAAAAAATCGTTGGTGTGATAACCGAACACGATGTCTTAAGTATCCTGTCCCCCAGAAGAGCTCCCTATGCTTTCGGACTCCCAGACCTAAGGGCACTCCATTGGGGCACCGCTGAGAGCGTCATGCATGGAAAACTCATCAAATGCGGTCCAAATGATACCATAAAGGATGTGTTAAACAAGATGATGGAACATGGAATAAGAAGGATCCCGGTGACAAAGCGAAATAATCTATTAGTCGGCGAAATCAGGTTATTTCACATAATAAAGAGATATTCCACTGCCTTAAAGGAACTAAAATGAAGCTTATTTTGGTCACTTCACCCCTAATAGAATTTACTTTTAAATGAATGACTGAAAAAACAAGATAAACTACAATCGGAGAAACTTATGCATCTCTCGGCACATTCTACAGTTGGTTGCAATACATTAATTATGGATGATTAAGAGAATTTTGGGGAAGGGAAATGTACAGAGATATCTTTGATGAGGAGATGGATCGAGACACGGTTTTTCGCGACGCAAGCAAGTTGACGCCGGATTACGTTCCACGGATTCTTGTGCACAGAGAAGCGGAGTTTCGCCAGTTAGCCCGAATTTTCAAACCAGTGCTAGAAAGTAAGGCTAGCCAGCGAGTATTGCTAATTGGGAGCGTAGGGGTTGGGAAGACGGTATTGACGCGGAGATTTGGGACCGAATTGGAAACTATTGCTAAGGATGAGAAGCTGAACTTGAGATACCTCCACATAAACTGCCGAAAGGATAAGACTCTGTTCTCAATCATCGCGAAAATATTTCATTTCCTGAACCCGAGATATCCCTACCATGGTCTCGGTCCTGAAAAACTTCTAAATGATGTCGTCGTCCACCTAAATACTAAAGATGCTTACCTTGCTCTAACCTTGGATGAGCTTGACTTCTTTGTCCAACAAAATGGACCGGATCTTATCTATTCACTAACCAGAACCGCAGAGGAATCTGGAGGGCCAAACCGTATAAGCATCATCGCAATCGCGCACGATAAGAGCTTTCTACGTTCGGTGGACCACGCAACTCAGAGTACTTTCATGCACAACGTTCTATCGCTCGACAGGTATAACGCAACCCAACTAAAGGCCATCATGAACCAGCGGGTCGATGAGGCTTTCAAGGCGGGTACTGTGGATGAAGACACTGTGGATTTAATCGCTGATATATCATCACGCTGGGGAGATGCACGCTTCTCTTTGGAACTACTTTGGAGAGCAGGCATGACAGCAGATGGGGAAGGTAAAGATATGGTGACGCCAGAACACGCGAGAAAAGCTAAAGCGGAAGTTTATCCTGAAATCAAAAAGGAGATTTTACGGGAGCTTAATCCCCACGAAAAGTTGGTGCTTCTGGCAGTGGTAAGGAAGTTGGCCGTTTCTGGACGCGCATATGCCATGACAGGGGATGTTGAAAAGAGTTATAGGGTGGTGTGTGAGGAATACGGAGAAAACCCCAGGAAGCACACTCAATTCTGGGAATACCTGCAGAGGATGAACGGGTTGGGTTTAATCGATGTACAGCCATCGGGACCCGGAAAAAGAGGACAAAGTCGTAGGATAGCCATCCAAGAAGCGCCTGCGAAGTGGCTGGAAAAAGAGATGGAAGGTTTACTCCAGCGCCGAAAATGAAATTATAACTTTTCAAGCTTTTTACCGTGTTAAGTAAAATTGGGTCGGGGTCGTGGGGTAGCTTGGTCTATAGGGTGAAAACCCGGATATCCTGCCGGCTTCGGGAGTCGGTGACCCGAGTTCAAATCTCGGCGACCCCACATTTTTTATTTTTTAGACAGCCTCAGACGGGCCAACCCCCACATTAAGATCATGAGAACTAAGGCTATGGAAACGTAAATTAATCCCGTTTCGAGCTTATCGCCCGAGACTGACCCCCAAATTCCGAAGCAATATAGCTTACCATCCTCAGTACCTATAAAAACCTTGCTGTATGCAATTGCAGGAGAACTGCTGCCGCTTGCACCGATTTGATGCCTCCATAAGAGCTCCCCATCCATCGCCTCAAGAGAATACAGATAGCCATCCTGAGATGCAACAAATAATTTGTTTCCAGCAACAGCAGGTGATGACTGTATGGTTTCTTCTGTCTCATATTCCCAGACAACACGAGCAGTAACGTTATCCCTAGCATCCAGAGCATAAAGGTAGCCGTCGCTTAATCCAAAGTAGGCAATATTTATCAAAACAGTAGGGGAGGATTCGATTCGGCTGTCCGCTTGGAAATCCCAGATGAATGCACCGGTGAGTGTATCGAGAGCAAAGATATGGCCATGAGAACTCATAAAAACTCGTCCAGCGGTGACTGCTGGGGTCGAGACAGATAATTGGTCTGGTGGGGCAGGTGCCCCCATATTAAAGATCCACGTTATTGTGCCATCAGTTAATTGCAACGCCACAACTTTTTCACCTGTTCCGAAAATCAAGAGTTCACCAGAAACAACTGGTGAAGATGCCATTTGGTAATCAATACTTTTTTCCCAATTTAGCAACCCAGTCGTGGTATCGATCGAATATACATGACCATCGGATCCGGTGACGTAAGCAGCTCCGGCTACCACCGTGGGTGACGTAAATATTGGCCCGTCTGTTTCATACTCCCATAACATCGCGCCATCCGAAGTTTTAAGACAATATACTGAGTGGTCCAAGGAGCCGAAATAAACAAGCCCGTCAGCGAAAGTAGGTGAAGAAACTTGGCCTCTAGCTTCGAACTTCCATACTTCCTTCCCATTGAAAATGCTGACCGCATACAAAAACCCACCACGGGAGCCCACGAAGACCAAATAGTTTTCAACTGCCGGAGAGGAAAGCCCAGCATCAGCGGTAAATACCCACGCAATCTCGTCATTTTCTGGTCCTGGAGCGTCAGAATAACCCGTGCGTTGGGTGTCATGCTTGAAAGTTGGCCATTCCTCCGCCTGGACAGTTCCTACACATACTAATAAGGTTATTACAACAATCATTAAACGCAAGTTATCCCAAACAATTATAATGAAGATTTAAATAATAGTTAATGTGATATTTTGATCCAAAGTCACAGAAATTATGAACAAGCAGCTGAGAACTTAACAGAAGTTATAGGCCATACCCCATTGATAAAACTGAGTAGGATTACCAATCTCGCCCGCATGCCAAAACTGAAACTCTTCGGCAAAGCAGAATTCATGAACCCCTCTGGAAGTTTGAAAGACCGAATCCTAGTGAAAATCGTAAAGGATGCCATTGATAAAAAAAAGCTTCGAAAAGGTATGACTATTTTGGAGAGCACCACGGGAAATACAGGAATATCCACTGCGATGATCGGCACCCGATTGGGTTTTCCAGTGGTCGTAGTCATGCCAAAAGGTATGAGTGAAGAAAGGATGAAGACCATCCAGGCTTTTGGTGCAAAGATAATAACGGTTCCTGGTGCTGAATCAGACGTTGACTTGGCGGTAAAACGGGCAAAAGAACTCGCAGAAAAGAAGCCAAAGAAGTACTTTGTAGTCGACCAGTTTAACAACCAGACTAACGTCCAAGCTCATTATGAGACTACAGGTCCTGAGATATGGAAGCAGGTCGGCGGTAAGCTGGACGCATTCGTTGCTACATTTGGAACAGGAGGCACCATTACCGGAGTGGGAAAATACTTGAAGAAAAAGAACCCAAAGATTAAAATTTATGCAGTTGAGCCTATTGAGTGCCCTGTTCTTTCAAAACAGCGCTGGGGAACCCACCCTATAGAGGGCATTGGGGATGGATTTATCCCATCCATTTTAAATCTGTCATTGCTCGACGGCGTCATCTTGGTTGACTCTGATAAAGTAATTTCGATGACTAAGCACATAGCCTGTGATGAAGGACTTTTCGTGGGGATTTCCAGCGGCGCCAATGTGGAGGCATGCAAAAAATTGCATGTGCGCCATCCTGAGTTAAAGCGAATAGCTACGATGCTCAACGACCATGGTTTTCGCTATTTTTCAACTCGTCTCTTTGGGATGGTGAAGTCCGCGAGCGTTCCCGAACGTCCTCATCCAATCAATATCACGCCAGAACAAAGCAAGTTTTTGTCGGGACTTGAAGTTATAGAGTAGACATGGAGAAACTTAGCTTTATTTAACATGGGCGAAGTTTTTATTGGTGATTACACCATAAGTGAAAAACTTGCCGAATCGCTCAGGACGCTTCTTGAAAAGGGGATTGATTGGGAGAGAAAACCAACCATGTTCCCAGGAGTTTCCATTGTAAGGGCCACATCTTTCGAAAAATCACTGACAAGGTTGGTCTTCGAGATAAATCCGGTGAACGAGTCTGGCAAACACCATAGAAAAAGAGAATTTATCATCAGTAATCCCCGAGAGCTTAAAGAATTCAGGGAATTACTACATGGTGAGAAGCTTGACTGACTTTTGGAGGGCGTTGAAATAAACCCGAAAGTTGCTGAAATGCCCAAACCTGACAAGAAAGAGGATATTATAGAAATATGAGTAACATGAAAACGATTAACCCCTTAGTGAAAGTGGAGGCCATAGAGGAGAGAGCTTACCAGTTTAGAATAGCTGAAGAAGCAACTAGGAGAAACACCATTGTCGTGCTTCCAACTGCCCTCGGCAAGACAGTCATTGCGGCATTAGTTGCGTCTCATTTCCTCTACAATTATCAAGATCGGAAAGTACTAGTCATGGCACCGACCAGACCCCTTATCTTACAACACCGAGACACCTTCATGAAGCTCCTAAAGCTCAGGACCCAAGACGTTCAAGTCCTCACAGGAAAATACGACTCTATTTATAGATTACACGCATGGCGAGGAAATCACAGAATTTATTTCGCCACGCCACAAGTGGTAAATAATGATTACCGTCACGGTATGAACCTAAAAGACTTCAGCTTGATGATCTTCGACGAATGCCATAGGGCCAGGAAAAACTATGCTTACACCCGCGTCGCCCAAGCCTATGTTAAAGACTCACCTTACCCGATAATCTTGGGCTTGACAGCTAGCCCGGGGGCAAACAAGGAGAGAGTTAGGGAAATATGTGAAGCACTATACATAGAGCGGGTTGAAGCTAAAACGGAGGATGATCCTGAAATCAAACCCTTCGTTAGTCCAACTACTATAGAGTGGAAGTTCGTCACGTTACCAGAAACTTACAGAGATGTGGAAGACGTTCTGAAGCGAATGCTTGAGGGGCGGCTCCGGAGGCTGTCTGCATTGGGTGTAATCAGAAAAAATCCAAGGTTCATTTTTAGATACGACTTGCTAAAGGCAGGAGAGGAAATCAGGTGCATGATCGATAAAGCTTCGTTTGAAGGAGAACGGGGAAGATTATACGGAGTCTTGGTTTTACAATCGGCAGCGTTGACACTTTACCACGCCATCGAACTACTAGGGAGCCAGGGACCGTACACGCTTAAGCTCTTCTTGGAACGTATAAAGAAAAGCAATAGAACCAGCCACAAATCAATAGTTACTGAATTAATTCCCACCAGAGTTTACGAGACCCTAGAATCTGGCTCGTTAGGAGACCATCCCAAGGTGGATATATTGGAGAAATTTGTGCTTGAGCGACTAGCATCAAATCCTTCCTCCAAAATAATTGTATTCACACAGTACAGAGATACATCCTCATTTTTAGCCTCAAAGTTATCGAGGCTTGGACTCCAGGCAGCGAGATTCATAGGACAGACCAATAGAGAGTGGGACTCGGGAATGACTCAGGATCAACAGGCTCTGTTATTGGAAAGATTCAGGTCTGGCGACATTAGAGTTTTGGTGGCAACCAGTATAGGGGAAGAAGGGCTTGACATACCCAGCGTCGACTTAGTGGTATTTTATGAGCCAGTCCCTAGCGAGATTCGATACATACAGAGAAAGGGAAGAACTGGGAGAAGGAGATTCGGTCGGGTTGTCATCTTGGCAGCTGAGGGAACATTGGACGTGGGTTACTTGAAAGCGAGCAGGAAAATGGCTGAGAAAATGAAGTGGATTGTAAAGAAGCTAAACGCGGAACTGAACCCAATAATCAGACTAGGTGCGCCACCAGAAATGAACATCATGCCCATGAAGACGATATTCGAGGCGGATACATTGGCACCACAAACTTTACAGGTTCGTGGGCAGGGGCAATTGTTCGGGGTAGAAACAGACAACCGAGAGAAGGAGCAATTGCGTAGTTTTAATCGCGAGGTAAGAAAATTGGCTAAAAACATTCTCGCCTTGGTACTTAAGGTCGGAAGCGAAGGAACTTCTGTTCGAACGCTAACGACCGAGTTCGAGGAGGATGGGATAAACCCCGGGCTAATTTCAGCGGCTGTTAACAAACTTAATGATGAAAACCAGGTCAAAGTATTTGGCGGGAGAATTGTCCCTGCGGGCGTGACGTCTGGGACTAAAAAAGCTTCTCACTTCTTTGAGGTTGACAAGATTTTGTCTGGGAAGGCCATCTTATTGGTCGATGGAAAATGGCGTGCTGTTTTGACGCCCGACCAGTATGATGGACCGAGACAATTACTCCGGAGGGGCAATAGCTTCAAGGCGATAGCTAAGTTATACAAGTTGGATGGTAAATTGCATGTGATAATCTATGCGATTGAATCTGCTTCCGTCTAAACACATGATGCTATCTCCTTGTTTTATTTATTATTCCCCTAGCCGCGAGCAATCCCGTAGCAGCTGCAGTAACTATACCTCTAGATAATCCAGCGCCATCCCCGGCCACAAAGATGTTTGGCACGCTCGTTTCCATGTATTGATTGATACTTATCTGCATGGCGTAGAGCTTCACTTCTGGGGCATAGAGCAGGGTCGATTCTGAGGCCACGCCTGGGACCACCTTATCCAAGCGCTCGAGACCTTCGAGAATATCGGTCACGATCCTACTGGGCAAAGCCATAGATATATCGCCCGGTGTCACGCTTTTGAGTGTCGGTGAAACATGTCCCCTACTTATCCTCTCCCAGGTGGAGCGTCTGCCCATTCGTAAGTCTCCCATCCGCTGGAGTAAAGGTCGCCCTCCTCCTATCGTTGTCGCTAGAGAAGCAATCGACCTACCATAAGCATTGGTGTCGGTGACTGGTTGTGTGAGTCCTACGCGGACTAAGAAGGCAAAGTTTGTGTTTTTCGATTTTTTATCCCGAAGCGACTGTCCATTAACTCCCACGTGAGCATCATACCGCTCCTCCATTACCCACCCATCTGCATTGGTACAAAATGTGCGGACGAAATCGTCGAAGGTCTTGGTACGAATGTGGAATTTTGGGTCACGGTTCACACCCACCACAGGGGAATAAACGACTGCTGGAACCTCAACCCTAACGCCTATATCAACAGAACCATGGGTAAGCTTGACACCTAAAGCCCTAGCTTGTTCTGCGAACCAATCAGCACCAACTCTGCCAGGAGTGGCTAAGATATGGTCTGTTTTTAGTTTATTGCCCTTGATCCAGACCTCACCTTTCCCAATGCGATCGACCTTTGAGTTTAGAAGGAATTTTACACCGCGCTTTTCGAGTTCCCGCCGCATTGAGTTTATGACATCGGGCAAGTACTCGCTTCCAATATGTCTTTGGAAAATCGGAATGAATCTAATTCCAGCTGCAGCTGCTCGACGAGTGAGATTATCTATGCCAACTGAGTTTTCCCCATATACCTCTTTTGGAGCCCCATGTTCAACAAAAATTTCGTCTACTTCTTTCACGAGTGACTCGGCTTTTTCTGTGGTTTTGGTGAGTTCGCTGAGGTTTCCACCTATATCATGCCTAAGGTTCAAAATGCCACTGGACATACCACCGGCACCACCAAGTCCGGACATGATGTGGCATGGGACACATCCTATACATTTGCCGGTATTAATAGCCGGACAAACGCGCTTCTCAATTTTGTTCCCCCAGTCAACAATGGTTACTGATAGCTTTGATTTTTTTGACAATTCGTGGGCCGCGAAAAGTCCAGCGGGTCCTGCGCCAACGATAAGAACATCTGTCGTGTAATCCCTCGAGTTTTATGCTTTCACTCCTTAAAAGCCTTTAGAAAAGGGGGACCTGGATTTTTTTAACCCGCGTATTTTACCCAAGAACGTTCCATCTAGAAGATACGCCTCGGCTTCATCGATCTTTACTGCGCCTGATTTGAACATCGGGCCTATAAGTTCTCGAGATATATTTCGGTTAACTGCTGCACCTCCAATAAGTTCGTTGAAAGCTGGGACAACAAGCAGGTAGGGCATGCTCTGCTTTATGTAAGTTTTAAGCTTTTTGGGAAATTTTTTAGCATCCAGCTTAGCGCGAAGCCATATGGGCTCGACAGACCTACCTCCAAGATCGTCGCTGAATTCTATCGCCAGGTGATTATGCCCCGAGACGATTAATTCTGTGTTAAGCAGCTCTGGTGCTGGCCAAGTATGCCCATGCATGAGACCAATGCGACCACTTTTTCCAAGAACTAAGCCATGAGAGTCATGGATGATGACCTCAGGAGGGATCATGCCCTCGAGATATCCATCATGATTTCCCCGCACGATATCAATCTTTACCAACTTGACCAACTGCTCGAAGAATTTCGGAAGTTCTCTCCACTCGTGCCATGTGGTGATAGGTACGTTGTGTTTTACATCTCCAAGTATTACCAGCCGATCAACTCTTTGCCCTTCCAACAGCTCGATTAACTTGGTCCTCACCTTTGGCATCTGGCTAGGTAAAGAAATCCCTTTTTCAGCCAACTCGCTCTCTATTCCTAGGTGCAGATCGGAAACAACCATCGTGCGCTCCTTCGACACTTTCATCAGCAGAGCCGGAGACCCCAAAACTGGAACCACCTTCATGAAAGAAAATTGATTTTCAACTGTTATAGATTTAGCTTCTGGAGATATACACGAAGGTAAGCAACGCGCAACCCAAGAGTCCAATTATTATTCCCAGACCAGACATCATGTCGCGCCAAGAGAAACAAACAGAAGGTTATTAAGAAATCCTAAACCTCAAAAGAGCGGCCAACCCACCTAGGGCTAGAAGCTGCTTTCCCGCATCATGTTCGGTACTTATTATGACAACTTCTGCCCGTATCTTTCTAGCCTCTTCGAGCAGGTGCTCGATATCTGCGCGGTTTGACCTCAGCAACACATCAGCCACGAGTAATTTTCCAATCGCGCCGACCGAGGCTGCATGCCTAATCTCTTTATGTCCGTAAGTTGCCAGCTCGCCTTGGGCTATTTCTCTCATGACCTGATCGATAAGAGAAGTTTCTAGAGATAGATGGTCATCTCGTGATATTTTTTCGACCATGCCGCGACGCACTATCTCGTAAAGACCAGCACGCCCACCGGAGCTGGCATCGCCAAGTCTGACACCGGCGGATAAATCGGGGAACTTTTCGCGCATGAATTCTGCAAAAGCTTCTTTGGTGAAGCCAGGACCAGCCACGATTGCAGTTCTAATATTTTCGCGGGAGATTATATCGTTCATCGCATCGGCCAACTTGTAAAAAAATTTTTTTTCCTCGGCGTCAATTTCAACACTGTACATTTTACCCATCTTTGAACGCGAGATCGTACCAAACTCGTCCAGGCCGTACTGTCGGACTATTGCTAAATCGGCAGAGGTATCGTCGAGTGAAACGAGTAGGACACGCGGTCTACGGCTGGCTTGCACAGCTTCGCGTATTCTATGGAGCTCATCTGGCTTCCATTCTTTTGAAACGGATAGTACAGACCCAGGTTCGTAACTAAATGAATGATGTTTACCTATATCTGGTCCATGTACGATGGCGCCCAAGATGCGCAAACGGTTTGCGTATTTGTGGAACTCGATGCCCTCGACTTTAACGGACAGAGTCACTCGCTTTTTCTTAAGCCGCTCTGGTCGAAGTTTATTATCTGGCTCCTGTTCGCGACGCCAAGTGAGAGAGGTGACTATATCTCCAGATCTGACCAAGTGCTGCAGGTGCCATAGGTCGTCTAACGTTTCCACGCATAACTTTATTTTTCCATGCTTCATATCTTTCTGAATCACTCGCAAGTTTATCTTCCCCATAAGGATCTGGCTGTTAGAAAATTATTTTACATGGTGAAACTTAAGCATGGTGAGGATTTCAATGGTTACTCAAAGTCTAGTGAGAATCAGAGAACTGATGCCCGAAGATCTACAGGTAATTTTAGCCATTGAGTACAAGTGTTTTAAAGACCCATATCCGCTCGGGCTGCTAAAACGACTGCACATGATGTATCCAGACGGATTCCTTGTGGCAGATGCCGGAGGAATCGTAGTGGGTTACGTAATAGGGGTGGTGAGATGGGCCAACACTGGTCATGTGTTGGCCATTGGAGTCGACCCTGTTTATCAAAGACAGGGAGTGGGCGCGATGTTGATCAGAAAAATTATCACTGTTTTTGAAGGGAAGAAAGCAACGATCGCGAGACTTGAGGTGAGGAAGAGTAATATCGAGGCACAAAGTTTCTACAAGAAGCTAGGTTTCCTAGATCGGGAGGAGCTACCTTATTACTATGAAGACGGCGAAACAGCAGTAGCCATGGAACTTGTTCTTAAGTAACTAGTTCTTGGGTTTTAACCTTCGCAGCTCGTCAAGCGTCAGAACACGCATGTTCTTAGGAACATGTTCAACACGCGATCTTACCCCAACCGCATATTGGACATCCTTTCCTGCGGCCAAGTCTGCGAGTTCTTGAGTCACCACGCCATCGAAGACTATTGCCATCACGTTTTGAGCCTTGGAAATCTTATCCTTAATATCCTTGACCTGAACCTCTTCTATTAACCCCAGTTTACCATCCAGCAGTTGGGCTCTTAGTGTACCACGCATCTTATTCATAGCGTTTTCTAGTTCCATGATTTCATTATTTTCAGTCTCGATACCCGCAGCTGGTCCGGAAGGCTTTTCCTTGACCTCTACCCTGGCTACGTCCGTTGGGACCTTATTGCGTAGAGCTTTGATTATCTCTTTTTTCGACAGGTCCTCGACGCCGCGACCGGAAGGTGGGCGGGCAACAAAGTCGACTTCGCCAACTTGTAAAAGCTCCTTGAGGATAAGGTCACCGCCGCGGTCTCCATCGACAAAAGCGGTAACAGTTTTATCTCTAGTTAAGCCAATGACAGCCTTTGGCACACTGGTTCCTCCGATTCCAATAGAGTTTCGAACACCCGCCCTCAAGAGGTTCAGCACGTCCGCGCGTCCCTCGACTATTATAATTGCATCTGAATCCTTAACACCTGGGCCGGTAGGTAATCCTTGATAATCGGAGATTTCATCAACACGCACTGACTCCATCACCTTCTCAGCTATCTCTTGAGTTTCTGGAGCCGTCTCCTCAAAAGCTCCCAAAAGCTCCTTGGCCCTTTCCACCACGAACTTCCGCTTCACGTCCCGCACATCCTCGATTCCTTCGACTTTGATGGTTGCCTCACAGGGGCCCACACGATCTATCGTTTCGAGAGAGGCGGCGATTATCGAAGTTTCAACTCGGTCGAGGCTGGATGGGATGATAACTGTGCCAGAGGACTTCCCCTGAACTGATTTTATATCCACCCTAATCCTGTCTATCCTACCAGTTTTCAATAATTCCCTGAGATCCAACTCGTTTCCCAATAGACCTTCCGTCTGTCCAAAAACTGCACCTACGACATCTGGGCGCTCCACCACACCGTTTGCTTCGATCTTGGCATGGATTAGATACTTAGTCGTACCAATATCTTCACGCATAGATAATTCCTCCTTTTTGCCGAGCTTTTCGGCCACTAACTCTTGCAAACTTTTTTCTCCCAAGGGCACCAGCCCTCAATGGGCCAGAATTAGCTTGATAGTGATTCTGGCTGATTTGATGATTGATTTATTTACGTCGATATGTGTTTAAAAAGCTGACGCTTGGCCAGTAGTCCACAAAGTAAAATTTTGTCAGATCATTTATTACTCATTAAGGGTGATTTACAAAGCGTCGGTTTTACTGATCCAAAACTCATTAAACAGTTGCTTCTGAATCGCCTAACGCCCCTAGGTAAATCAAGTTAATAAAAAGAAAATGTAAAATTATTGGTGTATCTTCGGTATAATAGGTTTCTTGATATCCCACAGCTTTTTTATCACCGAAAGGACCGATTTTTAATCTTACGCAGAGGGAGAAGAATTGAGCAAAACTAAGCTTTAATAGAAGCCGAGGACAAGCCACTCCTAATTCACACCGATATCATCTCTTTGCGTAAGATTCGAAAAGGTATAATTTTTTTACTAACAAAACACGTGGGAGATTACTCGAACATTTAACCACCGAGCGTGTGGTGAACATCTAGGAGATCGCCCAGTAAAGAGCTAGAGGTCTCTTTGGGACCAGCACCAAATCCTGTTATTGATATTTCTCGCGCCAGATCCAACTTAAGGGTCACAGCATTCAGAGCACCACCGACAGCAAGTGGATGTCCAACAGGTACTAGCTTTGGAGCTACCTCCAGCGAATCCTTCCTAGCAGTACCTATTAGCTTTATCGCGCGGCCAGCTTTTTGGGCCAGAGATATTGCCTCAGGGGTAATCCTCTTGATGCCAATCACCCTCACATCGCTGAGCTTAGCATCCATATCGAGCAAGGAGTTTGCCAGTATCGTGATTTTGGATGCGGTGTCGACGCCATCGATATCGAGCGTGGGGTCCTTCTCCGCGATGCCAAGTTCCTGAGCTTCTCGAATTACGATATCTTGAGGTGTACCCTCAATGCTCATGCGAGTGAGCACGTAGTTAGTTGTGCCATTCAATACCCCCTGTATTTCCTGGATCTCGTTTCCTCCGAGCAATCTTTTGGCCATGGGTATCACCGGAATAGCACCACCAACGGAAGCAGAATACCTGAACTCAACTCCCTGTTTTCTTGCCAACGAAGCCAGCTCTCTAAAACAGACGACCAAAGGTCCTTTGTTTGAGGTTATTACATGCTTTCCTGCCATCATTGATCGCTTTATATGAGTGAGCCCTGGTTCACCGGTGTGAACGTTGGTTGGGGTTAACTCAAAAATTAATTGCGCATCGACCTCATCAATCAATTCAAGCGCGAGTTTACCCCGCCTTCCTCCTTTAGATGCAGCAACTGACCCAGATTTCCTACCAACCTTGATTAACCGAGAGAGATTTAGACCATTTTCATCAACTGCAGCACCTAACTCGTCCACTACGGCGACCACGCGACATACCAGTCCATGGGACCTTCTCAGAAAATCCGCTTTCTGAATGAAAGACTGACATAAGCCTTTACCCAAGTTGCCGAAGCCAATTATACCTATTCTCATCAGACCGCCTCGATCGAGGTTATTAGGAGAATATTCTTCCTGTCCGCGATTTCACGCAACTTGGAGATGGCTTGGTTGGATAGCTTCTCATTCTCAGTGGCAATCGGCATGCTGACAGAAGATTCCTGCTTTCGGCCGCCTACTGAAAGGTCCAGGTTCGGTACCGCAACACCTTTTATGGCAGTCAATTGATCAAGGATGTGCTTTACATCGGCGTGAATAATGTGACCAATTAATAGAACCGTGCTCATAACTGCCCATTCCCGTTCCCCCAGTTGTGTGATCCGCACTCCTTTTCCCTTTAGTGCGGTCAAAATTCTATTAAGCCTAGTCCGATCACTAACCTCGAAAATTAGCATCACGGGTAAACGCCCTGGTGGGGTCTTGCGTTCTCTCTGATGCATGATGCTCTTGATATTGCCGCCATATCTGGCTATAGGTTCCAACGCGTTGAGGAGCTGCCCTGGAACATCATCTAGTTCCATCGCCATCTTGACTTGCATTTTTTCACCCCTGTCTATCTAAACATTTTTATTTTTGAGGTGATAACCGTTTCGCACCAAACTTATTGACTTCATTTTTGTGTGATCTATTCGACTAGAGGCTTTTGCTTACTTTTCGACAAAAAAGTGGTGTGATTGACTATATCAGGTCGAGCTGTCTGGGAATTTTAATAATGACTTGTTTTTTGTCTACTTCGACTGTCGTCCCATTTTTTTCCGTTGAGGTGGGCAATGCAACCGTGCAGAAATACTCTCTTTTGAGGTCAGGTGCCACGGCGAATATTTCGACTGATTCGTGATAGAATTTAACCCTGACATTGTCCTTGCTCTCCACCCCTTCGGCAGTCAAAGTTATCGTTGCCCTGCACACATCAGCCAAAACGTTGTATTCTGGAATTACCCTTTCTTTGATTTCTCGCTGAGGTAACTTTTTAGGAACTGCTTCTGATATTTCGGTTAGTGTTTTTTTAAGAGGTTGCAAAGTAGGAGCTATTTCCTTTTTTCCTTGTGGCAATTTTTCCCACCCGACGCCTGAACCAAAACGCCTAACACCAACTTTTGGTGGATTTTTTCCATTACTGGATATGGATATGCTAAAGCCACTTCTTTTTTCTACTCCTCCAGGTCTTTTAATTGCAAACCCTGGCTGATCTTCGATTAATTTTTTTGGTATTTTAAACTCCTTTTCGATATCTCCGAAGTATCTCATCATTCGCCTGAAGATTTCATAGAACGGATCGCGCGTCATTTTCTTCACCAAATTGATTATTATATCTGTACTTTTATAATTAAACAACGCTTCAGATAACCCCAAAAAACTCTTCTTCACGAAAGCTACAACCGCCACCTACAAAGAAATCGCATTCTTCGCAGCATCTATCACGTTTTTCACGGTCTCCGAAAAGAAAGCAGTTGAAACAGCACTTAGGTATGCGCTTGCCATCAAATAGATAAAATTAATTATGTAGTTAAAATATGCTGCCTAGCCTGTGTTTTATCTTTACTTTATTCTCTATTTCGATTGCAAAGAGGCACGAGGAATTCTGTTTAAGGCTCAACATCTGTTTAAATTTTAGAGTATGAGCGGTTTCGTATTAGCTGGTTGGAACGACTATCAGCCGTCCCATCATTAGACCGTGAGTCGGGCTGCAGTAAATTGTGCAAAAGAACGGGAACGTGCCCGCTTTTTCCGCTGTAAACTCAATCTCGACCCACTTCCCAGGGTATAGTTTAGCATTTATATCATAACCGGAGATCGCGATACCGTGCACGACGTCTTCCGCGTATATCAACAACTTTACACTTTCACCTTGATTCACGACTATCTCGTCAGGTTCGAAACCTCCCATCTCCGATGCCCTTGCATTTACCATAATTGTCACGTTTTCGCCTTTAGAGAGGAAAATATCTCCACCCATGATCGGAAACGAAAGGAATGCCAGCGTGCCCAAGACCACGCACGAAAGGGCAAGGAGTTCCCATTTTTTTATCATTTTATCACCCGAATAACACCCAGAGGAAGGCTATTCCCGACAACAAATGCAGCGTGCTCATTACTGCGGTAGCCCGCATCGCTTTACTGCGGTCGCCAAACATTTTAAAGGATATCTTATGCGTTGCCCCAATGGCCAGCGCTAAACCGACAAACAAGAAGGCTGACTGGATAAACGGAAGTAGAGTAGCACCGATTGGCGACCACATATCGCTGGCATTGGTGAAGCCTACGAAGCTCAAGATATTCCAGCCATGCCCCAACGGATCTGAGAAGGCGTAAATTGGATAGGCCCAGTTAATTAACATCAGGATCAGACCAAACGACATCCAGAGAAGCAGTTGATAGGGAACAAGCGAGTAACTGAAAGTTAAAAATGCCCTTTTCGTCGAGACATCGGTCGCTCTGGCGGCTTTCTTGGCCAACCAGGAGAACGCATAGAAGATCGCCGGAAAGATGATGAGCGCTATGCCCGAGATTAACAAAGCCCACAAGACCCAGTTCATGAAACCACCGGGGGTGGGAATCAGTAGTGCTATGGTGGGGAGGTTGGCTCCCATCGTCACTCCCATGTTACCCCAGTCCTTGATCCAAAAAAACGCGCCGAAGAAAACTAGCTGATAGACTATGACTAAGGAAAAGCGAATGAAACCCATCCAGGCCTCATCTGGCCTCTCTTGCCCCCTTTCTATGCCTTCCTTTCCCACCATCCTCAATTTAACGGTCATGTTATCGAGTGGACAGGATTTGAGACATTCATAGCATTGACCACATGGGATGTTCGAGTCGTTTCCTCCAGGGTAGAGCTTCCATGGGCATCCATACCCCTTAGGGCTCCCTTTTAAACATTCCTTGGATTTGTGAGCATCACAAATTTTCTTATCCCTGCTTCGCACTGAGAAGATGGAGGCAGAAGCCGAGTGCCCCATGTATCCACCAGCGGGACATATGTGTCTGCAGAAGTTTCGCTGGCTGCCAGTGAAAATGAGCGGAATTGCTAAACCTAGAGCGATCAACAATATGAAGAACAACGCAGTCACCACCGGCCTCGTCACGAGCCAGGGGATTATCAGAGATATCGCAAGGAATCCTAATGTCGTAATCCACATATTGTTGAGTTTATCGGGCCACTTCCGGTTAAGCGAGAACCACTTCTTTGGCTCCCGAACCGAGTAGAGCCTTTTTCTAGATATCCAATCCCCCATTGCTGGCAGGGGACACACAGTGTCCCAAGTTCTACCACCAAAAAATATCATGAACTCGACTGCTGCAAACCATAAGACCCACACTACGACTATGGAGAAATTCAGCGCTCCAAGTGGATTCCCGAAAAGACCTATGAATATGATTACTATGAAAATAAGGAGATTTGGCAGCATTATAGCGTAATGGAACCCCCTCCATTGTAGAATCCGCTTGAGCAGTGCTCCAATTCCCCTAACTCTGAGCAGGTCAAACTCTCTGTCGATGGGGACTCCAAGAAGTGTGTTAATTGGCTCATACTTCCAATGATAGGTCAATAATCCCACGGATAGAACTGCAGCCAAAATAGAAAAGACATGGAATGAATTTAAAGCGAACGCAGGCTCCACAATCACATCCGACACCATAAACGGATGTAGGGGGCCGCAGAAGGAGGCGCACCGTAGTTTAAATTTCCCAGCCTCCTCGAAGGTGACGGGACCAACTATGGTTGTTTCCCGAGGTAGCACATCTACCTTGATATCCTTGCCATCTATGTAGATCCCATGGGTCACGTCTAAGCTGGTCAACTTGAAAGTCACCGGCTGCCCTGCGCGAACGTAGATCCTCTCAGGAATGAAACCGAACTGATACGCCTGGATTTCAACGGCCATGGGAGGCTCATCGGCGCTGGTCAAGGGAAAGAATGAGAAAATAAATCCCGCTGACAAAACCGATAATATCATAAGCAATGGTATGAATCGCTTCAATGGACAACCGCCTTATAACATTTTTTGATTCCCCGTGTTAGGCGATGAATTTCTTTCCAAAATTTCTTGCTATCTCCGTACTTGTCCAGTAAATCCCAAAGATACTCCGAAGTCTTTTTGCCAGTGCTGAATAGATTGTTAGCCTCTTCGACAGAACGAGACCATCTCCTGTTGGTTCTCTCGAGCACAGCAAAAAGAAGTTTTGTTCCGCCGTAATAACATGCGTCGAATTTTTTAACCTGTTCTTTACGCGCATCGACGATGTAGTGAGCAAGGTCCACTAACGGGAAACCCGCTTCTTTCTCCGGAACCTTCTGAATATAAGCCCCGGGCGTACCGGAATAGGTTATTTCTCTGGATTTCCAATAGTACTCTTCGAAATCTTTGCATGTTTCTTTAATTAACTCTTCAATGTGGATAGACATCAACACCATTATTCCTTCACAATATTCATCTGTTCAATCCCGGTAATGCCCTCGGATCGCACTAGGGATGAATTCTCATCTCCACTAGGATGAAACCTTATTATCTCTGGATTTATCCCCCACGACAGAACGTCTTGGGACACGAACTTGTTCAGTAACCTACCGAGTACAGCGTAAAACTGTGAACCTCCGTCTATATCGATTTGTTCGCACAGAACCAATATCCATTTTCCTAGATGATCTTGGAGGAATTTTCTCTGGGCATCCCTACAAATCTCTGCATTTTCTCCATCTTCCTTGGACACGGCGTAAGCTTCCTTGAGGGAGAGGAAACTCATGAATTCTAGTTCTATGCTCGCATGATCGGGCCTGTCCTTACTTTTCCCGCTGATTTCCAACCCGAAAGCACTATAGAAGCCTGCTATGTCGGCTAGCTTATGGGTTTTCAGAAAAAGCCGTCCTGGGAAATACTCCAGTTCGTAAGGTGGGCACCTCGCCTTTTTACCCACACCAAACAAGCATGAGTGCTCAGAGGTGAGATCGAGAAACGTGCTCCGGTCTAGCTTGGAGCTGATATGTTCTAGAGCTTTGATGCCGTCTTCCAACTCGTATTTTGATAGTACTCCCGCAACTACTCTCAAACGTTTTAAGAATGATCCATCCAGAATTTCATCTCTGAACCTCTCATTTGGGTAATCCAACCCCTCCGAAAAAATCTTATACATTTCGCTTCTGGCCAAAGCCTTTTGTACTTCCTCTTTCATCGTTTTCCTCCTATGTTACATCCAGCCTATAGACATCTAGATTTCTATCGTAGCGATCCCTCACAGAAATGGGCTCCATTATCGGAACCCTCGTGACTTCATTGCTCTTTCCATCGTACCCTATGGCTTCACCATTCTGAACCTTGAATGATTCCATTGTTTTTTCAGAACTCCCGAACAGGTGAATTAGACCTAATAACTCCTCGTCATCCCTCGCCCGCTTATACGTTTTCAATGCATTCTCCCTTCCTGGTCCAAAGAGTTGGTTGAGAAAGTTGGGCGGCGCATGAATGGGTGGTATATAATATATGTTGGGTTCTGTACCGAATTGCGGGTACAGGGGGAGTGCGACTTTTTTTTCGTGCACCAAGAAGTCAATTGGGTTTTCTGGATTTGCGTTTTCTGGTAAGCTCAAAAATCCATTTATCCTTATCTTACCTATGCACATTTCGAAACATTGAGGTGATAATCCCTGCTCTATTTTAGGATAGCACCCTATGCATTTTTCGGACATCCCCCTAACCGAATTAAACATTGGTTTCTTGTAAGGACAACCTTTGACGCAACCTCGAACGCCCCTGCAGTGACCCTGGTCGATAAGGACTATTCCATCATCATCGCGCTTGTAGATTGCCTGTATCGGACACGCGGCTAGACAACCTGGAAATGTACAGTGGTTGCATAACCGTGCAAGATAAAAAAACCAACTAGGGTGAGGCAGAGAATGGATGTATGCATCTCGAGAAATGATCTCTCCGCCTATTTCGTCTTCCCCGATGTTGGGATGTGCCCAATCCATCTCGTCCGGGGTGATCCCCAACATTTTATCTGGTCCTCCATGTATTTTATCTCCAACCCAACGCGACCAATTACCGTTGGGTGGTTCACCCAATGTTCCTTCCCCTGACCTCGTGGCTTCGAAAATGGTCTTCCCTTTGTACACGTTGCCTTGCCATTTCTGTGGTCCGAGCAACTCAAGAAGTTTGACATCCCATCCTGTAGGGTAGAAACCATAGGGCTTGGTTTCAACGTTGTTCCACATCATGTACTCCTGGCCCAATTCATTAGTCCATGTCGTCTTGCATGCGAGTGAACACGACTGACATCCAATACATTTGTTAGTATCGAAAACACCAGCCCACTGTCGTTTCGGCCTGCGCTCCTCATAGGGATATTCCATCTCCCTTCCAATCTGCCAGTTGTAGACCATGGGCAAACTATTCACCACTTGTTGAGATGAACCCACCGCGTAAGAATTCATTCATCGCATCATTCTCGTAACCGACTCTTAGTCCAAGTTTGGCCGGCCTCCACTTGCCCCCATTTATACCGCCGTCTTCTGCCTTGGTGAACTTCACGAATGATTCCCGCGGTGCCCCGTTCGCACAATGGACATCCGGCGAGAACCCTTTGCCGATGACTTGTCCCATCAGTTCCTTTCTCACTAGCGTATCGGTCATAAGTGTGGGCCTCAACCAAGACCTAGTGGAGCTTTGATGACCTCCATATCTAAACATGGCCTGGTAATTGGTATTGGGGTTCCTCGCCAATCCGTCCTCCCTAGTTTCGTGTCCTCGGACGCTTCCATGGGTGGCTTGATACATGTTGAACCAAGTTTTGGAAACACCCTTAGGATGATTTGGCGAATATTTCGCACGGAGCATGCACCTCGCTACCTTGTAATCACTAGGTTTCCCTTCCCAACCCTTGAAAGGCCTATCTTCCGGATCGGGATCACACCATATGTAATCGCCGTCCTCTATGCCCATATCTTTAGCGTCCTTAGGGTTGATCTCTACATAACCCTCATTGACCCAAGGCATTCTAGTATCTCGACGGTACATGTCACCGAACGGTCCAAACCAGACTGATAGGATACTCGTGTCAACATTGAAGCTGTGTACAGAATGTCTGAACTTTGGCGTAAGATAGATGTGGGTAAACCCTTTCTCCATAAGGGGATGGCTAGTTTTGACTATCTCATCGGGTGTGCGCACCACGTTTCTCACTTGCCTAGTTTCGCCGGATAAGTCGGAGCTGGGCCACCCGTAGTCTTCTGGTGTCTTTGGGTTGATGAGGGGATGTGATTTAGCGATAATAGCGTTGGGTTCGTGAAAGGTTGCATCTATAGGCTCACGGTACACCGGAAGATTTTCCCCATAGTCGAGGAACTCATCCTCCTCTCTGTAAAACTCCAACCTCCCAGTTTTATTGTACCAAGGCTGAGATTCGACGCTCTGTTCGTAACCCACGAACTTGGGATAAGTCCTGGTCATTATGAGCACTGGAATACCGTCCCTTGCCTTAGCCAGCATGTCTTCTACATCGTAGCCTTTAGTAGCGTTGCTGTGGTCGATGATGCGTTGCAAGTATGTCTTTGCTTTGTCCTCCTTGATGAACTTCCAATAATCCCTGAACATGGTGTTTCCAGTGATGTCGGCCAACTTCTCTGAAATCCCCATATAGGTCTCAACATCACCCCTGGTGTCGTAAATTCTTGGAATCCCCGAAATGGGTGCCACCATCACGAATGGATTGGTAACGGAAGCGGTCAGGTCATGTACATTATATTCCCCCCAGCTATCCACAGGTAGGACAATATCTGCGTACTCGCAGCTGGCAGTCCACCACCACTCGTTGACCACCAACGTCTCTATCTTCCTATTCCTCAAGAGGTTCATCACCAAGTCGTAATGCCCCTTGGCGTTTCCGAGGAGGGAGTTAGATCCAGCGAACATCAGGAACTTGGTGGGAAAGGGCATGTGGGTATTTCCGAGAAAATATTTCCCGTGAACCTTCAGCGGGCTATCACCATGTGCATAGAAGTGAGCCGACTGCATGGCAAAGTAGGTCTTGACGTTAGCCGGTTTACTTGGGTCCAAGGTGATGTTGAATGGGTCCTCCGCTATATAATGCGGAGTACCGTTAAAGAGCGCGGCACGATAGTTTCCCGCATAGCTGCCGACATTCCCGCCGAAAAAGCCTACATTCTTAGTAAGAGACGCAACTAGGAATATCGCCCTATCTTTTAGGTCTCCGTTGAACATCTGGTTTGGCCCCATGCCTGTAGTAAAGAGCACCTTCTGGGGGTTGGCTGCCAACGCCCTTGCCAAGTTCACGATTGCGTCCTTGGAGGCCCAAGTGACATTGGAAGTGCTTTCTACATCCCAAGTATCCGTGAGGTGTTGCTTTATCAAATCAAATATAGGCCGCACTTTGACATTTTCGCCTGTTGTAAGGGTGACATTAAATTCGCCATCCAACGCCGGGTCCAAACCCTTGGGTGTAAACCTATCGCCTATATCGTCCCTTGAAACAGCTGCTGGTTTCCCAGAGTTTCTGTCCCATACGACGAAATCACCCCATTCGTCTCTCATAGTTTCGGTAACGGTCGGACCGTCCACGTTAGTGGCAAACGGTGCTGGGGCCCTCTCGCCTTTTTTAACCACGTTGGTGACGGTGAGTTCTGCATTCTGGTACCCCGGTATCACCTCGGTAGCCCTGAGCAATTTTCTGGAATTCATATTCACCAGGAAAGGAAGGTCGGTGTAACCCTTGACAAAGTCCCTGTCGTAGAGCTCTTCTGTCATTATCACTTGAGCCAGTCCTAACGCGAAAGCTGGGTCCGTCCCGGGCCTTAGGATGATCATCTCGTCAGCTTTAGATGAGGTGCAGTTGTAATCCGTGGTAATTACGACTATTTTCGTGCCCTTCAGTCTAGCCTCGGTCAGCCAGTGAGCGTCGGGCATCTTAGTGCATATCCAGTTCATACCCCAACAAATCACGATGTTTGAGTGCTCCACGTTTGCCAAGTCGAATTCTACGGTTTGTTGTCCCGTTACCATAGGATGTCCGGGTGGTAGGTCGGTGTGCCAAGTATAGTTATCAAATCCAGTTCCGCCGACTGCCTCGTCGGCTCCCACACCGCGCACAAATGAGTCCAAGAGAGCCATAGAATTTGCGAGCCTGTAAGCCCCGAAAAGCTTTATCATGCCCAGCAGGGGCATGCCACCGCGAAACTTCATAGCCCGTACCCCTGCGCCCCCCATCTTCTCTATCATTTTTTCGTCGTATTGCTGTAACCGTAGAAGATTTGCCCCGTTGCCTCCAGAGTATGTCCTAGCTATATCTATCATGGCCTTGGCGATGAGCTCATACGCTTCATCCCATGAAACACGGACCCACGTGTCTTCACCCCTGTTGAAGAGCTCGAGGGGCGGACGCCCATCAGCTCCGCGTGGAAAATCATGATCGACCCACTGCTTAAAGCCGCTTCTCACAAGCGGATATTTTACCCTTCGATCTCCGTAAAACCTTTCAGCAATGGCGATACCCTTGTTGCATATCCTCGGATCCCACCTCGCACTTACCTTTGTCCCGTAAAGGTCGGTTGCATCCCGGTACCTCTGGCTCGGCCCAATGCGGGTTATCACCCCGTTCTTCACGTATGCCTTCAAGTAGCAATTGTGCGTGTCATTCGGAGTGCATGGAAAAATAAAAGTATCGTCAAAGGCGAATATGTCCCTATACAATTTCTCCCAATCTCGTGTAGGATAGTACTCTAAGGGGTTTATTTCTGGCTTGGGTGTAAACCAGCGGAATACGCTATCTGCACCTAAATATGCAAGCGCCCCAACTGCTCCGCCTATGCCTACGTATTTTAAAAACTGTCTTCTAGTTATCTCCTTAATTTTCTCACCTATGATTTCAACATTAGAGAGTGATGAAATTATTTCTCAGAAATGACACATATAAATCTTCCTAAGATTTTCGCGCGTTGATAATACAATGCCAAATCATTTAACTGCTTAGGTTTTCAGCAGCCCAGTTTTTTATGAGTGTACCATCCTCAAAAACTTTTCCTATTTTGCCACAAAAAATATTTTTGTGTCTCCTAGAAAAAAAAATTTTCCTGCCATCAAGCTCGATCTCCTCATCCCTCTTTTCTTCTGGGTCTTTGCGGATGTAGCGGGCGATGATGATGCGCTTCTTGCGCCAGCGCATGGATAAAAAGATGGCGTTCCCGTTGAAGGGACGACATTAAAAAAGGAAACTCAAAGTTCATTATGCTGCTATGGCGTGGCGATTGAAAAAGTATGTATCGGGGCAGAACATCTCTTGATTCGTAAGGGGGAAACCGCAAATCCATCTATTGTTCTTTACGATATATCGGCTTGGGGTAACCTTACTGGATTCTGGTGCTGCCACGGCCTAACGTGACCGAGCAACTCGTGGGATACTCTAGAAGGCGGCTCCCATTCAAACCCACGCGCGTCCGCTGGGCTAGCGTCAAGGATTGCAAAGTTCATTACGCGTTTGGGGTCCAGAGTAACGGATACTAATCCAGAGTGTGGGTTCAGGCTCATCGGCGCTAATAATAGGCCTCGCCTGACCCTAAGCTCAGAGAGGAGGCAGGTTTCTTTTCCTCTTGTAATCTCAATGGGGGAAATGCCGCCATCGACGAGAATGTCTGAAGATCGCTCGCGTAGAACGCTCACAATATAACTCGTAAGACCATCGTGCAAATCATGAAGGGCATCGATACTGCCGGCCCATATCTCGCATGGGATGGTCTCTAGAGGAACCGCCAAATCGAAACCCAGTTCCCCAGAGTATTTCACCCACGGTTCGGAAATCCCGGCTTGTTCCAACGCCTCGATTGTCCATACTGTCGCTTCTTGAGTAAACTTTAACCCACCTTGTTTAGCCCGGATCGTCCACACCAAATCTCGGCCCACCGGTGTGGCCAAATCCCCCCAACGGTATCTCCAATAGGAGCAGTAAAAAGCTGACGCCCCCATTGCTAAAACTCGGTCCAGCTCAGCGACTTTGTCGATGTGTATTGGGGCCTGCGAGCTCCCGTCAAGATGTCGTTGAATACTTCTTACGTTATGGTTGTAAAAACTGCATTCTCGAACGCCATTGATACCACTAGCACTCGCGAAGTCCGTGATCGCTCGTTTGACGTCTAGACGTTGATAATACATTCATTTCCCAAATATTCTTTGGCAAAACTTCCCTAAGCAGATTTCGAGGAGGGGGGGCGCCGAAAGTATTCTCTTTACCTATCTCTGCCCCCTTGATTTCCGGTGGACTATTAAAACTAATAAATGACTAAAAGTTATGTTACATAGTAGGTATAAACTTGAGCTTAACTATCTTTGAAGCCGGCTGGATTGTGGGATTTATAGAAAGTAAAGGCGTTTTCACGACAAATATCATTAAATTTCAGCGAAAAAGGGAATCTGGGTTTAAAAAATACCAATATCTTAATCCCGCATTTTTCCTAGTTAGCAAGGACAAAGACGCACTGGAAATCACAAGGGGCCTCTTAGGGATGGGGAAGGTCAACCGGCACGGCACGATTTTTCATCTCGACGTTAGACGAAAGGACGAGAGTGTTAGGCTTGCTAAGTTTTTGGAAGGAAAATTAAAGTCGAACCTTAAGAGACAGGAGTTCGAGATCTGGCAAAGCCGAGTTATGGAGTGGAAATCAAGGGCATGGGGTGCGGGCGCGCTCTGAGCTTTAGCGGATAATTATGAGTTGTTAATCAAAGCTTTTAGCTATCTGCGTGACATTTTGGTGGTATGCAATTGGATAAAAAATTCGAGCTCATCACGCGTGACGTTGAGGAGATAGTGACGGGGGAGGAGTTGGGGGATCTTCTTAAAAAAGAAAAATTTTCTGCCTACTGCGGTTACGAACCATCTGGTAATATTCACTTTGGCCATGCTTTGACCATTCGCAAGTTGATAGATTTGCAGAAGGCAGGGGGGCGAGCAATCGTATTGCTTGCTGATTTACATGCCCTTTTGAATCACAAGGGAACACTGGAAGATGTCAGGGCCATAGCAGAGTATAATCGGCATTGCTTCATAGCCCTTGGTTTAGATCCTGCGCGTACCGAGTTCGTTCTGGGCTCTGAGTTCCAGCTAAAGGACCGTTATGTTCTGGATGTGTTCAGGATGGCTACCGACACCACGCTGCTTCGTGCTCGGCGATCTATGGCTGAGATAGCACGTCGGCTTGAGGATCCTGATGTCGCCCAAGTTATTTATCCCCTCATGCAGGCGGTGGACATAGCACATCTGAAAGTGGACATGGCGGTCGGAGGGATAGATCAGAGGAAAGTACACATGGTTGCTCGCGAGAAACTCCCTGTTCTGGGCTACAACAAGCCGGTTTGTATTCACGTGCCGCTGTTGCACGGGTTAGATGGTGAGGTCAAGATGTCATCCAGCAAAGGGAACTACATTTCGGTCGACGATGACCCTTTGTTGTTAAAATCCAAAATGTTGAAGGCATTTTGTCCGCCAAAGATTGTGAAGGATAATCCAGTTATTGAATACGTTGAGCATTTTGTCTTTCCCGAACTTGGTGTCATGAAGATAAATAGGGCGGCTAAACATGGCGGCTCCATTGAGATAAAGGACGCAGCAGAACTTCGGAGAAATTATACTTCGGGCCAGCTACATCCGGCGGATTTGAAAGCTTCGCTCACTGAAGCGTTGATTCAAGTCCTGGCACCGGTTAGGGAATACTTCCAAAAATATCCTGAGGCAAGACTGGCGAACAAACCCCAATTTTAGCCGCCCACAAGTTCCAGAATAGTCCATTGCTTCAGACTTGTACTTGGGAGAAAAAAACGCCCCACCGATATTTTTCTAATTGGTAAGGAAAGATAAGCTTGAGGGAGTTTGTCAAATGGCATATTGTAGGAAATGACGTTATGAGTTACCGAAAGAAGTGTACTATTCTCCGTCTTGCGGCGTTTCCGTTGGAGAAGTCAAATCTGAGGAATTTACCGTATTACTCGACGATTTCGTAAAAACGTTGTAAGACCTGTACTGAGAGGGAAACGTCATAACGATTATCACCAAAAACTAAAAGTGCCAATTGCTCCTCGAGATGCCGGCCACTGGGCGTAGTCAGAGCCATCTTGGCTCCTTGGCTAGCAGCGGTTGGGGTTCTAGCCGCTATAACGACCAAATGTACCATGGTCGTGGAAAAGAAGGCCTATTGATTCGTAGGGATGGACCTTCAAAAAATAATTAATACTTCAATCCAAGCCCAGAATAGTTTTTTTGGTTATTTTTGGTTTGCTTGCGTTTCGTTTTCTTTTAATGGGGCGTCTTTTTTTCCAAGGCAGCATTAGCCCCTTGTATTGTTGAGATTTTTCCCAGATGTAATAGAAAAGCATGCAGGCAAGGACGTAGGCCATGGGGGATAATGTGACAATGTAATAACTGTACTGGGTCGTATTCCCGACGAGATACAGTGCAACATACCCCACGAAAGTACAGATGAACCATAAAGCAGGGCCCAATGATTCTCGTCTAATTTTATGGGCCAGAAAAGGGATAAGAACCAGTGCTGCCAGCGCCATGGCATAAACGACAGGGTTCACGGAGGCAAAAACGTTTGGGTTAGCGTTGAGCATGAAGGGGGCCTGGTTTACAAACCATCCCCAAGGACTTGAAACCGGCGGACCCGGCGGTCTCGACGTAGCAAACCAGCTGAGGCCGCTCAAGAGTTCGTTGAACCATCTGTGTGGGCCCAATTTGATTATCAAAGGTGCATTGGATGAAAGCCATATAATGATGGGTACGATAAATGGGTAAACTATCAATTTTTTGACGCTAGTTTTGCGCCCATATACCATAAACACAAATAACGCGAACACGGAAAATGCCCCGGTGAACTTGCACGCCGACGCTAAACCTATAGCCAACGCGGATAAAAAATAGTTTCTTCTTAAAGCTAGCCAAACTGACAACGCAATGAAAAATGCGGCATATATGTCCAGCATGGCAGCTGCGGTCATAGCCCGGAAAACAGGGTCGGTAAAAGCGAAGAGATAAACGAACAAAGGAATAATTTCATTATTTATCAATTTCACTGCCGTCAAATATACGAACAGCAGCGTTAGAGAACCAAAAATCACTCCAGGTATTCTCCAGTTTATTGGCTGATCTCCCGCCACCAGCATGGATAAACCTATAGTGTATTTAGCAAGAGGCGGATGTTCTGTGTTCATATAATTCCCTATATTGGAAGCGTCGGGGTAATTGAAACCACTCTGGATTATTTTTATTCCTGCGTACGAGTCGAGAATAGTATCGTAATCTAGTTTTCTGTAAGTTACTATAGAAAAGGCAGCGACTTTGTCATATTCATGCGTTATTTCGCCGCCGAGATTGGTTTCCACGAAATTTCTAAAATTTGCTTGTGCCTTGCTTAATTCGTAGTGTGATGAAAAAAATACCGTGTAATGGTGCCCCCCATCGGAATCTATATATGATGGCTGGACCTCATAGATTTCCCTTAGTATATTTCTTGAAGAACTAACATACCAGATTTCATCCGTGACATAGCCGGATGTCCCTTGGACTGCGGAAGCCAAACTGAAACTCATGTAGGCAAATGCCAGGGTGGAAATTAATGCAATTGTCAGGCAAATTTTCCTTCTTTTATCCATTACAGCATTTTTGTGGATTGGCGCATATATCGCTATTGTTTCGTTGGCCATTTCCACACAAAGAATTCGCTTAAAAAGTAGTTCGATATAAAGCCCAATATTATTCCGATGGTGTTTGCGATAATAATATTCAACCCCAAAGTCAGTAACAGGGCAAAGGTCACGAAATTGATGATCGCGCCTATGGTAACCGAACCGTGATATTTTATTAATTTATACGGGAATTTCCCACCCTCTCTCCCTCTAAAGGTCCAAAAGTTGTTCAGCAGAAAATTGCTGATTATGGAGGCTTCTATTGAAAAGACGTCCGCCAAAAGCGGTTGGACATTTGCTGAGGATATTAGAAGCCATAAAACTCCATTGTTGACGGCAATTCCAGAGGTTCCGACGGTCATGAACTTTAGCGTCCTATATTTCGAAAGCCGTAACAGCTGTTTCAGGTAACTCACGACTTCCTTAATGCCTAGCTTGCTCTTTCCGGCGCCCCGGGACCCGAAGGAGAAAGGTACCTCAGCAATCTCTTTGTATTTCCCCTTAGCCAGTATCTCGACCAGTAGCTTGAAATCCCTGACATCGATATCTACATTTTCTATAACGCGTTTTTTGAAGAGAAAATATCCAGATTGAGTATCTTTTATTTTTCTGGTTCTTGGTAAAAGCAGGTGAGATAGCCATAGCGCCCCTTTGGAAATTGCTCTCCTAATCAAGGACCAGCCCTCAATTTTTCCGCCTTCGACGTATCGCGACGCTATTACTATGTCTGCTCCATCCTCCGCTTTCTTCCACATGATCTTCAACAATTCTGGTGGATGTTGCAAGTCCGCGTCAATAGTGGCTATCATAGCACCATCAGCGATTTTCGTGCCTTCCAATATGGCTGTGCCTAGCCCCATCTTTCCCCGCCTGTGAACGACTTTCATGTTTCCGCGTTTCATCGCAATATTATCTGCTAGTTTGCCCGTCCCGTCGGGGCTGTTGTCGTCAACTATGATCAATTCGAAATCTGAATTCTCTAATGAGCCGTAAATCGTTTCGACAAATTTAGCCAAGTTATCTATTTCATTGTAGGTGGGAGCAATAATGGACAGTTTGACCATATTTTTGAAGGCGTATGCGGATTATAAAAATATTGAGCCATCTGCCCGCGACTAGATTTCTGAGGTATGAAATGCGGAGTTGATTCACCTTCATGTCCACTTTTTTAAGCGAACATCAGCAATAAATTAGTAGGCAGGTAATTTTGTGGTCTGGGTCTCACTCCATACCCATTACCTCAGGTAATGGTGGAACAGGCAAGACCATCATTATGGCGAACCTTGGGATGGAGCTCGGTGCACTTGGCAAGGATGTTATGTTATTGGATGGAGATTTGTTCATGGCTAACTTGGCGTTGGTCATGGGAATGCGTAAATGTGAGTTGTCTTTCTCAACGCATTGCCGGGTCTGGCAAAAGTTGACGAGATTATCCACAAAAACTACGGCATAAAGGTCGTCCCCACTGGTTTCTGCATTGAAGACGTTCATGAAGTTCTACCAAAAGTAAAAAGAGAGCGTGTTGAAGAAGTCGTCGGAGAACTCCTATAGAATACCCAGTTTTTGCTCATCGATGCTCAGGTGGGCATTCGAGATTTCACGATCATATCGATTGCAGCTGCTCGGGGAATGATAGTGTTTTGCAACCGTCGAAGTGGGTAATATCGATTTTATCTTAAATCGGCCGAACAACGTTTTAGATACCATTAACAAATCGTTGGTAGCGACGTGACTCCAAGTTTGAAGCACGCCAGTTTGTCCTTCGTACCGGCCCTCCGTTCGGCCAGCGTGTGTTTGAAAAAATAAGCGATAAATTAAGGGCATCAAAGGTTGAGTGTAGCTTGATTATACCTCACTTCTTTCCGAACCTATCAGTAAAAACAATTTCCCCTACTTCCTTGCGTTCGGACTTTTGGGACTCGTCTGGTAAGCCAATGGATATGATTGATAGCAATCGTTTGTCCTCAGGTATGCCCAGCAATTCCTTTACCTTCACTTCGTGATCTGTCTCGTACTGAACTATCCAGCAGGTTCCGAGACCTAGGGAGTGGGCAGTTAGAATCATACTATAAGTAGCAATCGTCCCGTCCTCCACTGGGTGCTTGGATACCTTGGGGTCGATGACTACCGCAATTCCAAGTGGGGCGTCAGCGAGGAATTTTCCATATGTCGTTACACTTGCTACCTCCTTTAGAATCCCCTCATCCCTAAGCACGATGAAGCTCCATGGTTGGGTGTTTACCCAAGAAGGTGACCACTGACCCGCCTCTAAAATTTTATCGATGTATTCTTCAGGTACTGGCGCCCTTTGGTATTTCCTGATGCTGCGCCTTGTCCGAATAGTTTCGAGGACTTCCACACAATCACATCAATTTATAAATATAGCTCAAATTTAATAAACCTAGCGTCGAGGGACTTGCATTTAAATATAGTATTGAAGACCACAACCTGGAAGATTGGAAAGAGATCTTTGAAGGTTGGTGAAGTGGTGACATGCAAAAGTGGAAGCTCTGCATTTTGTAGAATTAAAAAAAATTGGTAGTATCGTCACTAATACTCGCGTAAATTTTTCGGAAGGTATTTTTGCGTCACAGCTAGTTTGCGCTCTAAAGTGCGAGGAAGGGGATGTTAGCCATCGAACTAGGCAGGAATAAGCCATAGAATGGAGGTAACATTGCCCGATTTAAGGGTTAGCGATCTGTAACCCGGTGTGCCTATCATAGTCGATGTTTATAAAACCATACTTTTTGTAAACGTTTTGGGTTCTTGGACTCGAGGCCTCGTCGTCAACCGTGCTGGAAAGACCGCCGATATTTCGAATGTTTGGGTAGAACAATTCATTGGTCGGGCGCTTGGAGCAGTGCCCGTCATGGCAGACATTTCAGAGGACACGAAAGTTCAGGAAGCAGAGCGTGAGGGAGTGTCGGCGGTGGTTTACGAGCCAGATTGTGAGGCATCAGTTGCGATCAATGTGCTGGCAAAGGTCGTTGCAGGTGAACCCGACCTCCCATGTGTTCCTTACGAGGCTAGTACAATGGTGGAGACCACGTCTCGGCTGATTTGAGTATTAACCGGGTGCTGCACCTAGATAAACTTAGGTTTGAGTTGAGGCACTAAGTTTGCCAGTATTACCACGGCTATCACGAAAACTAGACCAGATATCAAGAACCCGCCAGCTATGCCGAGCCTCGGGAGGGTGAGGTACATTGCGATGGCGAAAAATACATTTGAGATCATCGCTAGGACTACTCCACGCGTAAGTGCCACGGCTGAGTCGATTCCTCGGTGTAGGTACTCTAGGAATATCACCCCACCAGTCCTGATTGAAGCCCCTGCGAGGATTCCGCCCGCTTCGGGACCAATTAGCGATGCTACTGCCAGAGCTCCGGTAACCAGCACGCCACCGAAAAAGAAGTCGAACATCATGCGTTTCATGTTGATTTTTATTTTCAGCCCCCACTAAATTTTATCATTTCTTGTTAAAATTACCATGTTGGTCTATTGTTATAAATATAACAACTACACCAACAGTAGTTCAAAGTAAATCACTTTTGTGCTAATTGAAGGAGGAAGTGGTTCTAAAACATTAATTCCCGGCATCAATTCATTCAATTGATTTTGGTTTCTTAAATTTCATTACTTCATGCAGTGGATTGAGTAGACGATAAGGGCTGGTCATCTCAGCTATATTTCCACATAATCCGCAGTTGATTCTCATTTAACGGCTACAGCCCTACTGTGGATTCTTACAAATGTAATGGCACCTTATTTAAAGTGCTAAATTGTATTTGCTATCATAACCCTGTTACATGAGTAAATTATATAATGGGCATTAAAGTAGGTAGAAAATATGGTAAGCGCAAGATATCCGGTAGCATTCTTTTGCGTGTGGGCCGCCTGGATCGCTCTGACGGCTTCGTTCGACATCCAAGAGTTAGCTATAGGTGCATTGATTTCAGGGTTCGTTTCTCTTATCTCGTATAAGTCCCTCTTTCACAGAGAAATTGCAGAAAAATTGCAAATCAAGCGATTGGCCAACGCCTTAGCGTACGTGCCGGCATACATCTGGGCTGAGATTAAGGCACATGCTACGGTTATGTATCTAATTCTACATCCCCAAATGCCTATTAAACCGGGTATCGTCCGCGTTCCCACTAAACTCAAAACTGACTTTGGGATAACGGGCCTGGCTAATGCAATTACCATGACCCCCGGGACCCTCAGCGTTGATGTTGTTGAGAATAAGTCATCTGTGTATGTTCACTGGATCGACGTAAAGGCGGTCGATCCTAAAAAAACAAGCGCTGAAATCGCTATGCCCTTCGAACGTTTCCTGAGGAGGATTTTCGGATGATATTGATTGAAATCGTGGTAATTGTCCTCTTCGCCATCGTAATCTGCGCAATCCGTGCCGTACTAGGTCCCACTGCCCCTGACAGAGTCGTGGCGATAGATGGGATTACGGCCCTGATGATCGCGTCATTAGTTATTCTCGGAGTTTATTACCAAGCATCGATTTTTTTGGATGTTGCTCTTGTCTATGCCCTTCTTTCATTTTTGGGAACACTTGCTATCTCTAAGTACCTCGAGGGAAGGGGGATAGAATCATGATTGAAATCATCGCGTACATACTGTTTGGAATTGGTTCTGTATGTTCTGTCGTAGGCGCCATAGGGATCGTTCGCTTCCCGGACGTGTACAACCGAATCCACGCCAACACGGTGGTAGTGGTCGGCGGATCGATTCTGCTCATAATCGGTGCAGGAATAATCGGAGGGATCAGCGTCTTCACCCTCAAGGCAGTTGTAATCGCTCTTTTCGTCTTTTTGACGAATCCAGTGAGCTCCCATGCCATTGGAAGAGCCGCTCACAAGTCGGGAGTCAAGCTCTGGAAAAAGAGCGTCGTTGACAAGCTGAAGGAGGAGAGACCTTGGTCGAAACACTGATCCAAAACATCCTGGTCATTTTTCTTTTCGTGCTGTTCGTGATAGCGATCGAGCTTAAGGACTTGCTCTATTCAGTCATAGTGCTGGGTGGCGCCAGCATAACCCTCGCCGTTATCTTCTACATGCTCCAAGCCCCGGATATAGCGATAACACAGGCGGCCGTCGGGGCGGGCGTCTCGACGGTGCTTTTCGTCATCGCGGTGAGCCGCACGAGGAGGCAGGAATAATGGGAAAAGCTCAGCGTGCAGTAGCTTTGGGGTTAGTAGTTGCCTTGGGCTTAATGCTGATTTATGTAACTAATTTCACGATGCAGCCATTTGGGTCATTTCCACAGCGTCAGGTGAACGAATACGTTGGAGACGCCGTTGGGCAGCAATACCTTGAAGACGCTCTTTGGCAGACCGGAGCGACAAATGTCGTCACAAGCGTGGTCTGGGGGTATCGAGCCTATGATACTTTAGGTGAGTCCACGGTCCTGTTTACTGCAGTCGTGGGTGTTATAATGTTGTTTCGCACTTTAAGGAGGGATGATTAATGGCTGGAATGACCATTATCGTACAAACGATCTCGAGATTACTCTTCCCATTTGTGTTTCTTTTCGGGATCTACATCGTATTTCATGGACACCTGACGCCTGGGGGCGGGTTTCCTGGAGGTGCGGTTATTGTTGCATCGATCATCATGCTCATCCTAGCCTATGGTGTCGATAACATCCAAAAACGAATAAGCTTTTTACAAGCGGAAGTGATCGACGTTATCGGAAGCGTTAGCATTGTTGTAATAGGGCTCATTGGAATTTTGTTGGGAACCTCTTTCCTGCAGAACGTCTTTCCGTTGGGCGAACAAGGTAGTATATTCAGTGGCGGTAATTTTCTACTGCTTTACATCGGTGTGGGGATTAAGGTCTCGGCTGGTCTTTTATTGATTATATACGCGATGTTGTTCGTGACTCAGAGGGAGAAAAAATGAACCTGAACTACACTATCGCCATGATGCTCATCGCGCTCGGGATCTATTGCTTATTATTCAAGCGGAACCTGATCAAGCTCATAATAGGATTATCAGTGATAACGGACGGAGCTCATCTTTTTTTTATAAGTATGGGTTTTCGCGCTGGCGGCATAGCACCGATCTTCATCGCCAACTTGGCATCGAACTCAACTGATTTTGCGTCCCTAGCGGTGGATCCGCTTCCCCAGGCCCTCGTGCTGACATCCATCGTCATCAATATATGTATCACGGCCTTGGCGCTCTCGCTCGCCATCTATGCCTACCGTCACTACAAAACACTTAACCCATTCAACATGAGGAGGCTGAGAGGCTGATTCAAGACGCACCCATCTTGGCCATCATCGTGCCGTTAGCCGGGGCATTCCTAGCTCCCTTGGTCGACATTCTCGTGAAGCGCACAAATCATCCACGGGCCCTAGATTACTTTGCACTTGCGGTTACTGTGGGTTCCCTTCTACTCGTGGTGAATATTGTGATGTCCACAGGTGGGAATGATATCATAATATATCGTCTCGGAGGGTGGGTATCGCCACTAGGGATAAATCTCGTCGTGGATGGGTTGGGCTTGTTGATTGGCATCATCGTAGCTGGCATAAGCACATTAGTCGTGATTTATTCAATTGTTTTTATGAAGGATGAAGGCGGTCTGGGGCAGTATTACACCTTGATGCTTCTTTTGACCGCCGGGATGTTGGGAGTAGCCTTAACCGGGGATCTTTTTAATCTCTATGTTTTCTTTGAAATAATGTCTATTTCTTCTTACGCTCTCGTCGCTTTCCGCCGCTCCAAAATATCGATAGAAGGTTCAGTGAAATACTTAATCGTTGGATCACTCGGGACCACTTTTATCCTGATCGGTATCGCGTTATTATATGGCATTACAGGGACTCTGAACATAGCCGATCTCGCTGGAAAAATGGCGGTGGTAAACACGATTCCAGCCTCAACCCCTCTAATTTTGATTATAGCTCTTACTCTTTTTGTGGTGGGTTTTGGGATGAAAATAGGTATGATCCCCTTTCATGCTTGGCTGCCAGACGCCTATCAATCCGCACCGTCTCCGATTAGCGCAATAATGGCAGGGGGGACGGCTATTGTTGGAGTTGGCGTTCTGCTCCGAGTTGGCTACCTCATCTTCGGAGCCCCCATGGTTGGTCCCTTGCTCATTGGGTTTGGGGTGGTCACGATGGTTCTCGGCGCGCTCATGGCTCTGGTTCAGCGCGATTTGAAAAGACTTCTCGCCTACTCCGGTATCTCGCAGATGGGATATATCCTCTTTGGCGTCGGAATGGGGACCGCTTTGGGGATTACGGGTGGACTCTTTCATATGCTCAACAATGCTATCTATAAGTCCCTACTCTTTTTGGCCGCTGGGGCGATAATTTACAGGGTCGGGACCTCAAGGCTCGACGAACTCGGCGGGATTGGAAGAAAGATGCCAATAACAGCGGGGGTTTTCATGGTCGGCGCACTCGCTCTCGCAGGCATGCCACCCTTCAACGGGTTCGCGAGCAAGTTAACCATATTTTTAGCAGGGATTGACGCCGGGTACTCAATATTGAGCGGCGTCGCGGCAATTATCAGCGCCGTGACTTTGACTTATATGATTAGGGCGTTTATCGCAATATTCCTAGGGCCGACAACTAGGCGTTTTGCAAAAGTTAAGGAGGCTCCCGGGGCCATGATATTCCCGATGATTGTCTTGGCTGCATTTTGTATATTGCTTGGGGTACTCCCACAGCTCGGTTTCGACGCCGTGGAACCAGCACAAATGATATTAATTAACCCTTCTAATTACGTCAAAGAGGTGTTGCTTGGTGTTTAAAGTAAACATCGTACAAATCTCCAAGGATGTCAAGCTTTATGCTAAAACTTTCATAGGTGAATATAGGGGGTAGAAAACGTGATAATGCTGGATTTTCCAATATTGCTAATATCAGTCCTTATACCATTGGTCTTATCAATACTTTTCCCTTTCTTGGGAAATAAGTCAAAACCGAAGAGATTAGCGATTATTAGCTTTATCCTCCTACTCGTGCCTTTAGCCGTAATAACTTTTTTTTCCCTGAACGGTATGATGAGGGAAGGTGTGGTGGACCCATCATTTTTCACCCACCAGTTCGTCGGTTCCTTTTCGATGCTCCTCGATCCCTTGAGCGCTCCATTCGTCTTTGGAATAGCTTTAGTTACTGCCATCGTGGCTTTGTTTTCAGCCCCATACATGGAACATAGAATCAAAGAAATGAAACACGAGGGTCTAGCGCCGCCGTCGATTGGGACCTACTACATGCTTTACACGATGTTCTCGGCGGCAATGTTGGGTTTGGTGATGTCGACAAACCTTATCGAATTCTATATTTTTCTAGAGTTATCGCTCATCCCTAGCTTCTTTCTAATTATATGGTATGGTTATGGGAATCGAACTAGAATAGCCATAATGTATTTGCTTTGGACTCATATAGGTGGGCTGCTTTTCCTTCTTGGAATACTTACCTTGGGTTCATCGGCCGGCACGTTTGATATTTTGAACATGCAAACCTTGACATTTAACCTTGGGTTAGGGCAGGCCTTGCCGATTGTTGTTGTGCTCATGATAACGATTGGGTTGTTCGTCAAGATGGCAGTCTTTGGGGTTCACATATGGCTTCCTTACGCACATGCGGAAGCACCGACGCCCGTATCCGCCCTGTTATCTCCCGCATTGATAGGGATATCGGGCTATGCACTTATCAGAATATCTTATACATTGTTTCCAATTCAGTTCCAAGAAATCTCAATAGTTCTGATGGGGCTCGCTTTGTTGACTATGATTTACGGGGGGTTGATGGCTCTCGCTCAGGACGACTTCAAGAGGTTACTGGCCTATTCAAGTATCTCTCAGATGGGGTACATCTTACTAGGGATATCGACTCTCACCACCAACGGCGTCACTGGCGGGGTGCTGCATTTTACAACGCATGCTATTGGTAAGTCTGTCCTTTTCATGGTCGCTGGTACACTCATCTTCCAGTTTCGAGGGTTGAGGAGCATCAGCAAAATGGGTGGCTTGGCATCTAAAGTGCCAATCACGGCGGCGCTAGCTCTCATCGGTTTTCTTTTCTTGGTGGGCATACCCCCAACCCTCGGCCTGTGGAGTAAGCTCTATATCATTGTAGGGACATTCGATAGGGCCTTAACAATGGGTGGTATTGCCCTCTCCCTAATCTCAATTGGCCTCATAATTGGGGCAAGCATGACTGCAGCTTACGCATTCTTCACCCTAAAAAAGATATTTCTCGGGAAATTACCGAGTGGGTTAAAAAAAGAACCTGTTCGCGGATGGTCGAACTTGACCGTGATTATAGCTGTTATGGGAATCAGTGGGGTAATCCTCTTTTTATACCCTGCCGTTTTTATCGATCCGCTTAAAGATTTCCTCGGTACTACCTTTGGGTGGTGAAAATGGCGTTTGAATTCTTCGCCGAAGGCCTACCTTATCCCTTGACACTAGTATATTTTTATATTGAGGGTCTTGGGTTTGCCTTAGCCCTGTTGTATTTTTATTACATCTTCGTAAGTGGCGGGCGGCCGTTTTACTTAGACCTCTTCCGCAAGTTTGAGACTCCCATCATAGATCGGGGTTATAACGAAAAAATCGTAAGGGGGACATTTAGATTGAGCCAGATTATCAAAAAAGCCCACAGCGGCGACTTGAGTACTTACTTGTTTTGGATGATTTGCGGTTCCGTTCTTGTCCTGCTTTGGATGATAATCCAATTATGGTTTTAACGATATGGTGTGTGCGTGAAGTGAAGGATGAATATAGAACAAGTCGGCTTTTGGCAATGATGGGTGAGGATCTAATCAAACTCCTTGCCATCAAACGGTTTTTGGTGTTGTAATGATTGAGCTTTTTTCCGTCAGCCAAAACGTGCAATCTTCATCTATAGTCCCCAGCTCTGTTTTAGTGACTATTGTCTTGGCCCTGATGCTACCAATTATAGGTCTGGTGATAGCCTTCGTCGCTGGGAGGGTATTAACATCCAGGAACCCAAGCCGAGAAAAATTTGCGAGGTTCGAAGCAGGAAATCCTCCATTCGGTAAGGCGAGAGGGCTCTTCCCAATGCAGTACTACCCCTACCTCATCATTTTTCTGACAGTGGAACCTTTGGCGATATATCTTTTTCTCATCATGATGACGCTCCATGCGCTGCCCGTTATGGTAGCCCTTCTTTTCGCAGGCTTGAGCCTTGTCCTTGCGATACCTCTCATATTCGCTCTCGGCTCCGCTAGGAGGTTAGACCTTTGGGTCACAACAAAAAAGGAGTAACCTCGCTAAGCAACCTAGAGGAAGCTACCAGAAAGGTTGGAATCCAGCTAGCCGACACGATACCAATAAAGACCATTAGAAACTGGGCAATCTCATTTTCCCTATGGCCGGTGCACCTAATGACTGCCTGCTGTGGGGCGGAATTCGCCGCGGCCGCTTGCCCGAGATTTGACATAGAAAGACTCGGTGTGCTTCCCTGGGTCTCTTCCAGGCAGACTAACGTCCTCGTCGTAGAGGGTACATTGACTAGAAAAATGGCGAAGGCGGCCAAAATTGTATACAGGCAGATGCCGGAGCCTAAGTTCGTCATAGCAATGGGCTCCTGCGCATTGGATGGCGGGATATTCTGGAACAGCTATAATATAGTTAAGCCAAAGGACGTGCTGCCAGTGGACATCTTTATACCCGGCTGCCCTCCTAGACCCGAGGCAGTCATTAGGGCATTCATGCAGCTCCGGGAGAAAATCAAGAGGAAGCTAAAGTATAAAATGGAAAAGAAAAAGAGATCCAGAAATAGAGCCCAACGACGAAAGGTTTCGAGGAGAGTTTGATGGAGCGCCTCCTGAGGATTGCTCCAGACTCCCTGAAGTCTGTTGCTGAGGAACTTAAGACAGAGGGCTTTGACCACGTCAAGTCCCTCACGGGATTGGATAGACCCGAAGATAAGCTTATCGAGCTCGTTTACCACATATCATCCTATTTGAGCTCATCCCTCCAAGGAAAGATCGTCGAGGTGAGGACTGAGGTCAATCGGTCAAGGCCGACAATAATTTCCATATCGGACGTATTTCCAAGTTGTAGGTACATGGAGCTGGAGACAAGGGATCTCCTTGGCGTGAAATTTGAGGGTAATGAGAAACCAGATCCTTTTATTCTTCCAAAGGAGCTGAGGAATACTTGTCCATTGAGAAAGGACTATAAAATTCCCGAAGAAGGGGTGGAGTAAGTGCGAAAGAACTTGAACTATGGGCGAGCGGACACATTAACTCTTTTTATAGGACCCCAGCACCCGGGCTCAGGTCACCTCCGTCTTATTGTCGAGATCGATGGCGACGTAATACTCGGAATCAAACCAGACATCGGTTGGGTTCACAGGGCAGTGGAAAAGATAGCCGAAACAAAAAAATACGTGCAGGTCATCCCTCTCGTAGAGAGGCCTTCTATCATTGATTCAGCAAATATAAACTTAGGTTATGTTCGGGCGCTCGAGAGACTTTTAGGGGTGGAGGTCCCTGATCGAGCGAGATACATTAGGACGATCATGTGTGAGCTGAATCGAATAGCTAGCCATCTTTATGGGATCGGTATTTTTGGCAATATGATCGGAACATCAACTGTTTTTATGTGGTCATTTGGAGACAGAGAGGTAATTATTGAACTGATGCAAGAACTTACTGGTGCCAGGATCACACACTCGTTCTTCTTACCTGGTGGTGTTAGGGGGAATCTACCGGAAGGTTTTGAAGAGAAGCTAGAGAACGGTCTAAGATATATTGAAAACCGAATACCGGAGTATAGAAACCTCTTTTTTGAAAACCCTGTGACAATGAGCAGGCTAATGGGCGTCGGCACCCTCGATAAACGCAAGGTGGTTGAGATAGGTCTAACCGGACCCAACTTAAGAGCCTCAGGTGTGGAGTACGACGCGAGGATTACCGGCGAGTACGGGGCTTATAATGACTTAAAATTCAAACCCGTGACACGGCCCAACGGAGATTGCTATGCAAGATTGATGGTTAGGTTCGACGAGATAAAAGAAAGTATTGGACTGTTAAGAAAATCGATGAGTAAAATGCCGCATGGTCCGATCATGCACGAGAGCAAAAAAGGGATGGCAAGACAACTACTAATGAAGGTTCCAGAGGGGGAAGCATTTTCGAGAGTAGAGTGCGGTAGGGGTGAGCTTACTTTCTTCGTCATCAGTAAGGGTGGAGATAAACCCCATCGTGTAAGGATGATGACCCCTTCCTTCCGGAATCTTAGTGGCTTCGAAAATGCTCTGATTGGTCATAGACTTGCGGATATACCTGCCGTTTACGGAAGTCTCGATTATTTTCCACCGGAGGCTGATAGGTGATGACGAACATCCTGACTTGGCCCATTGATCTCATTTTCCAACCCGGAGTCTTCATCACCGCTATTTATCCAGGATTAGCTGTACTTACTTTGACTTTGGCAGGAATCATATGGTTTGAAAGGAAAGTTACTGCAAAGGTTCAGAGACGTTATGGCCCTCTTTACATTGCACGAAAATTGGGAGGATTTCCACAGCTCATAGCTGACGGAATAAAATTTATTTTTTCTGAACAGATAATACCTAAGAAAGTTGACAAGCTAGTCTTCATATTTGGTCCAATTCTCCTCTTCACGTTTTCCGTCCTCCCCGTGATTGGAATCCCGCTCTCGCCTAGCTATGCAGCAATTTTTAGCGATCTTAGCCTCCTGTTGGTGCTGGCTCTCATTACTCTCAGTCCAATGATCCTCATCATGTTAGCTTGGAGTAGCAACAACAAGTTCTCCCTCATCGGCGGTCTCAGAGACGGGTACATTATGTTATCTTACGAGGTCTCAATAATTCTATCGCTCTTGGCTATGGCGGCTCTGTATAACTCTCTTGACCTAATAGAAATCTCCCAAGCGCAGAAGGGGGTGTGGGGCATCTTCCTAAACCCCATAGCCGCTCTAACCTATTTTATCGCAGCTCTCATCGCTACTGGAAAGTTCCCATTTGAAATATCCGAAGCTGAGACCGAAATAGTGGCCGGTTGGGCGACCGAATACAGCAGTTCTCTTTACATAATGAACATGGGGACATCCTATGTCAGAGCGTACGTGATGGCTCATCTTTTTGTGATTGTATTTCTGGGAGGTTGGAATCCAATCCCTAATTTCATGCTCGCAATTGGGCCTTTGCCCGGGCTCATGATTTTCGTGAAGAGTATGGTGGTGTTATGTCTTATGGTGCTGCTTCGGTCTATCTACCCTAGATTTAGGGTTGACCAAGGAGTGAGGATAGGATGGCACAAGCTTTTTGTACTTTCCATGGCAGCTATAGCTTTATCAGTCATACTCGTTGTAGCTGGACTTTGGGGGCAGATAACATGATGGAAAGTAAAGTGGTTAAACACTTGAGGGCAATCAGCACAGGCATAAAGAACCTATTCTCAAATCGTCTTACATGCCCATATCCGGATGCTAGGCAGATGGTTAGTGATCTATACAGAGGTATGATAGTATGGGATAATGATAAATGTACATCCTGCATGTTGTGCGCTAAGTCATGTCCCGCGAACGCCATAAAGATGTACATGTGTGATGGGAAGAAATCACCAGGGTTGGATTATGCTAGATGCGTGTTTTGCGGATTCTGTGTGGATATTTGCCCAGTAAAGGCGCTTGAGCATACTAGCCTCCACGACGTTGCATATTTAGATTACGATGAAAACATGTTCCTTCCTAAAAAGTTCATGGAAGGTGGTAATGATCCCTATCGTGTACCAGGCGGAGTCGTGGCGGTCAGAATAGATGAGAAAAAGGGGCTGCTTTACGGATCAAAAGCTGAAACGCCAAAGCTGGAAAAAAGAGGAGGGAAAGCTCCAGAAACTGCGTTAAAATCTGATGCTGGACTAGCACAAAATGAGGGAATAAAATGATTGACATAATAATTTTTTCTATCTTTGGAATATTAGCAATAGCCTTTTCCATATTGGTTGTCGAGCATCGCTCTCTAGTGTATAGTGCTATTTCTCTTGGGTTTTTGGGAATAGCGAATGCAGTTTTGTTTGCGTTCGTGGGTTTTACATTTATTGCGCTGTTCCACTTAGCTGTTTACGTAGGGGCAGGTGTTATCTTCATCCTTTTTTCAGTAACGATGTTTAAAACCAGCCCAACTGTGGAGCCACGGTTGAAGAGAATTATCTTTATAATAGTACCTCTGATCACCATATGCCTCGCTGCTATCTTCTGGTCCTACTCAGATATCCCACTGTTCGTCCAATCGATTTCATACCGGGAGCTCGCTATAACCTTCACCCAGGATTACTGGTTACCTTTTATAGTGGTAATCATTGCCCTAGTGACAACATTGATAGAGGGCATCACCTTAGCTCGAAGGGAGATCAATTGAAATGCTGAACTACTTCCTTTTTTTAGTAATTGCGTTCGCAATGTTAGGAATAGGAACCTACGGCTTGCTGTCCAAAAGAAATATGATAAGGATGTTGCTTTCCGCCGAGGTCATGTTCAATTCGGCGCTTCTCACGCTGTTGGTCCTAGCAGCAACTGCCGGGCCCATTCAAGGTGGAGTGTTGGCCCTGATAGCCATAGGGGTATCGGCGACGGAGATAGGCGTCATGATCTCAGTTGGTATACTTTTCTTTAAGACCAAGAGGGATATTGACGTGTACACGTTGAGCGGAACGAAAAAACAAAAATTGGGGAGACGAAAGCCATGATGGAGCTAAACCTCATAATGCCGGTCATGGTCTCTCTGAGCACTGTCGCTGGTACTGCGTCATCTTCCGTACCACTTATCTATTGGTTCTACATTGAGGGTCTTGGCTTTGCTATTGCGCTGGTATATTTTTATCACATTTTTGTTAAGAAAGGACAGCCGTTCTACGATACACTATCCAAGTTGGTTGACCGCGCCATCATAGATGACTTCTATCACAAATATTTACCCCGAGCAGTGGAATCGACTTATAAAAAAATATTCAATCGTTTCGAAACTCAGATTGTAGACGTAGGGTACAACGTAAAATTAGTCGAATGGATTCTGGAGTTGGGCCGCATATTCAGGAGAATACAAACAGGGAAGATTAACCATTACTTGACAGCTTTTATACTCGGTACAATTATTTTAGCCATAATAATTTTTGGGTCGATGCTGTGATGGAAGTATTTTTTGGTCTGCTTAGTTTAATTCTAATCGGGGTAGGGATTCTTTCGCCCACTCTCGACTACACCATCCTGAAGGGCAGGAAATTTGTCTCTCCGTGGATGACAATAGCAGTACTCCTTCTTTCAGGCGTTATTTTGGCTTATCTGGGCGCAGTGAGTATTGGCCAACCAACAGTAGCCATCTTCGGAGGCCTAATGAAAGTTGGTTTTTTTGAAATTTTTCTTTCACTCCTCACAACGCTTGGAGCCGTGTTTGTTGCAGTGGCTTCCCTTATGGGGGTAAAAAATTGGGGGACATCCCCTAGTTTTTACTCTCTCCTGACCATCGCCGTTGTGGGTGCTTACTATCTAATCGCTGCACATGACTTCGTGTTGTTATTCGGGACATGGGCATTGGTGTCGGTGATTTCCTACGTGATGGTTGGAATTAAAAAAGATGATAGTTCTGTAGAGGGAGCGGTGAAATACTCGTTGATGGGTATACTCGCTTCGGTCTTAATCCTGTACGCTATCGCGATGGCTTATAGCCTGACTGGTTCAACGGACGTGGGCATGATTTCCAATATCTCATTGGGTGCCGAGAAACCTATCATAGTAGTGACTTCGTTGTTCTTCGTTTCGGCATTCGGCTTCAAGATAGGAATAGTGCCGTTCCACGGATGGCTCCCAGATATTTATGGCAGGGTACACCCGATGCTCGTCGCTTTTCTAACTGGAGTGGTATCGGTTTCGATTGGAGGGGTTTTGATAAAAATACTTTACCCCTTTGCCCCGCTTCTTGGGAGCCAATGGCCTCTATTGATCGGCTTGCTTTCAGTTTTCACGATGACGTTCGGAAATATCGTGGCATTGCTGCAAAAAAATCTTCAGATGATGATGGCCTACAGCAGCATTGCCCACATGGGCTACATACTAGTCGGAGTGGCAGCTGCGTTGAGCTCCAGTAAGGAACTTGCCGTTCAAGGGATAGGACTTCACTTTACAACTTACATTTTGGGGAGCGTTGGGATGTTTGTCTTCTTAGCGTTGTTGCTCAGGAAGGGGATGAGCCTTCAAATGATAGACTTGAAAGGGTTAGGAAGGAGGATGCCGATAGTGTCCATCGCAATATTGCTAATTCTCTTGAGCTTTATGGGGGTCCCCCCGTTGATTGGCTTCTGGAGCAAATTTTACCTCTTCACGTCGATAATCGCTGTTAGCCCGTGGCTCGCCCTTGCCGCGATAATCAACAGTGGGATATCCTTGGGATACTACATCCAGCCCATAAGGTACATGTTTTTCGGAGGAGGTTCAAAACTAGCGGAAGAGAGGCTCAGAGATCCAGATACTGCTATTGTCGTCCTGGTCGCGGTATTAACGATTGTTGCAGGCTTCCTACTTCCATCCATTGCAGCATATTTAGTAATTTGATGCCGGCGATAAACCACGTCCCTGATGAAACTATACATCATTGGGCACAGGTTACATCCTTTCGGGTCACAACTCATATCTGGCGTGGACTATACGTCTCTGGATTAATCGAGATATCGACCTAATTAGTACAGTTTCATCCTTTGATATTTTACTCTGAATATTTTCTTGCAGTCGGGGAATTCTATGACGTTTCATCGCACTCTATGCTCATAACTTATTGGCTGTCACCATCTATTTCACCTTGCTAGAGGCTTATAAGGGACTAACGTCGGAAAGTACCTTCTTGGGATCAAAGTCATAAAGACTGGCGGTTTGAAGGTAAGACTGGTTGAGGCAAGGATAAGAATCAGGGGTGAGATGGTTCTGCTTTCTTTTGATTTGCCGGTGGGCATAATTTTTTATTGGAATAAGGTGTGCCTATAATTCTTTGATTATTTTACTGATATTATAAGGTAAATTGTGAAATCGCTAAAAAATGAGATTTCATAAAGATCCAAAACTTATAATGGTCGAAGTTTACCATATTCGAAATTGGTCCATGGTGATTTTGAAGATTGCGCGCATTAAGCAAAAAAATACCTATTTCCTCGCTAGTTTCAATCAAAAATGGTGTTTTCGTATATTCCAATTCCATGTTGAGTCTAGGAAGCTTTCCAGCGCGTGAAGTTAGCTCCTCTCCAGTAGACCATCAGCTCTGGCTTAACTTTAATAACTACATCTTGAGGGGTGTATAGAAGTCGCGTCTCTAGTTTTTCCATCTGAACAAATTTGGGATATTTATTCACAAGCTTTTCTACTATCTCCCGATATTTTTCGATGTCGAGAATTATGGCGGTGCCCTGAATCATGACACCATAGTTCAAGAAGGGGTTAACTTGGTTTCGAACGTCAACTGTCAGGGATACAGAGCTGTTAGACTCTAGAATTTCAACTTTCTTTGAGCGATGGGAAGACAACAGAAAAATTTTGTTGTTGTTCATGTCATAGAAGAAAAACATGGGGACAACGTGAGGCTCGAGGCCGTCAAACGCGCTGCAAAGATAGGCGAATTTGGCCTCCATTAGGATAGTTTTAATTTGCGGTGGAACTTCTTCCATTTAAACACTTCAGGTCGGGAGTGAAATTAGTTTTGCTTTCTTCCAATACAATATATTTTCAACCTCTAATCTGATTAATAACCTGCTGAAAAGGAATGTCGCTCTCCAAGCCGTAGGTAGTAAATGCCCTTTTTCTTGATATTTTCGGATGTATTCGGGATATTTGTTATGAAAAAGTCTCCTTAATCGTAGCAATAAAATTGGGTGTGATAACGCTTGAGAAAGACCGTATACAGTAGCTTTTCCCTTCAAAAGCGTGGCGCGATTGTTCATCGGTTCCTGCGGATCCCGAATATCTATAAGAATTGCCGCGTTTTGGTTTTCTCTGACATTTTTGAGTTTTTTTGAAACTTTTGATGTAATTATATAAGCAGATCTACCATCAAAAACGTAGATAACCGGTGTCACATGAGGCTGTCCGCGCTTGGTTGATGTTCCAAAGTAAGCAAACCTGCCAGTTTTCAGAAGATCTCTCACTTCATCAGGGAAAAGGGGGACTTTTCTGAGTTGTAATATAGATGTAAAGCTAAGAATGACAATTATAATGGCGTAGCTAACTAGAAAGGTGTATAGTAGGAAATCAGATATTACTACTGGCAGAAGTAAAAATGCTGGAAAAGCCATAACCATGTTTGTCAAGTCAGTCTTTTCCAAGTAATCTAGACTACCATAAGGTACATGTCCTCCCCTTATTCTCACTCTGTTTTTCATCATAGTTGATCTAAAGAGAGACAAGAGGGAAGTCCATAAGCCCAACCCAACTCGATAGGATACCTCCCAAAGTAACAAAAGGCTCAGCGCTAGAGGCAAAATGTTCGAGGTTCCCCCAAACCAGTAATTCAAATTTTCTCTTCCAAAAAATAAGATGTAATAAGCAAGTAAAAGCGTGAACAAGGACCCTGCTGCAGCCTCATAATGCTTTGGACTAAATATGAGGTCTCTATATTTTGATATGATCCCGTGGTCTTCAGGATTTTGCGGCAGCTTTGCCTCTTTTAGCGGGAGGCTTATGCGGTGAGCAACTGCGCTCCACATAACAACAGCGATAATGGCTAGGGTGCCAAGGATTGCACTCCGCAATGGCAAGGAAAAAATAACGACACATAACAGCCCCACAATTTCCATTATTACCAACTGTGTAATCAATGCCCAAAATCTTGAAAGGTAGGAGAAAGGGGGAATGCGGTCAAGGATAAACT
>CAYFIY010000003.1:0-38027 GCA_964343275.1 Hadarchaeota archaeon (SeqCode)
CTGGGATAGCTAAAAAAGGCGCCCCTGCCACCCCCCCTTCTAAGCCGCGTGCCACTACTTTCCCCCCCGCCGCTGGATAAACTTTATCTACCGGATCGAACTGGTTCTCAGGGTCACGGATCTCGTCGAGAGGCCTAGGCCGAAGTAGTGCCCGAACCTTGGAGGTTACAACATTATCCAGCCCTCCCACTGCAAAAAGATCCCCCTTCGTGAGCATGCCGTTGTAAAGTATCAAATCAATGGTTTTCCCTAAACCGATATCTTCTTTAACCTCCAGAACCGTCCCGCGTGCAGGACCGCTCACTTCAACTCTCAATTGTTCATCGAGGAAGCGCTGCGCCAAGCCGGCTATAACCGTGAGTACTTCAGATATTCCTTCCCCTGTTTTTGCGCTGGTCGGGACGATCGAAATCTGCGTTTGAAAGTCGCTCACACGGTCAAAACGTTCTGATTCAAAACCAAGCTCATGTAGCTTACCAACGAGATCATAAATACTTTCGTCCAATGCTAGCTTTACTTCTTGGCGCTGTTTGGCGAATGATTCTAAAAATGAACCTTTTTGAATAATTTGCCAGCCTGGAATTAAATCTATTTTATTGGCGATAAGTACAAATGGTGTTTTGTATGTTTTTAATATGGTCAAAGATTCAAGAGCCTGAGGCATGAATCCTTCGTTGATGTCCACCACTAGAGCTGCGAGGTCAGCCAGTGCCCCGCCCCGTCGTCGAAGATTAGTAAAGGCCTCGTGCCCCGGAGTATCTATGAAAAGTAGTCCTGGAAGGGTCAGTTCTATTTTGAGCTTCTGTAAGAGCGCACCGCAAACTTCTTTGATGGTACATACGGGTATTTCACTGGCTCCGACATGCTGAGTTATTGCTCCAGCTTCACGTGCTGCTACAGTAGTACCTCTTATGCTGTCCAACAGCGAAGTCTTACCGTGATCTACATGTCCCAGCACCGCGATCAACGGTTGTCTGACTTTATGTTCCTGCATCTCAAACACCAAGTTATGTTCAATGGTTCGGTTTAAGTAAGGCGGCGAATTAAGTTTTCCTATTTAGTCAGTCTAAAAAGTGAATTGCTGGGTCTTGTTGAGAAAAATCTTTAAGTGTTTGGCTTAAAAGCCAAATGGGTTTAAAATGGTTAAGTGGGAAATAGACAAGACTAAAACAGCTCTCATAGTGGTGGACGTTAACAACAACTTTTTCATGCAAGGAATGCCATTTTACGTCCCCAGTAGTGATGAGATCGTACCAAACCTGAAGAAATTAATAAAGACCTGTAGAGATTTAAAAGTTCCAGTTATTTATCTTACCCAAGCCTACAGGCGCGATGGTTCTAATATTGGGCTAGCACCTCTCCTATCGACTTTGGCTTTACCACCTAAGGGGGGCGTGGCTTGCGAAGGCACAAAGGCCGTCGAGATATTAGATGAGGTGAAGCCGGAGAAGGGTGACATCGTAATAAAAAAGATTAGATTCAGTTCTTTCTTTAACACAGATTTAGAATCCACTCTACGTTGTCTCGGAGTGGATACGGTGATTATCGTCGGAACGGTTACCGATTGTTGTATAAGTACGACGGCGTTTGACGCATTCCAGAGGGACTTTAAAACCATTGTTCTAAGTGATTCTACCGTAGCTCGAGATGAAGAAACACATAAAGTAACTTTGAGAACGATAGCTAGGCTTGTGGGCGAAGTCACTATAACTGAAAATATTATAAAACGCCTGAGTCCCTGATCATTCGACAGTAATCATTACAGATACGTCTATAGATTTACACGCGAGCAAAGTTCTAGTTTATATCTTTATCACAAGATGGGCCGTCCTGCTTTTATTATTTTTCCGATTCCCCCTTTGACCAATATTTGGTCTTCCTCCAAGACTACATTTCCTCGAACCATGGTAAGGGTCGGCCATCCCCTGAGCTTCCATCCATCGTAAATCGTGAAGTCCGTGTCGGTCATTAGTGTGTCATTAGACACTTGAACTTCCTTGTCCATATCGAGGATCACCAAGTCGGCATCCGATCCAACATCAATAGTTCCCTTTCGGGGGTAGATTCCTATGATTTTAGCGGTGTTGTAAGAGCATATCTCTACAAGTTTTTTAAGTGTTATTCTTTTTTTGAGGACACCTCTAGTCACTAAAATCGGGAGCATTACCTCCGATCCACCTGGGATGGCTGGGTGTGCCTGCCAGATATTTCCACCTTTGTGTTGTCTCCAGCAGGGAACGTTGTCCGTCCCCATGGTTGTTATAGTGCCCTCCTGAATCCCTCTCCAGATCCTCTCATTGTCTTCTTCGTACTTCAACGCGGGATTGACTTTTCCAAAGTTACCAAGTTTTTCATCTTTGCAGGTCACTTCCAAATAGTGCGGGCATGATTCCCCAATAACCCTCAAACCCCTTTTCTTTGCGGCCTCAATGGCATCTACGGTTTCTTTTGAGCTGACATGGACGATATAGAATGGGGCGTTAGCCATTTCAGCTATGTAAATTAAATGGACGGCATCTATTCCTTCCAGCCAACCTGGTCTAGCTTCCGTCCATGTCCCTAGTCCGTCCTTGCCCATCGCTTTAAGCCTTTCCTCGAACCAGTAGAATATTTCCACATCCTCGCAGTGAGCTTGAGCTATAGCCAAACCACCCAAATCTCCTATGGCTTTGAATCCCTCGTAAAGCCTTCCGTCGTCGACTGAACCCACACCAATGACCTTGGCCTGTTCTCCTTTGTACCCGTAGAAGAATTTGAAGCAGCTGACCCCCAGTTCTTTGACATACCTTGGTATTTCCTGCATGTGCTGAGCTGTGTGTGGGTGTATGGAAAAAACCGTGTCAATTACAGACTCCTTCTCTGTCAGGTTCTTCCACTTTTCATAGACGTCGAAGTACGAACTCTCTGTGTAGGTTTTCGCATGCCCCAAAAGGTTCATCACCGTCGTGACGCCGCCATGGGCACTTGCTCTAGTTTCTGTCATCGTTTCATGATCGTATTCCTTTTTTACACCCCAGTGAACATGCGGATCAATTAGACCAGGGAGGAGGTGTTTCCCTCTGGCATCGATAACTTTATCCCCTTGGGGAAGACTCTGATCATTCCCAACTGCTACTACAATACCATTGTCAACCGCCACCCCTCCCGAAAAAATGCAATCAGGGCGGACTATTTTTGCATTTTTTATAATGCAGTCTACCGGCATGATTTATTCACCGCCCCAAATTTATTCTTTTATCTTATATGTTTTGTGCGAGTTAGATTTTTGCCCCTTGCGACAAATAGAATCGAAGTTTTTGTAAGGATATGGTTAGAGCCAACCCCTACCTTCAATGGTTTCCATAACTCGACAAGCCGCTATGGCCAGGGATGCTTTTCTTAACGACACATTTCTATCTGAGGAAAAGTTCATAACTTCTTCAAACGCTTCAAGAAGTGTTTCTTTTATCGTTGCGAAGGTTTCCACGCGCTTTGTTCTGGTTCCGGCCTTACTCTTACGCCATTCGTCATAGCTGGCAACTACTCCGCCAGCATTAGTGAGGATATCAGGAACCACAGTGATGTTGTTTCTTTCAAGGACTTCGTCCGCTTCTTTTGTGACTGGAGCATTGGCGCCCTCTATGACTATATTGGCTTTAACCTTACCTGCATTTTGTTTCGTTATCACGTTTCCCACCGCCGATGGAATTAGGACATCCACGTCCAACTCCAAGATTTCTTCGTTACCCAATTTTTTTTCCCCGTAACTATCTAAAGTCATATTTTTTTGCAGATGTTTTTTAAGTTCCTCAATGTTGATTCCCTTGCGTTGAATCGTTCCACAGTGTTTGTCCGTTATTCCTATGATCTTAGCACCATTTTCCGCCAAAAAATGACAAGCCCAAGAGCCGACATTTCCAAATCCCTGCACGGCAACAGTGGTATCAGAAAGCTCCTTATCCAATAATTCTTTCACGGCACGTTCTGAAACAGCCGATACGCCGTACCCAGTGGCTTCCTTTCTGCCGGGTAGACCACCAATGCCGATTGGCTTACCCGTCACAGATTCCCTGACGTGAGTCTCCCCGAAGATCACGGCCATCTCTCTGGGACTAGTTCCAAGATCTGGAGCGGGGACGTAATTGCCAGAGATGAGTTCATGTCTGATTTCGTGAGCAAAACCTTCCATGATTAAAGATTTTGAATCAGGGGGAAGTTCGCTGTCTGCTACAATCCCTGCTTTTGCACCTCCGAAGGGCAAATCCATCAAAGCATTTTTATAGGTCATTATCTCCGCAAGCTGGGTTACTTCTTCAAGGGTAATATCTTTCGACATTCTCACTCCACCCTTGCAAGGTGGACCGCGAGCGGCACTATGATAAACAACGTATACATTAACTAATTCTTGCTCGGTCGGAACGTGCCGGCGCATCCTGAAATTTATTACTCGATCTGGTTCGCCCAATAACGTTAAGGCTCTTTCATTTATCTTGGCGAGGCGCACAATTTCAGCATCAAGTATCATTAGATCCACCCAAATTTTTAATGAAATCTGGCACACGATGATGTCCCGACACTTCAATTGCCTCTTCTGGGTCCTTTAGTATGTGTCCAGTGGCAACGCATATCACCAATTCGTCTCGCTTTATTTTACCATCTTTTACAAGCTTCATTAGCCCAGCAATTGTTGACGCGCTGGCTGGTTCTGCACCTAAACCCTCCAGGCTTGCCATTAACTTTTGAGCGTTTATAATTTCAGCATCACTCACAGATTCTGCCGTACCACTTGATGCTCTAATTGATCGGATGGCCTTTGGACCATTTGCGGGGTTACCTATGCTAATAGCAGTGGCGATTGTCTTTGGTTTTTCAACAGGTTCAAACTTGTCAAGGTATCGCTTAATAGCATCTACAACAGGTTTTGCTCCCTCCGCCTGAATTCCAACCATCTTAGGTATTCCCTTCGTAAAACCAGCTGCATCGAACTCAAGGAATGCTTTATAAATGGCCCATATGTTGGCGCAATTCCCCATAGGCACCACAACCCTATCAGGCACTTTCCAACCGAGCTGATCCGCGATTTCAAAACCTAACGACTTCTGCCCCTGGATCCTAAAGGGATTCAACGAGTTGAGGAGGAGGATGTCTTCTCTTTCTTCACATAACTTGCGCACCAATGTTAATGCAGCATCAAAATTCCCTTTTACTGCCATTACCTTCGCACCGTACACAAGCGCCTGAGCCAGCTTTCCGCGCGCTACTTTACCCTTTGGTAGTAGTATCAAGCAATGCAAGCCGGCTTTAGCCGCATATGCTGCCAAAGATGCAGCTGTGTTGCCGGTTGATGCACATGCGACAGTCTTCACCCCGAATTCAAGCGCCTTTGTTACGCCCACTGTCATTCCCCTATCTTTGAATGATCCAGTAGGGTTCGTTCCCTCAAATTTCACATAAAGTTCTCTAATGCCTATCTCTTTGGCCAATCTATCGCAGCAGTGAAGTGGAGTTCCTCCCTCATCTAAGCTCACGATTTTTGAATCGTCCAGGATGGGGATAAAGGCACGGTACTTCCATACTTTGGGAGGTTTGTTGAACCATTTCGATTCAGGCTTTTTTATTTTCTTTAAATTAAGTTCAACTTCAAGTAGGCCATTACACTTCGGGCAAGTGTAGAATCTAGATTTTATGTCAAATCTTTCGCCGCACTCGATGCACTCCAACCACAGACCTAATCACCTATTTTAAATTGTTTTCTTTATTAAATCACCTCTCCTTTAACCTTGCTACCATCACCCTAGGAACAAATTTTTTTCATTCCTTATTGGCATAATGTAATTTTGCTCTAATTCCGCAATTCCAAGAAAAACCTTTAAATTTAAATGGACTTACTCAGTAGACTGCGGGCGAAGAAATGGAGAAAAATATTAAGAAACCCACACTGGATAACATCTCCCAGGGAGTGATGGATTGCTTTGTACTTGATTAACTTTAATTTTGTCGTTATTTACATGGGGGTGCAAACGCCTAAAGTGAAGTTAGATAGCCTAAGGTTAATACAGCGGCAAATAAAGCGCTGGAAATAGATGTCCAGCGTATTGTTAACAAGAATCGTTTACAAGTGTTAAAATTATTACTTGAGTTGGAGATGTTTTTTTTGCTTTTGTATTTTATGTAGTACTTGTGTCTTTAGATTTTTCTGCGAAAAATCTTTCGGCTCTAAAAGATTTAAACAAGGGTGATGATTTTCCATCCACTAGTAGTACCGCGAGAAGCTCCCCAGCTGAAGTGGGCAACCCCAGTCCACAGCCACAAAAGCCGTTTGCTTGGATAAATCCCTTTACTCCATCCAACTCACCCAACACCGGTTTTCCATCGGGGGTTGCATCATAAAGCCCGGCCCACTGACGCATAACTTTGAGGTCTCTGAACTGCGGCATGATTTCTATCAAGAACCTGGCTATCCTTTCGAGGAACTCTATACTTGAACTCGTATCATTTAAGGAGACATCATCTGTACTGGGTAGGCTGCATACGGTTTCCCCTCTAATCAACTGAGCTAGCCACAGGTCGTCGCGAGGTGATAATATAAATGGGTCGAGAAATGGACTTAACGGTTCAGTGACTAAAAATTCTTGTTTGCGTACTTGGTTAGGGATGTCTAGGCCAGTCATCTTGGCAACATCTCCAGAACAGGCACCTGCCGCGTTGACCACTATACATGTTTCTATTTCTCCATTGTCTGTTGCCACGGATTTAACCTCTCCACCTTCTACTTTAATGCCCTTCACCTCCGAAAAGGCACGAATCTTCCCGCCTTCCCTCTTTATAGCTTGAGTATATCCCCAGAGGAGGGCCATTGGGTAAGCAATCCCATCTGTGGGGCAGAATGCAGCTCCGATTATCTTATCGACATCGAGCATCGGGACCATTTTCTTGACTTCGCTTTGCCCAATGAACCTACTTTTCACTTTCATGAGGTTCTGCAGCCTGACAGAATCCTCCAAAACCTTAACCTGCCCCTCGTTGAAAGCTAAATTTAAACTTCCGCTTCTCCTGAACATTATATTGTGGTTTAACTCTGGGCTGAGCCGCTCAAGCATTTTAACGCCGTTTCTAGCCAAGGTTATCTCTTCTTTTGTCGATAATTGTTGGGTCACACCTCCCGGAAATCTCCCGCTGGCGCCAGAGCCGATATAACCTCTTTCAAAAACGACCACGTTTTTCATACCCTTCTTTACGAGACGGTACGCTAGTCCGAGTCCCGTTGCCCCGCCGCCGATGATTACCGCATCCGCTTTTTTACTTACTCGACTCACCAGCCAGCACACTGAGGAATACAGGCTTTGTAGGCTGTCTTTGTGTGGGTATCCTGATTTCCCATGGCTTTTTCTTGAGCTCCCTTGCAAGTATGGCGATTACATGTGTGAGGCAACCCTTTCCTTGGCATGGGCCTGTAGACACTCCAGTATATCTCTTAAGTGATTCCGGGTCAGTATATCCCGAACTTATAACTTCTATTATTTCCTCTTCCGTAATATCTTGACATCTACAGACTATTTTTTTAGCCAAGCTCTTCACCTTAAATACCTAGCTTCCATTGCCAAGTTTTCATCGACCTCGATCGTCACAATAGTGGTCTTCCACTCTTTACCTAGTTGGACGACCTTTACAACTTTGGCCGGTCCTAAACACTTACCTTCTCTATCCAGCGTCTTGACCACATCCCCAATTTCAGGAACGAGCAGAAACTCATATGGAATGCTGACCCACGCTTTCCCCTCCGGAGAATTGCGCATATCAACGATGAATATAGCTAAACCAGGACATTTAACAGCACACAATCCGCAACCGGTGCACTTATCCATTTCAATTTCTGGAGGTGTCACGATTTTTTCCATGAAAATAAATTTTCCGGGGCATGCCGCAACACAGGCATCGCAGGGTATTTCTTGAGGACATTCTATTATCGCAACCGGTCCTTTTTTGAACCTCTCTTTAGAAGGCACAGAGCTTACCAGATCTCCGGACTTGATTACTCCTGTTATTTCGTAATCTGTAACCATTTGTTAGTCTCCAAATGTAACTTCTTTAGTGCCTTTCCTTATTTTCTCCCCGGTGGGTCCAGAACGCATATTTTCCAGTTCTCCAATTGCTTTTTCCCTTAGTTCCTTGGTTCTTTCATCACCATACCCTAAGCTCAAGGCAGCTGAGATCCCAGCCACTCTCCCGGCCACCATCGCAGTGCTTGCTTCCTCTATGCCGCAAGCGTCTCCTGCAATGTATATGCCCCTAGTCGTCGTCTCCATGCTCTTGGTTCTGAGAGGGACATGCCCACCGAGCTCGGGTACTAATTTCATTTTTGCACCAGCCTGATACAGTAACTCATAAGTTGGTCTAAGACCGGTTGCTACACAGATAAGATCACATTTTACGTCTTCATCCGTGTTTGGAATATACTGCCACTTCTCATCAAGTTGCACTATTTTGGCACCCTCCACTCTGTTTTTCCCCCATACTCCCTTAATAGAATGTGAAACCAAAATGGGTACGCCACTACGCCTTATTTTCGCGGCGTGGACAAAATAACCGCCAATCTTTGGCGCAGCTTCGACCACGGCCTTGACATTAACTCCGGCTTGCAGAAGCTGATAGCTGACGATGAGCCCAACGTTGCCAGCGCCAATCATCAGAGCCTCCTTGCCGGGTTTTACACCGTGTACGTTCATAAGAGTTTGAACTCCTCCGGCTCCCATCACACCGGGAATGTCGTTGTTTTCAAAAATGAGTGTTCGCTCGTAGGCCCCTGTTGAAATGACGACTTTCTTTGCGCGCAATTTTATGAACTTGTTATCTTGGACGATACCTAAGATATTATCAGGATAAATACCTATCACAAAGGAATTCAGTAGAACTTCAATGTTCTTGTGATTCAAGACTTGTTCGGCAAATAATTTTGCTATATCGATTCCCCTAACGCCAGCATAGTGTTCCTTCGACCCAAAGAACTTGTGGGTCTGTTTTATCAGTTGTCCACCTACTCGATTGTTCTCGTCTATCAGCGTTACTTTGCTTCCTTGATTCGCCGCATGGAACGCCGCATATAAACCTGCCGGACCGCTACCCACGACGGCGATTTCGGTTTCTCTTGACTCGTTAACACCCGACGGTTTTGATTGCCTTGTCGAGGTCGGAAAACTGCCCATTCCGGAAAGATATCGGATAATCTTCAGGAAAAACGTACTTAACATGCGCGGGCGTAAAAACATTTTATAATACACCTTCGGCTTAAGCGCAAAACTAAAACGATTCATAATGTTGAAAATATCTTCGTTGGCGGAGGGGTAACAATTCTGAGGCTCCACCAACATACCGTCTTCCGCCGGGGTAATACATGTTTTGATGTTTGGCATACCATTGACCCGCATCATGCAGGAGGAGCATTTTCCTATGGCACAGAACATGCCGCGTGGCCTGTGGTATTTGAAGCTCCTCGTGAAGACGCTTATATCGGCCGCGCATAGGGCGGCTCCGATTGTTTCTCCTTCGTGAGCTTCTATCGCCTTCCCTTGGTAATAGATTTTTATCTTTGGTCCTCGTTTGAAATCCAAAAAAGGGTGTTCTACAATTCTTAGATCTGGATTCATTGTCATAATCCACAACCTTTTTTTCTCCTCTTTATTTAAAGTTTCAGGATCCTTAAATAATATTCATGTGTCTATTGGATAGGTATATAATGGGGTTTCTATGGGTTTACCCTATGGAAGTTTGAAAACCACAGTGGTTGGTAGTTTTCCCTTAGAGCACTCGGTAGAAAACATGCGTAGAGCTTTATCGGATCAAATTGAGGCAGGGATAGACTTTCCCTGCTACGGGCAGCTTTTAGGCATGAATGAGATGTTCATGGAACCTTTGGCTAGGGAAAAATGTGGAATTGAAATGAAGAAGGGAGAAGCGTGGGTTGCTGGTTCATTGAGAGTACCAGATAACCCGATAACTCTTGAGTTCTTGGAATTTGCTCAAAATTATATAGAGGAGACCCCCAACGTCAAAATTGATGGTATTAGGACACCAATCACTGGCCCTATAACTTTAGCTTCGGCGGCAAGAATTTCAGAAAAGCATCGAGCCGTAGAGTACCCTGATTTTATCCAAAGATTTTCAGAAATTGTGACAAAAATTGTGAAATGGCACGATGAGGCCGGAGCCGGTATAATCTCTTTGGATGAACCCTCTTTGAGCTACGCACTGAAGCTAGGAATAGAACATGATGTAATTATCAAGGCAATTGACAAACCACTGCAGGCTGTAAAAAAAGCTCTCACATCTGTTCATGTGTGTGGTGATATATCAACAACTGCAAAAATATTGATTCAATCAAAAGCTCCCATACTCGACCACAGTTTCAAGGACTTCCCCGCAAACTTCTGTGTTTACTCAAAAGACGTCTTAGAAAAGGCCGACAAAATGATTGGTCTCGGTTGCGTTAGTTCAAATCCTGATCCAAAACTTCTGATAGGTATCAGAGATGGGAAAGAACAGTGGATCGAGGCGGTCGAGCCTGTTGCCGAAGTAGAGAAGGTGATTTTAGAAGGCGGAAGAAAATTTGGGCTGGAAAGGTTAATCATAGAGCCTGATTGTGGGTTTGGGGGTTTGAAAAGATTCTTCAGGGACGATACGGGGCAGAAGATAGCCACGCAAAAGCTAAAAAATGTCGTCGTGGCCGTTAATAGGATTAAAGAAAATTTGAAATGAACTTCTGGAAATGGCGTATTAATAGTATTCGGCAGAGAGAGAATTGGACGATTCCATGGAAAAAAAGGTTAGGATAGGAATAGTCAAACTTGGAAATATCGGCACATCGGCCGTGCTAGATTTGATGCTCGATGAGAGGGCGGAAAGAGAAGATGTGGTTATAAGAATTATCTCATCCGGACCTAAGATGAATGAAAAAGAATGTGTTGAAGTTTCCGAAAAAATCTTGGACTTCGGTCCGGGACTTATCGTAGTAGTCAGTCCAAACCCCAGTATCCCTGGTCCGTCGAAGGCGAGGGAAGTACTGGCCAAGTCTGGCAAGCCTTGCATTATCATCGGAGATGCTCCCGGAGCAAAGATCGCTGGTGAACTCGATAAGACTGGATTCGGCTACATATTCGTGCAAGCGGATTCCATGATTGGTGCGAGAAGAGAATTCCTAGACCCAATAGAGATGAACATGTTCAATGCCGATGTTATAAAAGTATTGTCGGCGACAGGAGCCTTGGCAATTGTATATCAGGAAATCGAAAAAGCCATTTCTGGAATAAAATCCAGTTCACCTTACTTACCCAAAATCGTAGTCAACAGGGATAGAGCTATCGATGCTGGTGGCTTTGAAAATCATTATGCTAGGGCAAAAGCGATGGCCGCTTTTGAGATCGCTAAAAAAGTCGCTGATGTTACTGTTGAAGGATGCTTCAAGGTGCGGGAAATGGAGAAGTATGTGTTTTTGGTAGCCTCAGCGCATGAGATGATGAGGGCGGCTGCCAAATTGGCTGATGAAGCTCGCGAAATTGAAAAGGGTGGAGATTCCCTGCTTAGAAGGCCTCATGCCGATGACGGTAAGATTCTGAACAAAAGGAAGCTGTTGGAAAAGCCTAAATAGTTGGTGCTTGTCACCTCACCCGTTCTATCTCTGCTCCCTGATTTCTGGCGCGGGTTATCCAAGTCTTGCCTCCCGTAGTTTTATTCAGCAGACTCTGAGCCGCCTTCCTTACAGTTTTGGGGTCAACAGATTTTTCATCGACGAATCCAAAGGTGACCGGGCCGAAGGAACTCATACCCGAACCTGCTGCTCCGCTATTCCCTATAACCCGTATTAGTTTTCCAATAATGGGGTGTTGTTGTTCAATCCCATAGATTTTGTTGAATCCCGTTTGTTGAATTTCGTTTATCGCCTCTCCAAATCTCTCAATGTCATTTTCCATCATTGCCGGCAAGAGCTGCATTAGGATGATATGGCATAATTTTTGAACATCTTCTTTGTCGATGGGGCATAACTTACTAAAGATATCTATCTCACCAATTCCTGAGGCACCACGCATGATAGAGGGCAAGGCCATTACTATGGCCCATCGAGTGGGAAAATCGTGTCTCAGAAGTATTGGCGGTGGGCCAGCTTTTGATGCCCGTGATGGTAAAAATTGTGATTTTTCTTCGTCAGGTCCAAACATATGGCCTCCGTCGAGGATGAAACCTCCACTCTCAAACGCCGCCACTCCTATTCCTGAAGTTCCTCCTCTGCCCACCGTCCTAGCGATTTCCCTGACTGAGAGATTGACTTTGTAAAGTTTGTTAACAGCCATCCCCGCCGACAGAGCTGCCTGCGTTCCGGAGCCAAGACCAACATGTTTTTCGTAGCATTCTAATACCCTAAAATCTACTCCCTTTTTCACCATTTTTTTGGCAAGAACCTTTTTTGCCGCCACCATGATTTCGTCTCTGAAAGGTCCTTGGACTCTAATTCCTCTCCTGATTTTCCTAGCCTCAAGAACAAAATGGGGGTTCTGCAAAGAAATGCCTACTCCGCCATCAACTCTGCCGAGACCGCCCCACAAGTCAATGAGAGTGAGGTGAATTCTGGAGGGAGTCCTTATCCTAAACAAGATATCACCTAAAAAATCTCTTTGCCCTGAGAGTATCCCCTTTTCGTCTTTACAGATATCTCGGCCTTTTGGAGTTCTCGTCCAATATAAGCGGCATGACTCACCTCATCTATCAATCCTCTTCTGATTATTTCTTGGCATATCTCATCCGCTCTTTTGCCTTTTATGATGGACTTTGGCGCATTCCCAGCGAATAAGACCGCAATTATTTCAGAACCATCGACGAAAATTCTAAAGACTCTTTTGGCGTCAAGTTTGAATTCAGTAATTTTCCTAGCTCTAAAAACGTCAGCGATGTTCTCGATTTCTCGATCGTATGCATCAGAGTATCTCCGCTTCTCCTTTAGGCGTAGCAGATCTATTCCCAAATCCTTTGGTACCGAGTTTCTTGACCGCGCCAGCCCAATCATTTCTCTGGCTTTCCTGAGTTCCGCCACATTTCCCCTTGTTTTATCGCTGGCTTCTACGGTCAAGACGAAACTGGCGTTGATTTCGCTGGCCGCTCCCATGACCAGGGCGGACATGCCCACCGAATCAGCATCGTAGAGTTCAATCGCGTTTCCAACCCCCATTAATATAGGCAGGTTCGGCTCTAGCCTTCTAAGCTCATAAAATGCTACCAAAGAGCTTAGGAAGCCTTGGTTAACCGGTTCTAGCACGGGATCTGTAATTATTTTTTTGTATCCTAAATCTCTAGCTTTTCCAGCGATTTTGGCTAGAAGCTTGACTTTCTCATAAGGGTTCTTTTGCCAGCTGCCGTTTTCTGGTTCTGTCGGGATCAGGACTGCAGGAACTTCTAGATTGGGAAAGGAATCGATTGTGCCGCTTTGTATGCTCAGGATTAAATCTATGCCAGCATCTAAGGAGGCTTGGATTTCTTCCACATTTAGGGTGTCTATACTTAACGGAACATCGAATTTGTTTCTTATGGTGGATATTATCCTCGAAATCTCCTTCGGCATCTTTTTTCCTGCGACCATTCCGATGTCGATGATTTCTGCCCCGCTTTTGAGGTACCAGTCAACTATCTTAATAATCTCATCATTCGGCAAAAGTGGCGCATCAGCTATTTCTGCTATTATCCTAACTGGAAGTTCTTTAGCGATTGCAATTGACGATTTTCCTTTTCCGATTTTGAACTTGGTTTCGGACAACATACTCCAGTCAATATTCTCGATTTCTTCGAGTTGTTTCTCCGCCGATACCGCCGCTTCGATTTTTAATAGTTCAAATGCTGGTTTTATCTTTGAGAGTTTTATTTTTTTTAGATTGTTTAGAACTAGCGGAATATCTGCAGCATATTTAGGCCCCTTGAAAGTGGGTAGATTAACCTTATTCTCGATTCTCCGCAAGTCAAAACTTGTCATTCCAGGTACCAAGATCATAGAGAAGTCATCCGTGTTGACGTCTTTCAACTTATTAATCAAAAGGTCACCTGTCATGAACGTAGCTACTGAAACAGGCATTACTTTCACTTCTAGCTCAATGCCGCTTTCAGCTGCGTATTTTCTAACATATTTTTCAGACAATTTCCCCGTCACTAACAGAATCTTCTTACCCACGCCGACCACCCAATATTTTGGATAAAGCTCGGGGAATATCCATAGGGCCAGCTAGCACCACGAAGTTTTCCATCATCCGCATTTTATTGACGTTTTCCAGATCTATAGCTCTCGTGGTCGCGACTACTTCTTGACCGAAGCTTATAGCACCATAAGGGCACTTCATTAAACAAACGTTACAACCATCACATTTGGAAAGATTGATTCGAGGTAGACCATCTGATTGAACTATGGCATTTGCAGGACAGAGTAATATCACCGAGCAACTCTCACATTTTTCACACAAAGTCCGGTCAATAGAATAGGGCATTGCTGTTTTTGTTTCTCCAGGTTCTTGGTCGGTGGGTACGATCACGATTGGTGTTCTCCCTTTTCCAGCTTGTGCTATTGCATTCGTTATCAAAGTATCTGATATCCCAGTGACAACCTTCGCAACGGTGTTCGAGCTAGCCGGTGACACGATCAAGGCCCTATAAGTTCTTCGTAGAAAACGTCCAGTTAGCGGAGATGATGGCCCTTCATCATTTTCTGAAATTATTTCTCGTCGATATCCACCGGGGCATATTTTTGGTAATTTTTTTGAAAGCCCATATATGGGGATGACACGACTTGCGCTAGATGAGAGGAAGCACGAAATTTCGTGTTTTTTTGATAATTTTTCCATTGTCTTAAACGTTTCTGCAAGTAAGTGTCCTGCACCTGTTATACCCCACCCTATCTTTGCCAAGCTATTCACCCAATCGGTTTTTCAAGTAACTCGTAATTTTCGATATAAAGTAAAAATATTTTGATTCTGGAGCAATACGCTTGCATTCACTTTTATACTGGTCTATCTTTTTTAATAGTTTTTTCGCGACTTCCGTCCTGTCATTCTTCAAAGCCTCCAAAGCCTTTGAGGCTAAAACAGCGGATTCTATGAGGAAAGAGTCGGTTCTCTTGAAAGGGTGTGTGGATGGTTTACTTAATTCAATATTTTTCACGTATGTTATTATGTGAGCCACTTTTGAAGCCCCTATATCGTCAGACCACTGAGCTTCTTGAATATTACTCGTCACGATTTCAACGTGGGCATCTGCTCCTGTCAATTTAGGTGCGTTTACGTACTCAGAGTTTTTGTAATCCAACGTTTTTTCATCCAAACCGGATATATCGGGGAGAGCTATTTTTGCTATAAGTTCGGCATTATTCGTGATGTTTATGACTCCGGACTTCGCCGCTACAACGTTCTGATATGTTTTGGTGTCAAGGAAAATTCTTAGAAGCAAAAGTTTTTCGCCCTTAGCCGTAACACCCACGATTGCTGCGTGTGGGTTTCCATTTGGGTAGAAAGTTGTTAAAACGACTTCGGCTGGTGAATCGTGGGTTATACCCACGTCTTTCAGTGAAACCATATTATTGCCTCGTTTAGTTTGTTTACCTCGCAAATTTCAAGGTGTTCATTCACTTGAAACCTATCCTATAAACCTAATGTTCGGTTAAATCTTAAGAGATATATCTGTCCCTTATTATATTTCAATTTTTAAAATGAAAAGATCATTATTGATGGGACCATTTCTAGGGCCTTGGTCCGTTTCATTTCTAGGGCCTTAGTCCGTTTAAAATGGCCACCATTAAAGAAGCGGAGACAAGATCAGCTGTCGTTCCGGGGTTTACCCCATTTTTTCTTAATTCTTCGTCAAATCTCAAAACATGTTTCTTTCCACCAGCTGTTAAAATGCCCCCGGTTTTGATGATATTCATGGCTTTCATCGAGACTTCGCTCGCGATTTTTCTCCCGTGTATTCTCTGTACCATTGTGTCTGGATATCTTGAGAGTATATGCAGGAAGGTTTGGACAGTTGATGTGTTCAAGTTTCTAGTTTTTTTGTAATTTCTTTTAAAGTGAGGAAAACCGAACATGAAAGTTATTTCCATATCGGTTACCCATTCTTTTGAGATGTTGTCCCGTCCGGAGCTGAGCTTCATTATATTATAAAGGGATATTTTTTCCCTCTTGATTTTATCTCTGGAATCTTTATTTTTTACATCTAGATTCTTCACTTTACCTAAACCCTTCGGTCCTGCCATCAAGATTGCATCATAGACATCCAAAGCATCTTTCGGTGTTGTGGATTTTAGAATCATTGATAGTATTTTTCTTAATTTGATAAGCTTGATAGAACCTTCTATGGCAAGCGTCATTCCTGCCGCAGCGGTGAGAGGAATCAAAAGCATTACCACGCCGAGGTTTGTGTTCCCACCACTTTGCCACTTAATAGTTTCATTAATAGCCCTCATTATGGCTTTTCCAACTCCGATATCGGTAACATTTATCAGCCCCTTCCCCGACCTAAAACCTTTCTTAGCTACATCGAGTAGGGCTGGACCAATGGCGATGGAGCTGGCTATAAATTGTTCAAATGTCGTGTCTTCGAAATCAGCGGTTCTGTGAACGTTCCCCGGTTTGGGGTAACCGCTAACCTCTAGTGCGGATGCCAATTGCGCAGCATTTGCAATATTCTCAATGTTCATCTTGTCCCATTATTTCTTAGCACTAATAATTATTTTAGACTACTCGATTAAGGTGAATTAAACAAGTCCTCTATTTTTCTGTAGGTAATAGAAATCTATTTGTAACTTATAGCTATCAATCGGATAATATCACTGACATCCTCACAAATGTCAGCAATGCCTTCCATGTTGTCGGTTATTTCTTTTAGAAGTAGTACTAATGATATATCTTGGATACGTCTATTCCACACTAATGTTTCTGGCACGAGTTGCTCCGTCCTAATATCATCAACTTTTTCTTCGATTCTTTCAACCTCGTGAGAAATCGCGATTGCGGTCTTAGGGTTGTCCATCAGGGCAACAAAAGCCTCAAAAGTTTTACTTACAATCTTAACCAGTTCTGCGGCCATTAATTTTATAATCTCTCTCAATTCAACGTGGATTTTCTTAGAATCCATAAAAGAGAGTTTTCTTGCTGCAGCCTTAGCATTAGCTGCTATTTCGTCTGCTGTCATGGTCAGTCTAATCATGGCGTCCCGGTTAATAGGATGAAATATACCTTTAGCCAGCTCATCCAAAATTTTCTTTTTTATCTCGTCGGCCTCGCGTTCATTTTTGAAAGATTCGTTATACCCTTTGTCAATTCTTTTTTCGTCCATGTCTATAAATCCCTGGATCGCAACATTCATAGACTCTACAGTATCAACTATTTTTTTCATATGTTCATGAGAAATCGAAAGGATTTTTTTCTCTCTGGCTTTACCAATCCAACTGAGCGCTCCTCGCGAGGTCATTTTATCACCATAACTTGACTCAATAAACTGAATAACGTCATACTAATTAAGGCTACAGCAGGTATGGTGAGTATCCAAAAGGAGAATATTTTACTTGTGGTTTTCATATCAATACCTGTTAATCCTCTATTGGCTAGACCAACCCCTATAAGAGATCCGATAGAGGCATGAGTTGTGGATATTGGCATGCCAAATCCAATAAGAAAGACTGGCAAGGTCGTGAAAATAAAAACTGTGGCAGCGTTTGAATATTCTGCGGCCGCACCGGTTAATGGGTCCAGTCGAGTTATTTGAAATGCTGAAGTCGTAATTACTTTGTAACCCCAGGTAAGTCCCCCGACTGTTATTCCAATCGCTCCGATGATTGAGAGTAACACCATGGTATCAAGGGTCGGGGTACCTGCAAGTTTTTCTGTTGGGGTCACGAAAACACCTGTTGCATTAGCCATATCGTTGGCTCCAAATGAGAATGCAGAAAAACAAAGTGCGATGATTAATAAATATGACAGTGATTGTGTTGTTCCAAACTTACCATATATTTTTTGAAACACCAAAAGGGAGACCGACGAAAGAACAAGCGAGGCAATAATACCACCGGCAAGGGTATCAATGACCCCCCACTTTAATATTTTATTAAAAACTGTGGTTGATGTGGCAAAACTAAGGATGAATATTAGCAGATATATTACTTTGGGGCTGCCCTTCCCTCCAGATTTTCTCAAGTGAAATCGCAAGAGGAAGAATAAACCACCAGCCAGTAAAATAGAGAGAATGGGGGAAACTATAAGACTAATAATGACGATGCTAAAGTTACCCCAGTTTATTAAGGTTGGGGCAGCAATTAGCCCGAAACCAAAGATACCACCAATGATAGAATGAGTAGTCGATATCGGCATGCCCAGCCAAGTAGAGAAAATTATCCAAATGCCAGCCGCTGCAACTGCGGTAAAGCTTCCCACGGTAACCATTTCTAGGCTTAGCAATTCTCTTGGCACAATTCCTCGATCCACTGTTTTCATCACGAATGGTCCCAGTAAAATACCTCCCAGCGCGGCGAATAACGAAAAAATAAGAATCGCTTTTTTTATTGAGATCACTCCCGCACCAACGGCGCACTCAGTTGGATTGGCAGCGTCGTTAGCTCCCAAACCCCAAGCAATTAAAAAGGCAAGTGCAATACCAATTACATAAACTAATAACTCAATCATTACACCCACCTCCTTCAAAATAACTGAGCTAAGCTTTAATATCCTTTATCGGTCTGACTTATCGTTTTCGAAGCCGCGAGTACGCAGATATACTAGTACACCTGAACAGCGTCTTAACTTAAGGATAGGGCATGGATGAGTTCTAGGAAGATTTCTATTTTCGTCGCTCACCCGTCCCTCTTTTTATCTTAACGACAAGCCCATTGTAACCACGCTTTCTAATAATCTCCCCTATTCCTGCATCAGAGAATTGTGGAGAAATCGGCGCCAGAGGAGTTGGGACGTGCCCCGTAGGACTAAGTTTTATGATTCTTGCAGTTAAAAAAACATAGACTAAAACTAGCACCGCAAATATAATCTGTTAAAGTTTGGCGGCCGTCGAAGTAAGGATTGCCACCATAACAATAGCTAGTCCAGATAAAAGATCCTCCGCTGATGTTGCTGGCTTTCTATGGCGATACATCACCATGAGTTTGCCACCAAGATCCAATAGCATAGTCTCAAACCCAAAAGTCAAAGACCCAGCTAAGAACATTATCTATAGGATCTCTATGGTCTTTAACTCACTCACAGACCAATTTACAATAGCAGAGAATTTAAAGGCCAATAGACGCCGAATGAAGATTATACTAGAACTTTTAAACGCGGAATTCAAGACTTGGCGTCGGTATACTGTTGATCCTTTCTCACTGCTCGTGGGCACCGTACTATCACAGAACACGAATGATCGCAACAGCTTTCCCGCTTACCGCAAGCTCATCTCTAAGTTCAGAACACCTGAACAAATGGCAAAGGCCAACGTACGTGAAATTAGAACGCTAATTAGAACTGCTGGACTATCCAAAATAAAATCAAAACGGCTCAAGGAGATATCACGCGAAATTTTAAAAAGGTATGATGGAAATGTATCCTTAGTCCTTAAGAAGCCACTTGAAGAAGCGAGGGAAGAGCTTCTCTCACTCCCCGGCGTAGGTTTCAAAACTGCTGATGTGGTGCTCGCTTTCGGCGCGATGCGAGACGTCTTTCCAGTAGATACACATGTTTTCAGAATCTCCAAACGGTTGGGATTCGCAGATAAAAAGGACGACCACGAAAACGTGAGGAAAAAGTTAGAAATGGTAACCTCCGCTGGCAAAAGAATCCGGGGTCATACGTTAATGATTCAGCTTGGGCGGCGATACTGCCGCGCTAGAAATCCAGTACATCTTCAATGTCCAATCAATTGCCTATGCCCAATAGGAATTCGTCATGCAAGGCACGCACAGCCTTAACCGCGTCTCGTTCGTTTACCGCAAACGAAATGTTCAGTTCAGAAGATCCCTGGGCAATGGCGAGTATGTTTATCCCCTCACGTCCCATGGTACTAAAAACTTTAGCAGCCACTCCTGGCGTCCCTTTCATTCCCGCACCGACAACTGCGATAACGCTCACGTTTCTATCATAGTTAATTTTCCAGCGTATTTGACGTTTTGCGAACTCCATATGCATTGCCCGAACTGCAGTGTCGGCATCTTTTTGGGCCACGGCAAAACTTATGTCCGCTTGAGAGGAACTCTGGGAAATCATTATGATTTTAATGCCGGCTTGGCCTATGATATCAAAGACGGTTGAGGCAACTCCAGGCACGCCTATCATCTCCGCGCCTCCTATTGTTATAAGTGAAACTTTTTTGCTGAGGGTTATCGATTTAACTATGCCCTCAATGCGATTCAGCCTTCTGATAATCAATGTTCCTTCATTCTCAGGTTTGAATGCGTTGAGAACTCTAACGGGTATTTCGTGATCCATCGCCGGTTTTATCATTTTTGGGTGAAGAACTTTTGCCCCGAAGTGAGCCAGCTCCGTTGCCTCCATGTAGGAGATGCCTTTGATGACCTTAGCGTTTGGCACCACCTTCGGATCTGCGGTCATAATCCCGTCGACATCTGTTATTATCCAAATTTCGTTAACCCCCAGTGCTGCGCCCAATATTGATGCCGTGTAATCTGATCCTCCACGCCCGAGGGTTGTTATTATTCCATCCTTCGTGCCAGCGATAAAGCCGGTTACCACCGGAACCTTCTTTGCCGCCAAAATTTTGGTTAGGCTTAGTTTGACGAGTTTGTTGGTATCTTCAAAAAGAGGACGTGCTTCCGTGTAATGATCGTCTGTGATTATCCCTGCTTCCGATCCTGTCAAATATTTTGTTGGAACTCCTAATGATTCGATAGCTCCTGCCAATACTGGAGCAGAAAGACGTTCGCCGAAAGATAAAATTAAATCTCGTGAACGGGCTGAGAGTTCACCTAAATAAGAGATGCCTCTAAGTGCCCGATCCAAAAAATTACCAGTTTCCTTCAAAGTTTGCCTCGTCCTGTTCAAAATTTTGGTATTTTTTATTGCCGCTTTACAAGCCTGCGCATGTTTTTTTGATATTTTATTCATAAATTTTGGGATTTGCTGTCTTGCTTTAGATTGAGGTCCTGTAAGATTATGGGCTATTTCCAAGAGCTGGTTGGTGACCCCAGACATCGCCGAAGTCACAACGACGACCTTATCTCCTTTTTTGTACTTAGAAACGACAAGTTTAGCATCATTTAGTATGCTTTCACCGTTTTTTACTGGGACGCCACCGAACTTGATTACCAACCGCACTCTGTCACCTTCATCTAGTTATCACATTGGCTCAACCACATAGTAAGAGTTGAGCTCTTGACAGATATTCTTAGCTAGCGCATGATAGCACATATCAACACCCGCCTTTTTGGTAGATATATTCATCACATAGTCTCGACAAGTGCAGAAGCTTTTCACGATTTCGTATTCGTCCATTTTTCCGCGGACGAACCATCTCAGCCCACGTTTTATCACGCGACGATCTTTAATGGCTTCAATCGCCCTCTTGCCTCTTGCTCCGTAGACGTCCATTATATCCTTTTCCAGTTCATCTTTTAGCACACCTGTTTTCAGCACTTTTTTGAAGAGTGACTCCTTCCCGTGTCTGAACACTTCGGACGGCATCTTATCCACAAACATCCTAATACATAATTAGACAGTATATAATTGATGTTTAGTGAAACACTGCAATTATTGTGGGAGTTTGGATTAAAACCCAACAGAAGAACGGGTCAACATCATGTTATCGATCCAACTTTTTTGGAACTAATGGTTGATTACTCCAAGCTCACTGGCGAAGATGTGGTGCTAGAAATAGGAGCGGGGACAGGAAACCTAACCAGGCTGCTCGCACGATATGCCAAGAAGGTCATTGCTGTGGAAAGGGATAAAGGGCTCATGAAAGTTTTGCTGAGAAGATTCCGTGGTTTTCCAAATGTGGATTTGTTACACGGAGACGCGTTACGTTTGGCATTCCCTGATTTTAACAAAGTGGTTTCAAATTTACCTTATTCTATTTCTTCTGATATTATGTTCACTTTACTTAAACACGAGTTTGAAATTGCTGTCCTAATGTTCCAAAAAGAGTTCGCAAAAAGACTAGTGGCTAAGCCTGGGACTAATGACTACAGCCGCCTAACTGTTAATACCTACTATCGTGCGGGTGTGGAATTATTGGATGAAATATCACCAAAGGCGTTTTTTCCTCAACCCAAAGTTACCTCCGCAATTGTAAGGCTGAAACCGAGGCGCCCTCCGTTTAAGTTATCCGACGAAAGCTTATTCTTTAACCTTGTCCGGGCACTCTTTCAACATCGGCGCCAGCGTGTTAGGAATGCGCTAATGCGTTCTTATGGGATTGTTTTCCCCGATGAGGTATTACCAAAGAGCGAGCGTAGGTCATTGATAGATAAAAAGCTTGCCAAAGGTTTATCAGAAACGCGAGTTATGGACTTGGCCCCCGAGAAGTTTGGCGAAATGGCCAATTTGTTTAGTCTTCCATAAAGTCATGTGCTCGCGGTGGGTCGTGTTTCAACCCTTTGCGTTTGCGGGTATCCATGATGACCTGATCTTGGAGATCCCTCGGGAGTTGATCGAACTTATCAAACTCGGTTGCCCATATGGCTCTACCTTCGGTTTCTGAACGCATTTCTGCGGATAACCCAAAGGAGTTAGCTACAGGCAAGGAAGCCTTTATTATTGTGATATCTTCATCTGCCTCCATGTTCAATATTTTCCCTCGTCGCCCTTGGATGACCTTAGTCGCACCACCCATGAATTCCTGAGGAACGCGGACCTCAAGCTTCAGTATAGGCTCAAGTATTGTGGGCTCCGATAAAAGCATGGCCGCCTGGATGGCACGCCTTACAGCGGGGATTATTTGGGCCGGCCCTCTGTGCACCGAGTCTTCATGCAGGCTAGCATCTTCAATCAATACCTTCAATCTACGGGTGGGCTCTCGCATAAGGGGACCTTCTTCAACCACTTCCTTAAAAGACTCTATAGCGTGGTCCTCTATCTCATTCATGTATTGTACCCCTCTGGCTGCCTGGGCCATGATATTCGGTCCTATTATTGATACTATGTTGCGAGCAGCATATGTCTCCCAACCCAACTCTCTGAGCACATTGGCGCGCTCCCTCCGTTCCTGTTTTTCGGAAATCTTGCCTTCTTCGATGGCCTTTACAACTCCTGGCTCGAGGGGTTCTACTGCCATCTTGAAACGGTTGTGCCTATTCGGTGATTTGCCCTCAATGGGTCCCGCTCTTTTAGTTGGGGCTTCACGATAAACCACAATAGGCTTCGAGGTCTTGACATCAAGTCCAGCTTCTTTGAGCTTGTACTGGACTATTTCGAGGTGTACCTCACCCATCCCAGAAACGAGATATTCGCCCGTTTCCTCGTTTATCTTGATTTTGACGTTGGGGTCTTCTCTCGATATCCTTTTCAACTCGTTCACAAGCTTGGGTAATTCTTGGAAGTTCTTGGGTTCCACAGCCACGGTGACGACGGGCTCGCTTATGTATCTCAGGTCCTCGAAACCCTTACCTTCTGTTCCAATTTCGATTAAAGTTTCTCCCACGTAAGCTTCTTTCATGCCTATTATGGCTCCGATATTTCCTGCCGGTATATTATCTATCATAACTCGATCTGGACCCATGTAGACGCTTACCTGCTGGATGCGGGCCTCCTGTCCGACGCTCGTCAAGTTAACGTTTCTTCCTTTTTCCAGGGTGCCTGAAAATACTCTCCCCGTGGATACCACTCCTGCTTGTTCGTCGACTATGATGTCCGTGATTACCATGCAAATCTTTCCCTTGGGGTTGGCAGCCAGCATGTCCTTACCCAGCTCGCTTTCGATATCTCCCTTCCATATGGCAGGTATTCTAGTAACTTGAGCTTCTTTGGGATTGGGGAGGTGGCGGATGACCATGTCCAATACAACCTCATAAATGGGACTTTTTTTGGCAAGCTCAGACTGAGTACTGGTTTGGTACGCTGTGATTATGTCCTTAAAACTGATGTTTTTTAACTTCATTTGGGGCACTGATAAAGCCCATTTCTCTTTAGCTGATCCAAAAGCCACTGATCCAGCTTCCACGCTTACTTGCCACTTGTCAGCCACGCTTTGATGGGCATATCTTTTCATTAGTTCGTTAAATTTCGTGATTAACTTCACGAATCTGGCCTGCATACCTTCTGGGCTGAGCTTCAACTCATCGATCAAGCGGTCTACCTTATTGATGAATAGGATAGGTCTCACTCGTTCGCTCAGCGCCTGTCTCAACACAGTTTCCGTTTGTGGCATTACTCCTTCAACGGCATCCGCCACTACAACAGCGCCGTCTATCGCTCGCAGGGCACGAGTAACATCTCCGCTGAAGTCTACATGACCGGGGGTGTCCAAGAGATTGATCAGGTACTCTTGCCCATCGAAATTGTGGGACAAGCTCACAGCAGCTGTTTGAACCGTTATTCCGCGCTGTTGTTCAATTTCCAAATAGTCAGTAAAGAGTTGGTCACCAGCAAGCGCAAAACTTATGATTCCTGATGCCGCCACCAAAGAATCAGTAAGGGTGGTTTTGCCATGGTCGACATGAGCAACTATGCCGATATTCCTGATTCGCTGGGGCTCCCACATTATTTTTTGAACGTCAGCCAAGTGCTTATAGCGTCTCATACTAAACACTTAGGTAATATACTTTCATTGTCTTATTTCTACGCACGCATTGGTAGGAAAGTCGACTCAATTTCCTTTTTCCCTTCCGGTACAGATGGGAAACTCTTTGGAATATCTCTGAGAACTTGCCCAATGCCTATAGTATTTCCAATACCTGCGATTATCACGGTATCACCAGATTTGGTGCGTTCACGTATTGCGTTCTTCACTTTTTCCACCGCCACATCTACCCCTCTGACAAGGCGTTTGTTGAGAGGTTTAATAGCCTCTGCGAAGGATTCTTTGATCACGATGGCGTCTACGGGGATTTTATTCTTCACTGCTATTTCCTCTATCTTGTATTTTTCCGTGGGGGGTCCTCCGATAGCAGCCCCAACCCCCTCAATCACGGCACCGCTTGTTTCTCCCTCGAGTTTTCCAGCAGCATCGATCATGATTACACGGGAAATTTTTTTCTTTTTGGCAAGCCAAGCTATCAGCTCGCCAGGTTTGCCCACTCTCCCTCCCGGCCCCTTGGCCTTTACGATGAAAAGTTTTCTCCTCTCGAATTTGATCTCTGCGTAAACGGTATCTTCAATTGGTTCGTAGCACTTGGCGTTGCCTATGAATCTAGCCGCGGTAAGGGCGCCTACACCGTCACCGATGGCTTTACCTTCAGTGAACGTTTTCGTGGCCTCTGCAAAGGCCTTGGCGAAGGTCTTAACGAATGGGATGTTCATCTGAGCGATCATAACGAGCTGAATGCTCTTCGTTTTATCAGCTAGGAGCGTGAAGTGTCTCATCAAGCGATATAACATGTGATTTGCCATGGCTCCTTCCATGGCCATCTCAAGGTTAGCGGCCGTTTCTTTGTCTGCGTTTGGGGCAAAGCGATTTATCGCTCTCTCAAATCGTTTTTTCCGAACATCTAGTACCAGTTCAAGTCTTCCCAATACCCCGCTGGGATCTTCACTCACTGGCTCTATCGCGAAGAAATCTAAGAAATTATCAAATTCTTTTGCCACATCCCGCTTGGGCTTGCCGTGCTTTGTTATCGCCTTCAAAGCCAAGCGTCTGCTCTCTTTGGCAAATGCGTCTAGTTCAGCGACCGACTTGCGCAACTGCCCGATCCCCCTCCACGCTTGGAGGCCCATCAATTGCGGAGCAAAAAAAATGTAGAAGAACATGGATCCAATCATAAAGATTATCCATATTGTAAAGTCCATTTCTACCATAACATCATCTATAGCCGTTGTCTCTGTCTTTCATAAGGATTTCCTGAACATTTAAAGCTTTATTGGAAGATGATTTTCAAGGGCGGGGGTAGCCAAGTCAGGTCAAAGGTTTAAATCCGACCCAAGGCGCCAGATTCAGAGTCTGGTCTTTTAGGAGTTCGGGGGTTCGAATCCCCTCCCCCGCACTAATTAATCCATATTTACTATTTTTTCACTAAAATTTCAAAATTTTATGTTTTTCGGACAACTTAAAATTGTGGATTTAATGGCGTCATTTCGTCTTTCTTCCACTGCGATACTTTTAAATAACAGGCCAAGACGAACATCTTAGCGGATGAAACCGTGGTTGCGCTTAGTTACCTAGATACTGCACATGAAATCTTAAAAAAAGAAAATCGTCCATTGCGTCCTAAAGAAATGGTCTCCATAGTTTCACCTAGGAGGTTAGTAAAAAAATGGGACAAGACCCCTACACAGATAATGAGAATCCAAATCACAATGGAAATGAAGCTAAAGGGCGATGAATCTAGGTTCATAAGGGCTAAAAATGGGAAATTTGGACTTCGAGAATGGGAACAACCTAAAAAGATTATCTTCTTACGAAAGAGGACTTTAAAAAATACCGTGTACCAAATCCTCAAAAATATGGGCAAACCCATGATTGCTGAGGAACTGATTGAATATATTTTGGTTCCTGAATTGCTCAAGAGATTAGGTAAGAATCAAGCCGCGTCACTTGGCTCAAAACTTTCTGCAGAGATCAAAAAACTAGGCGACCAGTCGCTATTCGTCCAGATAGGAAAAAACAGGTTTGGATTGAGGGAATGGGGTCTGGATGCGCTGGAGGAAGAGGTGGAAAGAGCCAAGAAAGAGGGTACAGCCGCACCACCTGTTGAAAAAAGTAGGCCGATTGTAGGCTCGCCCATGGAATTCAGGGGAATGCTATACGAACCAACAGATAAAAATGGCGTGCTATTCTTATTTAGTAAAATTCATGAGGATCTCGACATGAAAGTCGAGGCGATAAAACCTACCTTTCCCGATGCGAAATGTTTGAGGAAGACTAAACGGGGTTGGGAAGACGTGTGGGTCGGATTTGAGTACAAGAGTTCTGATTTCGTAAAACATAATCACGATCAAGAAGATTGCGATATTATCGTCTGCTGGGAGGACGACTGGAAAGATCGCCCGTCTGCCCTAAAAGTCATAGAACTAAATAAAATCATAAGGAAGAAAAAAAAGTGAATAGGTATTAGCATTTGGTACCTATTCTTCCAAAAGGTAATGTTTCTCTTTTTCCTTATGAAAGTATTTGACCAAAGCTGCGACGAAAATAGAAATCGTGAACAATATGACGCTTAATGTTGCAACCGAAAAGATCGGCATCCTATCAATCTTTTCTCCAGTGGACAAAATCTTTAAGCTAGATGCGTGGATATCGAGATCTCCACCGTGTTCCGGACAGGCCAAATGAAACTCCCCCTCAACTGACACCGAGTCTCCTATATGGGTATAATCCCCAAAAGAAGAAATCTTTTCAGCATCCTCAGCTCTGGACCAAATCCCGATCGCGTATCCCTTATTGTAGATGTTGATCCATGCGTAATTACCTCTCGTCAGTACACCGATGACTTCACCCTGATATGTAATACTCTTACCGTCAAAACTACCTGAGTTTTGAATCAGCTCTTCCCCTGTTTCCGCTCTGGCAAAACTTGGAACCAGCAATAACAAGATCAAAAAAATAGATAGAGCAATCTTTTTCATCTTTCGAACCCCCTTCTGATTCCTAAAATTATGAATCCAATTAATACTAATACTGCGATTATCTCTATCTTTCCAGCCCACATAAGGAACATGTAAGTAACCTTAAGTAAGTCTGGCATGGAAGGGGAAGTTATACCCGAGCTCAACCCAACGTTGCCAAGGGCAGAAGAAGTTTCGAACATCGAATCTTCCATGCCGTATCCATATGCCACGGTAACCAGCGTACCTATGGAGAAAAGAAGGAGATAACTTATTGTTATTACCGCAGCACCCTTTACCACAGTGTCGGTGAGAGGCGTGTCATCTATGTTATGAAAAGTCTCTCTGACGAAAGCACTCTTTGGAAGTAGCGCTTGTCTCACTTCCCTGACTATAGATTTCAAAAGTATTCCTATTCTCAGTATCTTTATGCCACCAGAGGTGGAGTTTGCACTCCCGCCGATTATCATGGCTATTGAAATTAGGACCATGGACAAAACAGGCCAAAAGAACATGAAATGTGTCGGGGGTATAGTCTGGAAACCCGTAGTAGTCTGAGCTGAGATCACATGGAATATACTTTTCCTGAATAAACTCTCCCCTGTAAGGTATAAATTTGAGAACAGCAGGTTGGCCGATACGATTAGGCCAATTACCAATATAAATAAAAAAAGAAGTCTGACCTCAATGTTCTTTAAAATTTCCCTCTTTTTCCCACCCAAGACGACGTAATGGAGGTTGAAGTTTAACACTCCAGTGATCATTGTCACAATAGCTGCTATCTCAATCCAACTACTGTGATAGAAAAGTAAATTCTGAGAGCGGGTGCTGAAACCACCAGTGGCGTAGCCGGTCATGGCATGGTTTAACCCGTCGTAGATCGATGTACCTAAATCCAGACCTTCCTCAACTCCTGCGGCTGCGAATAGAATGGTTCCTATGATGAGGAAGGTGATTGCTATACCGACGATTACCCTGGATGTGCGCACGATACTCGGTCTAATCCCCACTTCTTTGGCCTCACCTTTGTATGCCAAGACCGAGCTTATCTGGGTTCGCCCCAAAATGGAAAGGTATACCACTATAATGCCTATCCCATCACCTGTGAACTGAAGGAAATGTCTGAGGAAGTTTATGCTGCGGGGGAGATGGTCAATATCGAGGGCCAGAGTAAGACCCGTGCCGGTGAAACCGCTGATACTCTCGAAGCTCGCGTCCAGCAATGACGCTGTGGCATTAGACAACCAGATAGGAATGCTGGCCAAAAGAGGCGCTAGGAGCCAAGCAATAGCAGCCATGGTGACCGCATGTTTTAACTCCATATCGCTTTTTGTTCGGAGGAAATGAGACAAAAAGCTGCCCAAAATAAATGCCACGGCCGCACCAGTCAAAAAATAGGGGATAGTATCGAACTCATAGTAGAGCAAAGCTACAACGACTGGTAGGAGTATCATACCTCCAACTAAGTAACATATCTTGCCTAGGTTGTATCCAATAATCCTCAGGTCCTCTATCTTTAGCGCTGGTATCACAGTCGCACCTTCATGGTTTGAAATAGATCAGCAAAAAAGAAATTAGAATTGCGAATGTCACGATCGCCAGTGCTATGCCGAGTTCGCTAAATATTCCGGCTATAAAGCGGAAGTTTTTTCTAATGGATTCTCGAATGCTAAACTTTCTTAAGCCCAACATCATCCCTTCAAAATTTCAACGACTTTAATGATGTCTTTTTCTTTCCCTATTAACGCCATGATATCTCCAGACTTTATCGTTGTGCCGCCATGTGGAATGATGAACTTGCCCCCACGGTATAGGGCTGCGATAACACAGTCCGGTGATATAGATAGGTCTCTGATTTTTTTTCCAGCAGCTTTGGAATCCTCAGGAACAGTTAGTTCCACAGCTCTGGTAATTGTGTCCGAAGTCAGAATGATGGCAGTACTTGGAATAGCTATTGCATTTTCAAATACCAAAGCCGCCACATGTGAGGGGCTTACAATCAAGTCCATACCCATATTTCGCAACATCTTGGCTCTTTCGAGGTCTTCAACGCGAGCGAGTACCATGGGCACTTTAAATTGATACTTTGCTAGCTGGCATGCGACGATATTCTCATTATCGTCTCCCGTGACTGCGACAAGAACATCGGCCTTTTTGATCCCCGCATCGTCAAGCGTCTTTATATCGGTGGCATCCCCGTTTATCAGTAGCGCGTTTATCTCGCTGGCGAGCTTCTCACAGATAGCTGCGTCTTTTTCAACTATCACTACGTCTCTGCCGCCTTTTACGAGGGTCTTCGCAAGTTCTGCGCCTACCCTACCTCCCCCGACTATAATCACATAGGTAGCTTTTTTCATAGCTATCCGTGTATTTTCATCGATAGTTGATGTTTAAAAACGTAAGCGAAAGGTAAAATTTGCCCTATTTTTTGGTAAAGTATTCGCCCTCATGCTTGCTTATCTACAAATAACTGGGTGTCGTTTCCTTAAGTTTCAGCGTGGCGCGAGCGGCCGCTAGCCGCGCAACAGGAATCCTAAATGGAGAGCATGAAACGTAGTTTAGCCCTAGCTCGTGACAGAACTCTATTGAAGACGGGTCGCCGCCGTGTTCTCCACAGATTCCTATCTCCAGGTCTGGCCTCTTACCTTTGCCTAGTTCTACTGCCGTTCTCATTATTTTCCCAACTCCATTGCGGTCAAGTCTTTGGAAAGGGTCGTAATCAAGTATTCCCTTCTCTAGGTACTGGAAGAGGAACTTGCCTTCGGCATCATCTCGGGAGTATGCGAATACCATCTGCGTGAGGTCATTGGTACCAAAGGAAAAGAACTCAGCATACTCCGCGATTTCGTCGGCTGTAAGCGCTGCACGTGGAACTTCAATCATTGTACCAAACTTATAATTAAGATCGACTTCCATTTTCAACATTACATCATGGCCAACCTTCTCCAGTTGGTCTCTAATTGTCTTTAGTTCTTTTACGTGACCAACCAAAGGTATCATTATCTCCGGTCTCGGATCCTTCTTCTCCTGCTTAAGCTCGCACGCTGCTTCAAAAATCGCTCGAACTTGCATTTCGTTAATATCGGGATAAGTTATACCGAGCCTACATCCACGGAGTCCCATCATAGGATTGGCTTCCCGCATCTTTTCGACCCTCTTCAGCAGCTCTTCCTTTTCCTTGATCTCATGCGGTTCTCTTCCTTTCATCCTGAGGCTGATTACCTCCTCAAGTAATTTCTCGTAATGTGGTAGGAACTCGTGGAGAGGTGGATCGAGGAGACGAATCACTACGGGGAGGCCATCCATAACCTCCAAAATCTGTTTGAAGTCGCTTTTCTGGAAATTTAGCAGTTTTTCAAGCAGTTCTTTGCGTTTTTCCCTAGTTTCACCAAGGATTATCTTTTGGACAATCGGCAGCCTCCCCTCTTCAAAGAACATGTGCTCGGTGCGACAGAGTCCTATTCCTTGGGCTCCCAATTCCCTGGCCTTTTTAGCATCCTGTGGATAATCGGCGTTAGCCCAGTTCTGCATCTTCTTGGCTTCATCGGCCCAAGAAAGTATGGTCAAAAGCTCTTCCGACATATTGGGCTCGATTAGCGGAGCTTCGCCAACTATGACCTCACCCGTCGATCCGTTTATTGTTATCAGGTCTCCATCTTTCACAACCGTCTCATTAACTTTGAATACTCGGTCCTTAGTGTTTATCTTTAGTTCTTCACAACCCACTATCGCTGGCTTACCAAGACCGCGCGTGACTACCGCAGCGTGGCTCGTGACCCCACCTCGAGAGGTCAAGACTCCTTGGGATGCGATTATCCCACCAACATCGTCAGGACTGGTTTCGGGTCTTACTAGGATGACCCTCTCTCCGGACTCGCCCATTTCCTTAGCTCGCTCGGAATCGAACACAGCTTTCCCCACGGCAGCTCCTGGACTGGCGTTCAGTCCTTTTACTATCACCGCCACCTTGGCCTTTGGATCCACATGCTTGTGCAAAAGTTGTTCTATATGTGCTGGCTCAATGCGGAGGAGTGACTCATCCCTTTTTATCAAGCCCTCAGCCACCATATCGACGGCTATCTTAACCGCGGCTTGAGCAGTGCGCTTTCCAGTCCTGGTCTGAAGCATGTAAAGCTTATCATCTTCTACTGTGAACTCCACGTCTTGCATGTCGCGGTAATGGCGCTCCAGCTTTCCTGCGATATCCACAAGCTTTTTAAATACTTCAGGGTACTTTTTCTCCAAATCCGTTATTTTGAGTGGTGTGCGAATCCCAGCGACTACATCCTCTCCTTGCGCGTTAAAGAGAAACTCCCCGTAGAGCTTGTGCTCGCCTGTAGAAGGATCCCTAGTGAATGCCACGCCAGTTCCTGATTCTTCACCAATGTTCCCAAATACCATTGTGACCGCGTTAACCGCGGTTCCTAGATGGTCTGGTATTTTATAGAACTTTCTGTATTCAATTGCGCGCTTGTTATGCCATGAGGAGAAAACCGCTTCGATTGACAACCTTAGCTGTTCAAATGGGTCAGAAGGGAAGTCCTTGTCAGTACTATTCCTTATTTCTAGCTTGAACATCTTCACTATTTCTTTGAGGTCATCTACTTTCAGATCTGTATCGACTTTTGCTCCGACCTTTTGTTTTCGTCCGTCAAAAATTTCTTCAAACTTCTTACCATCTATACCCAGCACTATTTTTCCGAACATCTGAAGGAAACGGCGAAAAGAATCGTAGGCGAATCTTTCGTTCTTAGTGAGTTTGGCCAAGCCCTCGACGGTCTGATCGTTCAAACCTAAGTTCAGTATAGTATCCATCATTCCTGGCATCGAGAACATGGAACCAGAACGAATGGAGATTAAAAGGGGATTCTTCGGGTCGCCAAAACTTTTTTCCGAAAGCTTCTCTAGTTTTTCCATCGCAACTCTTACATCGTCCATCAGACCTTCTGGAAGTTTTTTATCGGCATCAAAAAATTTTTTGCAGACATCTGTGGTGATTACAAAACCTGGCGGAACTGGCAGCTTGAGCTGGGCCATGGTACAAAGACCAGCACCCTTGCCGCCCAATAACCTCTTATTTTTTCCGTCCCCCTCGTCGTAGAAATATAAACTCTTTTCCATGATAATCATCAATTATCATTTTTGACCATTACCCAACCTAGAAATCTATCCCCTCATGCATAAAAAAGCTAACAATAAAAGGTCTTGGTGGTGGTATGGAACGCGAAGACTTAATTCAGGTTAAGCCTGGTTTTGGCGGTTTCGATTTTCCCTATGAACAAGCAGATGTCGTGTTTATAGGTGCCCCCTTGGATGTCACCTCTAGCTACAGACACGGCTATCGATTTGCACCGGCTAGGATAAGGGAAGCCTCGGCAAATCTAGAAACATACGTCATGTCATCTGGTTTGGATGTTTTTGAGAGGTTCAATATCTCGGACCTCGGAGACGTCATAATCACGCCCACGAACTTGAAACAAACGGGTTCAAAAATTACTCGTGTGGTCAAAAGGGTCCTTCAAGATGGTAAGATGCCGGTGATACTGGGTGGGGAGCATACCATCTCTTACTTCACCATCCGCGCATTTGACGACGTTCTTGTCTTACATCTAGATGCGCATCGGGATCTCCGGGAAGAATATCTAGGCGATAGACTATGCCACGCAACTGTCATGCGAAGGGTCCTTGATCGTATACCTGCTACTAAGTTCATGCAGGTCGGGGTACGATCTTGCTCGAAAGATGAGGCGAACTTCGCAAAGAAAAAAGGAGTGGTAGCATATACTTCCGAACAGTTTATCGGTAATCCAGGTCATGTTGTATCTCATCTAAAGAGATGGGCTGGAAAATCACCGGTTTATCTGACAATTGACTTGGACATATTAGACCCGGCTTTCGCTCCCGGAGTATCGACACCAGAGCCGGGTGGTCTGTCGTCAGCTGAACTCCTTAGACTTCTTAGGGATTTGGGAAAACTCAACATATCAGCTTTTGACGTCGTAGAACTCGTTCCTCCTTATGATAACGGAAACACTTCATTTGTTGCTGCCGGATTAATTCTCGAATTGCTGTCGGCAATTGCTAGTCGGCGTAGGTGAAGTTACGTCACCTGAAGAATTCCTGACCCTTTTCCACGATGATTCGTGACCTCAAAGAGACCTTTAAGTTGGCTCTCTTCAGGGCTTCCTTCGCAACCGCCCCAAACTCCTTTTTGCACTTTATCGTCATTAGTTTCTGCCCGGGCCTGACTCGTGCAGCTATCCCGATCGGCCTGCCGAAAGCCCTGCGCATACCATCGGAAATCCGATCAGCACCAGCTCCCATGACGATAGGATTCTCGCGGAGCACCTGATGTGGGTATACTCTGATTTTGAAATGATAGCAATCCTTACCTGCTTTGAGCTCCAGCAATCGGTTAGCCGCAATCCTAGCCGCTTCGAGGGCGTTGTGCCTTATTTGCCCCGTTTCAATCATAGTCATGGACATCTCAACCTCAAATTTGCCGTTTGGATTGCCCATGTCAAAGAAGGTAACCCGGTTAACGGGCACTCCCTTAACGAACTCGCGTCGAGTATAAGCTGGTCCACTGAAGTGCCTGTAGCTGCGAGCTGGTCTTAACGTCATTCTAATCCCTCTTGAAATCATAAGCTTATGCTTAATAAGAATACGGTTATGCCGTTCTACTCTTTCTTTGTTGCCCCTATTTTTTCCTTCAACTTTTCCAGCGAGCAGACCATGCATTGCCCCACACGCCGGCCATCATCTCGGCCAGCTTGCTCCTTGAATAGTGATCTGTAAAGAAAGTCATATTTAAGATAAATATCTGTAAAAAATATTTTTTTTGCGAATTTTATTGGTGGGGTCATGGATTAGAGCGATTTAATAATAAGTGCTATTACGGTCGGAGTAATTTTCGTGATTGTGGTCGTGGCTATAGATCGTGGGAGGGAGAAATAACTCTGTATTTTTGTGAGCTCGCGCCTAAAAAAAGAAGGGAATAGGGCGATATTCGCTTATTCTTATGCTTAGTAGAGTTGTCGCTTTGGCAATTGAATAAATTTTGTTTCTTCATGAGGCAGTTAATGTCGTCTATCTAGATGTGTAGTTCCACAACGTCTTTATCTCCGAGAACGTAGTTTCGGGGTACTTGTTGGCCCGGGAATTTAGCCGATCCCCAGACCTTAGCAAACTTCAGCCTTTCCTTGAAATCCCTATGAACTGAGTGGGCAATATCAAAAACTGTCGATCCCCTTGGCAAAACTAGCGGGCGTTTAGCTGGTTGCTCGTCCGAACGCTTTGTGTAAATTCGGATCAAGTCTAGTTTTTCATAAATTTTTCTTTTGAGATTATCCACCTGCTCCGACGTGTGCAAAATTTTGAACTCGTCGCCGAACTCACTTTTGAGGCGTTCTAATCCCTCCAAATCTTTTGTAATATCTAATTTGGTCAGCACAATAAAGCCGCGCAAGTAAACAGTTGATTCCTGCAATATATCCTTAAAATCATCGATAGTTACTGGTTCTTCGATGGTTACAATGGCATTGTGAATACTGTGGTCTTGTAGAATATGCTTGATCTCAGCTTCGCCGCCCTTGATCATTTCGGCACCTTTGATCTCTATTCCGCCGGAGAAACGGTGTTGAGTGTTAATTTTTGGGGCCTTTCGATTCAGTTTAATACCGGATGCGTCCAGTTCCCCAATTAGTATTTTTGCCTGCCGAACTTGGTCAACAGAGGTATCGATCGCCAGCGCTATTGCATCGGCATTGCGAGCGACACTTAACGGCTGCGCTCCTAAACCTCTCCCCGTGCTTGAGCCTTCATCTATTGCGGGAATCTCGACGAGCTGGATTTGTGCATCTTCGAACTGCAGCATACCTGGGATGGGCACCGTAGTCGTGAATGGATAGTCTGCGACCTCAGGTCGTGCTCCCGTCAGCCTCTCTAGAAGTTTTGATTTCCCGGAGTTGGGCAGTCCAACAAGGGCTATCTGAAATGCTCCTTCCTTTTTTACCGCGAAGCTTGGACCGCCACCCCTACCGACTCTCTTCTCTTGCTTCTTTTCGAGTTCCATGCGCAACTTTGATAGACGGCGCTTGAGCGTTTTCAGGAGCTTTTCAGCCCCTTTGTGCTTGGGGGCCAAGCGTATGACTTCTTCAGTGGATTTTATCTTCTCCTCCAATGTGCGCGCTTGCTGGTATCGCTCCTCAGCCTTATTGTATTCAGGAGTAGCATTCGCTGGCAAGACAATCAAGAGTTCTATAGTTACACTAAGGCAAAATATTTGTGTTTCTACAAAACCATGAGTTAATTTGCTCGTTATCGATTGTGCTCGAAAGTTGCAAAAACGCTGTTAAATGTTATTACCTAGTCGGGATTTATCTCCATTTTTTAAAAAAAAATCATTAAATAGAAAAGATGAAAGTTATTTAACTTGGATGAAAACCCGGAGGGAGTCGAACCGGAACATATGGGCGACGGGGACATGTATAAAAACCTGGGCGAAAAACTGGGGAAGGATGTGGGTTAGTTCCGCAGAGGAGCGGAATGAGACAGCTACCGAGGGGAATAGGCCACGGCGTGAAAAAGTGATGAGTAAGCGAAGAAGTCGCGATTAATAAGCTCATTAAATGAGTAACAGAAAGGCCGAAGTCATCACCATTTATTTTTTATTCATAAAAAAGTGGGCATATTTTATAAGACGTTTAATCCCGAGTGATCTCAAAAGCTCTGGCGATTTGAGCATTAACGCACGAACTAGTGATCCATGACGATTAAAATCAAAATTTTTAAGCACAATTTCCCTGATTTCATCCCTTTTCAACAGACCAAGAATTAGGTTAAGGTCTTTATCCTGCATGTGTTCGAGCAAAATCCTGGCCCGAATTCCCAGTTCAAAATCTTTCCCAAATTTAGTCATCACTGCCAGTTCATAGTTTTTGATTTTTTTCACATCGCCGCCCTTAAAGGCGTTAACTATGGCCTTCACGGCGAGCTTTGCGCATGAGAGCCCTACGTAGATGCCGCCTCCCGTTAGGGGCTTAACTTGGCCAGCCGCGTCTCCTACCAGTAGGACTCGATCAGAATTGAGTTTACACGAAAGGGGCAGAGGAGATAGTCCTGCGCACATATTAAGTGTAGTTTCTTTTACCTTTCGAGAAACCACGGGGTGATGGTACAGAAAATTTTCTAACATAGATCGAGAGTTGCCTTCTGCAGTTCCTAGCCCAACCCTACATACGTCACCAGCTTTCACCAACCAACCGAAGAATCCCGGGGCAAACGATTTGCCGAAATAAACCTCTGCGGTATCATCGCTGGCCTCTGCTATTGTCTCTACTTGGATGCAATTGATGTTCTTGTTAACACCCCCCAGTCCGGCCTTTCTGGAAACTATTGAGGTTGGTCCATCTGCCCCCACAACAACATCCGCGATGAGTTTTATTTTTTGCTCCCCCTTAAGCTTCACAACCAGTTCGCCATCGATATTTAGGTCAATACATCTCTCATTTAGAAGGAACGTAGCGCCAGCGTTGGCGGCGTCTTGTGCAAGCGAGCGGTCAAATTCTGCACGGTTTATGACGAAAGCTTCGACCTTCCCTCGTGTGAGTTCGATTCTCTCGTTTGAGGGCGTATATACTGCAACCTTTCTCAGTTTACCTAGAACCCATTTTTCGGGTTTAACGTCGAGCTCTTTGAGCCCCTCGACACCTACTATCCCCGTACAGCAAACCGGATTGCCTATCTCTCTGTGCTCTTCGACTATCACCACGTCGAGTCCATGTTCCGCTAGCCCCTTGCCCACAAAGCTTCCCGTTGGCCCGCCACCTACTATAGCGACATCTACCCTCACGACATTACCTCATAACTTTTTAGGCTTCAGTTAGATAACGCTAACGAGTGATGTCATGCTCGATGTGGTCGGTTACGTAATCTTGGGGGTAATCTTACTGATGGTTCCAGGTTTCTTACTTTCGATTGTATTCTATCCCAAAAATAAAAACCTTGATGTTTGGACCCGAAATGGTGTTAGTTTCGGCTTGGGTGTCATGCTGGCAATCTTAAATGGCGTTGCAATATCGATGCCTGGCATTAACGCACTCTCGTTAGGTCCGTTTATGTTGGTTACTGCGACTACGTGTGTTGTACTTATTATTCTGGCATACGTGCGCGGTGGGTTTAACGTGATAAATGCATACAAAGATGGTGGTTTGAGAATTTTGCGAAAGCTGAAGTCAGAACGAGCGTCGCCAACTAAACCTCCAGAAGAACCTCCAGTTACTCCTCCAGAAGAACCTCCAGTTACTCCTCCAGAAGAACCTCCAGTTACTCCTCCAG
>CAYFIY010000003.1:38127-55925 GCA_964343275.1 Hadarchaeota archaeon (SeqCode)
AAGAATCCTCTACTAGTCTCAAGGAGGAATCCCAAACTAAGACCTAGGGGTTGTCATTTATGTTTAAGTATAAACAGGTCATTGTGGTCAGATCCGATTTAAACATGAGTTCAGGAAAGCTTGCGGTGCAAGTAGCTCACGCCGCCGTGGGGGCGGCAAATAAAACTAGGCGCGAGCGTAGCTACTGGTTTCGTACATGGTTTTCAGAGGGCCAAAAAAAGGTAGCGGTGAAGGTGGATGACGAAGGTGAGCTTCGCAGGATTCAGAAAAAAGTTACGGAGGAGGGGCTACCAAACTCGCTCGTGGAAGATGCTGGTTTGACCGAGCTCCCTCCCGGCACGACAACGGTTCTCGGCGTTGGTCCAGCTCCCAATGAAATCGTGGATAAAATCACGCGAAACCTACCTCTCCTTTAGGTGGACCTATGAAACTGAGTGACATCGGTGAACGGGCTTTGGTTGAAATTGCGCGCAAGACGTTCAAGCGGGGACCACCCGTAAGGGTGGGCATAGGGGATGACGCTGCCGTCATTGATTTAGATCACAAATATTTAGTCGCGACTACCGATATGATCATTGAGAGTACCAACTTCCCTGTGGGGACGAAACCGGAACAAATTGGTCGAAAAGCTGTCGTGGTCAACCTCAGCGATTTAGCAGCGATGGGAGCGGAACCACTTGGGCTAATCTTTTCTGTCTCGCTTCCTCGTGAGCTTGACGTAATGTTCATCAAGCGGTTAATGAAAAGCATGGACCGTGAGGCCAGAAAATACAAAACTTATGTAGTAGGTGGCGACCTAGACGAAAGTAACGAAATTATGATCTCTGGGGCAGCGTTCGGATTGGCCAAGAGGAATCAGCTTTTAAAACGTTCGGAAGTCAAGAAAGGTGATGTCGTGGCGGTCACTGGGGAGCTTGGTGCTGCCTCAGCCGGCCTAAAAATTTTGCAGAAAAAGCTCTCGGATCCAAAATATAAAAAACTCGTAAAAGCACAGTTGGAGCCAATAGCCCGTGTTAAAGAAGGTATAACTCTTGCCCGGAGCGGTTCGGTGAAAGCCGCAACGGACATAACGGATGGGTTGGCTTCAAGTCTTTGGCAAGTCGCTTGCGAGAGCGAGGTCAAAATTATGATAGAAAAAGGTAAGATACCAGTGCACCCTCTAGTTAAAAAATTTTCTCGACAGCGTGGTTTCAACTTAGATGATTTTGTGTTGTTTGGTGGGGAGGACTTCGAACTGCTTTTCACGGTGCGCTCCAGCGCCTGGGATAAAGTTCGAAGGATGCTTGAACGTGCGGGCATTTCAGTTTCCCCCATCGGGAAAGCAATCAAGGGGTCGGGAGTTTATATCAGGGATAATGAAAAGATAGAGGTTTTGAAAAACCTCGGTTACGAGCACTTCTCAGGCACGCATAGATAAAATTATTCAAATCCAGTAATCCAACTTATGTAAAAAATCATGATCTTTTCTTCTTTAAGTACATCTTCCAGGTCAATATGAGTTCACGGGAGGCTTTGACTTCGTCCAGCCTGCCGACGGCGGTCGCGTTTGGAGCCTGCCTGAGTTTTTCAGGTTTGGTTCTAGCCTCATTTGCTACCTCCTTCATGGAGATAATAAATCGGTCCAATTCTTCTTTGGGTTCCGTCTCAGTGGGTTCGATCATGATGGCCTCGGGGACTATCGGCGGAAAGTAGTAGGTCGGCGGATGTATGCCATAGTCCATCAGACGCTTTGCAATATCTCTGGCTGTTATTCCTGCCCCCTGCTTGAGCGGCTCAGCGCTGAATACAAACTCATGCTTGCAGAGCCCGTCGAACTTAATTTTATACCCTTCCTCATCCATCAACTTATTCATCAAGTAGTTTGCATTGAGTACTGCCGTTTCTGAAGCTTCTTCCAACCCTTCCACCCCCATCAACAATATATATGCATATGCCCTGACCAGCACACCGAAATTCCCGTAGAAAGACTTGATTTTGCCAATGGAATGGGGGCGATCGTAGTCTAATCGATAGTGTTTGTGCTTACTGTCGTATTCCACCAATGGCACCGGCAAGAACTTCGCAATCTTCTCGATCACGCCCACTGGTCCCGCTCCAGGCCCTCCGCCTCCGTGCGGTGTGGAAAAGGTCTTGTGAAGGTTTAGATGAACGATGTCGAAACCCATATCCCCCGGGCGAACTTTTCCGAGGATGCCGTTGAGATTTGCCCCGTCGTAATAAAGCAGTCCACCGGCGCCATGAACTATGTCAGCTATTTCTGAAATCTCGTCCTCGAAGAGACCAAGGGTGTTTGGATTGGTGAGCATGAGCGCTGCAGTTTTTTCAGAAACAGCTGCTCGCAGCGCTTTCAAGTTCACTCTCCCTCGATTATTCGAGGGAATCACTACAACATGAAATCCAGCCATTGCAGCGCTCGAAAAGTTCGTGCCGTGGGCTGAATCGGGGACGATGACGTCACTCCGTTGGTTTCCCTTAGATTGGAAGTAAGCGCGTGCGAGCATCATACCCAATAACTCGCCATGGGCTCCAGCGGAAGGTTGCATACTTATCCTAGAAACTCCGGTAATTTCAGACAGGAAGCGTTCGAGTTTATACATGATTTCCAGAGCTCCCTGGACTGTCTTCTCGTCTTGGTAGGGGTGAATATTTTCAGCTTCTTCCAAGCTGGCAAGATGATCGCATACCTTCGGATTGTACTTCATGGTACAGGAGCCAAGGGGGTAGAATCCGGAATCAACGCCGTAGTTCATCTGGGAAATACGCGTATAATACCTCACAATTTCTGGCTCGGAAAGCTCGGGGATGTTCAGCGATTTTCGCAGGAGCTTCGCTGGAAATTTGCCCTCTGTCGGCACGTCTTTTTGGAATGAGGTGGCTCTTCGACCTTTCTCACCTTTTTCGAAACTCAACGGCTCAATACAAGACTTGCTAATCCATCGCGCTTGTCGATAGCTCATTTATTAACCTCCATTGATTGCGTAGTTAAAGCTACCAGCCTGTCTATGTCTTCCTTCTTGTGCAACTCAGTTGTGCACAAAAGTGAGGCCTCGCCAAATTCTGGAAATTCTCCCCGTATAAGATTCCCACCTTGGATACCATTTTTCAGCAATTTGGCGTTCAATTCATCTATCTTACCACTGGTGCATCGGAGCGTGAACTCGTTGAAGTGTGGCGACTCGAAAAGTGGAGCCTCTATCCCTTTGATTTCGTTCAGGGTTTTCATGGCGTAGCTTGCATTGGCGGAGCAAACTTCTCCTAACTCTCGTAATCCCGCCTGTCCTAAGCTGGTCAAGTAAATGGCCGCTGCGACCGCGCAAAGAGCTTCGTTGGTGCAGATATTGGAACTGGCCCTTTCTCGTCGTATGTGTTGTTCTCTGGTCTGAAGGACCATGGTAAATCCGCGCGACTTCCCGTCGACCGTTGTGGTCATTCCTATTAGACGTCCCGGCATCTGCCTGATCAATCTCTGTTCATCCCGACAGGCGAAAATCCCCAGCGTTGGACCACCAAAACTTACTGGATTGCCAAGCGGCTGTCCCTCACCGATTGCGATATCAGCGTCGTAATCTCCGGGTGGCTTGATTAATCCGAGCGAAATCGGGTTTACTCCGACAACGAAAAGAGCACCCTTGTTGTGGGTGACGTCGGCTATCTCATCGACTTGGGTCTCCAAAAAGCCGAGATAGCTAGGATTCTCAATGTAAACTCCACCAGTGTTCGAGTCAACTTCATTTTTTAGTTGCTTAAGATCAAGCTGCCCGGTTCTCTGGTCGTATCCCACTTCCTTAATCTCCAGACCCACCCCGGCGACGTAGTTCCTGAACACCGATAGGCGGTCTTGCGAGATGATTTTTGGGATAACGAACTTACGCTTACCCGTTACGCGAGCGCACATGAGGGCTGCCTCACCCAGCGAAGTGGCCCAGTCGTACATCGAAGCGTTGGCGGCGTCCAACCCGATCAGCTCCGCTATAAGGCTCTGGTACTCGAAAAGGGCCTGTAACATGCCCTGACTAGTTTCGGCCTGGTAGGGAGTGTATGAGGTCAAAAATTCTGATCTCTGGACAAGGTAGCGAACATGAGGTGGGATATGATGCGGCCAAACTCCACCTCCGACAAATGAAAGCATCTTGGTGAAAGGAATGTTCTTGGAGAGTATGGATTTGACTTGATTCATAACCCAGATTTCTGACGCCGCTGGCGGCAACTTTAATTTTCGCTTTAATTTGACTTCAGGCGAGATGTCTACGAACAGCTCATCTAATCTAGATATACCGATCTCTTGTAACATCTTTTCCCGAATCTCAGGAGTATTCGGGATATAGGGGTTTCCCATCCGTACCAGCTACTCGAGCGTTTTCAGGTATTCAGAATATGATTTGGCGTCCATAAGAGTCTTGAGCTTCGTCTCAAGGTTATCAGAGCTTATAATGCAAATCCAGCCATCATCGTAAGGGCTGGTGTTGACGAGCTCAGATTTGTCCTGTAGGGACGTGTTCACCTCTTTCACAGTTCCGCTGAGCGGGCTGTATATCACCGAAACTGCCTTCACCGATTCGACTGCTCCAAGCTCCATATCCTTATCCCTTTGTTCCGATACTTGTTTCACTTGTTTTCCCGATGTGGGAAGTTCTACATAAACGATATCACCAAGCTTGCCCTGCGCGTAATCGGTGATGCCCACTCGAGCTAGGTTTCCCTCTTTTTTTACCCACTCATGGTCACGGCTGTAATAAATGCCATCGCGAATTTTGTGTTCAGGTGCTTTCATCTCTTCCACCTCACGGATAAATTTATGGACTTTAATTTAAATCTTGATGTTTTTGGAAGACATTTTTATGTTATTTTTGTAATATTTAGCTGATTAAGTTGCTAGGTTCAACTCATCTTTTACAGCCTTGATATTCTCGAGCTTGGGCTTGCGCGGGTAATTATAGATGGGACCACGCGGCGATTCATTGTAAAAAGGACGATTACATCCCGAGCACCCGGATGTGCGAAAGGGTTCTCCAGACTTAACGGCCTTTGTGAAGATGCCGCTTTCCACCCCAAAGTCAACGATTTTTCCTGCCTTGAATTCCATACGACCCACCTCGCCCAAGTTGTTGGCTATGAGGAATCTGGCGAGCTGAATCTTCCGATAACTGGAAACATTTGGCTTGGGGCGTTTTGACAGTGCGGTCCCGCGAATTGGGGTAAAGGCAAACAGGGCCAGGGTTATGCCGCGATCGTGCAAGAGTTGTACTGTACGAATGACATCTTCTTCTGTTTCACCCAACCCGACAATGAGGTGTGTCGAAACTCTGTCACCGAATATTTCCCTGGCTTCATCAAGTGATTTAAGATGTCCTTCCCAGAAATATCTGCCTCCTTTAACTTGCTCAAAGATCTCGGGGGTAGCAGCATCTAGCGCTACGCTGACTCGATTAACACCTATGTCTGCCAGTTTCTGAATGTTGCCTTTTTTAAGCGGCTGACATGATACCGATATCGGTAATTTACAGGCTTTCTTCACTCCGTCTACTATTTGGCAAAGAACATCTAAAACTCCCGGGAAATTGATTGATTGTACGCATACCCGTGTGAATTTTTTTGAATTCATGTGCAAAGCTTCAAAAACTTTGTTTAAATCGTACTTTGGCCATGTAACTCTGGAAAGCATCTTGATATCTGTCGTGCTCTCGCGTGCTTGAGGACAGAACTTGCAATTTGCACTACACCTCCCATCGTAATGCGTTAAAAAGTGAGCGGTCGTAGGCGCAGCGGCGAGTTGCCCCTGCCACAGACCTAGGATTACCCCGGTACCAAATGCTACCTTAATTTCGTTTGCTAGCAGATTTCTTTCCATGGTCATCCACCTCATAATTTCAATCAATCGCTAACTTTATGTTATTGCTTAGCCATGAGCACTTCCCCATCTGATCGACTTTCCTAGTAACTTTACCATCCTTTTATTACCTCGCTTGGCACTGCACAGCATGAGAATAAATTTTTAACTCTAAGTCCCATCTCACGGGCGGTCTTGATGGTTAGTTTGCTGGGTAGCTCTATTCGATCGAATCCTGCTCGCAGAGCTGCAAGCTCTATTTTTTGCCTTTCGGAACCACGGGGCCTCATACAACCGAGAGCCAACTCGACCTCGGGAAATTTCATCCTGGCCTCAATAGCCACTTTTTCAAAGTCCTTTATAGAAGGCGGATTCAAGTTTTCGAATTTCGTACCAGAGGTCGGGTTGAGAACAAGCAGGACAATGATTGGAGGTGCTAATTTCGAAGCCATATCTAGAGCTTTGAGCTCACCACGAATTTCTCCAGCGTGCAAACCTACACAGATGTGTGGTATCACGTAAGGCAGGAAACGATTTAGCACCATCATCGCGCGCTGGTAGTCTTTAACCTTTTTGTTTATTCCCAGAACCAGCTCGATTGTCTCATCATCACCGATTAAGTCGAAGTCGGCTAGATCAATACCTGCTTTGCCCATCTTAAGTCCAAGCCACTTCGGAACTAAACCGGTATGAGCGCTTATGAAAAGTCCGGTTTGTCGTTTCACTTCCCCGATCGATTCGAGAAAGGGCTCGAATGGAACATATCCTTCCTTATTGTCCCCGCCGCTCAGGAGCACTCCACGGGTTCCGTCGGATGCTAAACTCGCAAACGTTTCGTTCAATTTATCAGGTGTACCGCACGAGATCATTCCTCGCAGATAGTGGTGAGAGCAGTGTTTGCAGTTCAGTACACAGGAATCACCGGTAATCGAAATTGTCGGAAAGCTTGGATGGGGATAACAGCTGTGGAGCGTTCGGTCGCGTTTAATCTTCGTTTTAAAAGCTTCTCTCGATGAACCTTCCAATCCCATAAAGCCACAGATAAAGGTTTACCGATTAACTATAAAATAAATAAAGCATTTAAAATTAGTTTCGATTGGTTTAGAACGGAATCTGCCAGCTTAAAAGAGTTAACAGACTCTTACTGTCTTTTTTTGGGTCAAGATGATGGAAACCTCGACCGTCTTTTTATGGTTTTAATTTCTGAAAAATAGCTTGATCTCGCGCTCAGCATTTTCAGGAGAATCTGCTGCATGAATAACGTTGTTAGTTATGCTCGAAGCAAAATCGCCGCGTATCGTTCCCTTTGCGGCCTTTACCGGATCAGTGGAACCGATAAGTTCTCTCACCCGTGTTATGCTTTGTTCTCCTTCTACCTTCATCACCATGACTTCTCCCGAAAGCACATGATCTACCAAGGCGGTGAAGAAGGGTTTTCCCTCATGGACGGAATATAGTCTCTCTGCGAGCTCCCGGTTAAATTTCAGACGTCTCGTCGAGATTATCTTCAAGCCCGCCAGACCGATTCGGGCGACTATTTCCTCGACCAACTCTTTTCTGACGCCGTCTGGTTTTATCATCACGAAAGTTTGTTGGTTCAAGTCTTTCCCACCTTTTTTCTCGCGCGTTCGGTCCACTTGACTTTATGCGGCTTTCGACCAAGTCCAGAGTTGCGCCTGCATTTGCTTGAATCAAAAAACAGTACTGTCCCATCATGTCTGACGGACATCATTCCAGTTCCAGGTTCGATTCGGACGCCGCAGAAGGAGCATTTTCGAGCTATTGGCATTTAGGGCACCCTTATTTCCTTGGCCTCGCGGTCGGTCTCTCTGAGCATTAAGATGTCGGCTATCCGAACGGGTCCCTTCACGTTGCGGGTTATGATGCGACCTTTGTCGCGGCCCTCGAGTATCCTACATCGGACTTGCTTAATCTCACCTGTTACTCCAGTACGCGCTCTTATCTCAATTATCTCGGCGGAAAAACCGAGTTCTCCTCCTGCCGGCATTATGCTCACTTCTTAAGCTGTTTGACGCGCTCAATTATCTCTTTTACTGTCTGCGTGGACTGTCCGGCTTCGGCTATCGCTATCGCCGCAGTGCCTACATCTAGGCCAGCGGCAGCGCCTAACTCGCGCTTGCTGGGTACGTATACATAGGTTACTCCCTTTTCGTCTGAAAGCGGGGTCAGATGGGCTACGATCTCGGGGGGGTCGATGTCCTCAGCAATCACGACAAGCGTGGCTTTTTTGCGTTCGATGGCCTTTGTAACTTCATTCGTGCCCTTCCTGAGTTTACCCGTGTCCCTGGCGCCCTCTACAGACTCGTACACCTTGTCTGCCAAATCTTTTGGTACCTCAAATCGCACATAAATTGGCTTTGCCACTCTACACACCTCCTTCAGGATTCAACCTCATCATTCACTGGTCTGTGGTAATTACTTATCATCAGAGCATAGATAAAAATCTGTTGTATCGAATCGAAGATCTGGCAAGGTCATAAGGTCAATTGAAATTCGATTTAAAAATGGTTCATCGATGGCCGTAGACCGAAATAAGCTTCGGTTGGACGGAGTCGATTCTCACAAATCCATACCTTTCCAGCTGAATTATGTCATCGACTTTAAGGCCTGCCACGGATGGTTCCGCTAGTCCGCGTTCAAGCATGTCCGGTTTTATTACCTCAAGCTCGACCGCGCCAATGGACGGAACCCATTGAATTTTTGGCACGTTAGCTAATTCCAAGCCTCGGAATTTCGCCTCTAGGGTGGCATCCTTTTTTGTCAACTCGACGTTCATTAGGTCTTTCAATCTGAAAGTGTCTCCAATTTTTAACGCTGAGACATCATTTCTAGACAAGTGGAAAAACAGGGCATCGTTTTCTTTCGCCATGGGGACTACGCGTTTCCCGCTGTCGGGTTTGCTCGGATTTAAGCGCAGGTGAACTTGTCCAAGCTCGGGAGCATCACGGACCAGCAACTTTACTGGATTTGTCACGAAAAAATAGCGATTCGCTATCGAATCCAAAAATTTCCTGTTGTATGAGAAGAGTGTTTTCCAGCTCAGCGAGGCATCCACCGGTGTCAAGCCTATGTCTAGCATCGCCTGCTTCAGCGTTGCTGGCAGGAATCCACGCCGGCGCAGAGCGGCGATAGTAGCAAGCTTGACGTCGTCGTGACCGGTTATCTTCCCGTTTCTAATCACTTGCATGGTGTGGGTTTTGCTCAGAATGATATTGGGCAGGGCCAGGCGTCCATATTGAACCGCGGTGGGGTATATCCAACCAAGATAATCGTACATTATCCTCTGGCGCTGTTCGTTCACTTCGTGCTCCTTACCTCGGATTATATGGGTTATCCCCATCTCATGATCATCGATAGCGGAGGAGAAGTTGTAAAGTGGCCAAACGGTGTATTTCTTTCCAACCCTAGGATGTAGTTTGATGACTATGCGTAGCGCTGGCCAGTCACGTACGGCTGGGTTGGGGTGTTTAAGATCCGTCTTCAGGCGTACTACCACTTCACCTTCCCTAAATCCCCCGGTTAGCATATGCCTCCAACGGACGAGTTGCTCCTCGGCAAGAAGGTCTCGACACGGACAATGTTTCCCGACATCGCGAAGCTCTCGGAACCGCTCCACTGCACAATTGCATACATATGCTCTGCCCTCCTTGATGAGATGTTCCGCGCGTTCGTAGTAAATCTTGTTGCGATCCGACTGTGTGTGCTCCTCGTCCCAGGTCAAGCCCAGCCATCTGAGATCGTGCTTGATCAGCTGGTACATATCGAGCATGGCATTTTCTGGGTTGGTATCCTCGAAGCGGAGTATGAACTTGCCCTTGTAGCGGCGGGCATACTCGTGGCTCAGGAGTGCGGCTCTCATGTGTCCTATGTGTAAGGCACCATTGGGGTTTGGGGCAAACCTGGTAACAACAGTCGGATATTTACTGATGTTGGGCAGTTCTGGAAGACCTCGTCGCTTTTCGGCCTTGGGTTTCTCCATCAGGCCGACCATTTTTATTTGAGATCTCTGTTCTTTTTGGTCCATGTTGTTAACTTCTTCTACAACCTGGTCCACGATTATGGATAGTTCCGCTATCCTGGGCTTCCACTCAGGTAGCTCTGCCAGGATTTTTCCCAAGACTGCTCTCGAACTAGCTTTCCTTTCGTGTTCGGCAGCGTTGGTAAGAGCCCACCTGAGGATGATTCTTCGAACATCCTCCATCATTAGCCTCCAAAATTCTATCGTCGTTCACAACATAAAATTTGAATGGATTTGATATGTGATACTAGGATTGCTCAGATTTTTCGCTTTACCACGAAGTCTGCCAGTTCCAGCAAATCCCCTTTGGCAGTTGACTCGGGTAAAACGTCTATTTTTGATTTTGCCTCTTCAATAAGGTTGTAAGCGCGCTCTGCTACATAATCAATTGCCCCGACCTTTTTCAGGATGTCTATGGCTTCGGTTATCTCTGCATTTGTGGCATTTTTGCTTCCGATCGTACGTTGAATTTTTTCCTTATCTTTTTCAGAAGCTGTTGCGAAAGCTTTTACCATAATCAGGGTTCGTTTGCCCTCTCGGATATCACTACCTATTGGCTTCCCAAATTTCTCTTGGTTGCCACTGATGTCCAACAGGTCATCTTGCATCTGAAAGGCCACGCCCAGTAGGCGACCATATCTGGCCAGAGACTCGGATATCCTCCGATCGGCATTACCCAATAGGCCACCTGACTTTGTAGCTGCCTCTGTCAGGGCACCAGTCTTGTAGCTTATCATTTGCATGTACTCGTCTTCAGTGATATCATCACGTTTTTCGAAGGTCATGTCCAACACCTGCCCCTGACAAAGCTCGAAGCTAGCCCTGCTCAGAGTATTTAACAACTCAACGGTTCGCTCGGTGTTCAGCCCGAGCCTGACAGCGTTTGCCCCGGCTGCTTCGTAGACCTTGGCGAAGAGAGCGTCGCCGGAGATGATGGCGATTGGCTCACCCCATAGGATGTGGACTGTTTTGACATTTCTCCTGAACTCGTCATGATCCATTATGTCGTCGTGAATGAGCGTAAAGTTGTGCAAAAACTCCAACGCTGCAGCGGTTTCGATCGCGTCCTGTTTTTTTCCACCCACTGCTTCACATGCGGTTAAGGTCAAACACGGACGCATTCGCTTCCCGCCTGCTCCCATAAGATGACGCATAGCCTTGGCTAGAATTTCAGGCTTTAAATCTCGTGGGATCCAGCGATCGATCTCCTGCTCGATCAAACAAGAGCATTCCCCCAGGTATTTCATAATATCCACGTCAGTCACCCAACCTCAGGGAAACTCCATTTCTCAGCTGGTGCAGGCAATCTTCCGGATACCCCGTCTCCTTGCAGAGCTCTATCATCGATCTGAGTTTGTCGGGGGTGCTGTGGCAAGGGATTATGTGTTTGGGCTTAATCAGATTGATGAATTCCAATGTGTCCACTCTACCGGCGTGACCCGAGACATGCACATCTCTGTCGATTTTGGCCCCCCTGGCTCTAAGTTTGGTTTCCAGCAACTTCCTATTGGCTTCATTTATCGGATTGGGAATCACGCTGGCCGAGAAAATCACCCTGTCGTTATTTTTGATGTCCAGGGGAAGCCTATTGTCCGCTATCCTGGAAAGTACGGAGGCGGGTTCCCCTTGGTGCCCGGTGCAGATGAGTACAAAATCGTCCGGTTTTCTATTTATTTCTCCGAGCAGGCCACGCACGGAACTTGGCCGTCCATGGATACCAAGTTCTGGAGGGAATTCGACCATCCCCAAGTCCATCGCCGTGGTGCAGTAGTTGTGCAGCGAGCGACCGACCAGTACCGGCGTCCGGCCGATGTTGAACGAGTGGTCGACTATAGATTTTAATCTAACTATGTGTGAGGAAAAAGTTGTGGCTATCATGAGTCCGCCGTCGGAGTTGGCGTCCTGCATGACTTCACCTAGCATTTTTCGAGCATAAGCCTCAGAGGGGGTGGGCCCCTCCTTGTCCAGTCTGATCGCCCCGATTAAGGCTGCGGAAAGGCCTTCGCCGGCTAAGCGCTTCAGCCTAGCGCGGTCGGTCTTTTCACCCAGTTGTGGCTGCTCGTCTAGCTTGAAATCGCTCGCGAACAACACCGATTCATTCCCGTTCTTGATCAAGACCAGCGCAGTATGGAGTATACTATGGGTTACGGGTATGAATTCGATTTCAAAATCATGAACCTTAACGGAATCTCCAGGGTTAACTGACCGCAGCTCATTTTTCGGCCTCAACCCCCTTTCCTCCCGTAGCGTCCTCTTGGTGAGTTCCAGTGTGAATGGCGTGCCGTAAATGGGGGCGTCGTAGGAATTTGCAAGCTTGCCCACCGCGCCTATGTGGTCTAGGTGGCCGTGGGTTAACACGATCGCTTTGACCTTGCGGCCTCGGAGAATGCGGTCGTCAGGTATTCCGTTTATGTTTATGAGCTCCTCCCGGCTCATCTTCCAGATTTCGGCATCTTCGAACGCCATGATGCTGTCAAGCCTTATCCCCATGTCTACAATGATATAATTTCCGTCGACACCAAAGGCGGTCATGTTTTTCCCGACCTCTCCAAGTCCGCCTATAGGTAAAATCTCCACGGTCACTTTCTCACTCTCTTGGACTTTTTCAGGCTTATACCGCGAGCGAGCATCCAATCGCGGGTGCTTCCGGTGACGACGAGTTCCGACCTGCGTAAATCCACCGTTTTCTTGCATCCGGTCAAGAACATGGCTGTCTTGAGTTCCATTATGAAGTTGCGCAGGAATTCAATCAATGCATTTTTCCCCCGAGGGGCAGCACGAAGAACCGGCAGCGCGATCCCCACCAAATCGGCGCCTAGGGTCAGGGCTTTCGCCGCATCAAGACCCGAGCGTATTCCGCCGCTTGAGATCACTGGCACCTTAACTGTTGACGCGACCTCAGCCGTGCAAACCGCCGTCGGTATCCCCCAGTCCCAAAAGGTTGTCCCGATGCCGAATATTTTGGTGTTCCTCAGCGCTTCAACACCTGCCCACGAGGTTCCTCCTGCACCGCTCACGTCTATGCCCGACGCTCCTGCCTTCACGAGTTCTCGAGCGATCTCAGCACTGACTCCGTTTCCGGTTTCCTTGGCTATCACGGGGAGGTCTAGTCCCTTACATAACTTGCCGAACTTTTCCAACGCTCCAGAATAGGTCGGTTCTCCCTCGGGCTGTACCAGTTCTTGTAGGGGGTTCATATGTATGGAGAGAATATCGGCATCTATCATATCGACTGCCTTACGCGCTTCGGTCTTCCCGTATCCTTGCGTGAGCTGAGGCATGCCGAGGTTTCCCAGAAGAAGAATGTCTGGCGCGACTTTCCTTACCTTAAAGGTTTCTGCCAACTTCGGGTTCTCGATGGCTACCCTTTGGCTGCCCACCCCGAAAGCGATTCCCAGCTCTTGGGCTGCGGAAGCTAACACCAGATTGAACTTTTTTCCTAAGGTGCTCCCGCCGGTCATAGGTGATATCAGTATGGGGGCCTTGAGTTTGAAGCCTAATAAATTTGTCGTTAAATTTACGTCTTTAAAATCTATCCCGGGAATGGCCTTGTGGACGAATTCCAGGTCATCAAACCCTGTGCCCTTGAAAAAGGACTCCACTTCTTTTTTTAGACATATGTTCAGGTGGTCTATTTTCCTTGCGCTGGTCTTATCTCTCAATTCATCGCCTCCAGGAAATTTTTGTGCCCACAACTTGTTTTCTTTGAATTTCTTTTTTAAGAACATTTGGTTTTAATGCATTAACTATTTTCGATTCAATCCCCATCCTGGCCAGCTTAACCAGCTCCAGTACTTTGTTCCTCATGCCCCCCGTTACATCATTGGGGCCATCTACGCCCAGAGAGGCAACTAATTTCACGTTTTTTGGGGTTATCTTTCGCATCAGTTTGGCTCGATTTTTCCCCTCTGAACCCCCGGCATAAACCCCGTCGACATTTGACCCCATTATCACTCGCGATGCCCTGAGTCTTCTCGCCAGGAAAGCCACTATCTGGTCGCCAGACAGTATGTTTATCCCCCTTTTGACGTCCAGGACCACATCTCCGTAAAGGACTGGCACCAAGCCCAAGGCCAGCATTCTTTTTATCGGCTTGATCTCCATCGACTTGATTCTTCCGCCGCTGACTATCGTACACCCCGAGGCTTGAACCGCAATTGCTGGGGCACCGGCGTTTTGAAGGGCTTCTATCACGTAAGAGTTCAGCAGCTCCATGGCCCGGTGTGTGAGGGTCAGCCCCATGAGCTGCCCCTTGCTCTTGTATCCACTCGTGATCTTGTACTTCAATGCCAGGGGGTGCCCGAACGAGCCACCGCCGTGCACGACGATAAGAGGCCCCTTTGCCACTGTCAACTCCCTGCCCAAGCGTCTCAGGACTGCTCGCTTGACCGAGAACCGCTTGCACTTGTCCGTGATGACGCTTCCTCCAAGTTTCACGATCAGTGGTTTCACGACATCACTTCGGAACTAAGAGAGTAGCATAACCTACGACCTGCTCCATCGGTCCGGCAGTATCGCCGCTAGTGGCGTACTTTAAAAGTTCTGCCTTGGTTGCTCCGAGATTTTTAGCGGCCTGCAGCATGGCCGAAACCGCCCCGTATCCGCACATGGTGATACCTTCATTCTCCACGGTGTTCACCACGCCAGCCGGGTTCATTGCCTTGATCATGTCTATCACTTTCTTGTCCTTCTCCACGGCCGATTTTTGTGGCTCGTAGTGGGTGAAATCCGTGGACGCTAGAATGAAGACGTCTCTACCGGCGGATGCCTTGGCCACAGCATCTCCTACTTCCTTGCTCGTCTGTTCATCTTGCAACATCATACTGATAGGCACGAACACGAAGTTCTCGCCAAATAGTTGTTGCAGGAAGGGGAGCTGGACTTCGATCGAATGTTCGTTGACGTGAGCTACCTGGTCTATATCAATGATATCGGACGCCTTCTTTATCTCCTGGGCCAGTTCTAAATCTATGGGAACCTCGCCGAGTGGAGTACGCCAGCTTCCGTAGGTCATCATAGAAACGCCCGATCCAGTGCTCGTGTGGTTGGTTCCGATGATCACGATGGACTTCGGCATGCCGTCCTCCGCCAAGCGAGCGAAACCGTGTGCCGCCACTGGTCCCGAGTACATGTATCCTGCGTGGGGAGCAACCATCCCAACCAATTTTCTATGTCCGGCCTTCACTTTAGGTATCCTGCCTGGACCGTGTTTGCTCGTATAGCAATTCTGGATTTGCTTTAGGAGGGCCGGTTTTGTGCCAGCGTAAAACTGACCCGCAACCGCAGGAGGTCTCATTATTCACCGCCAGGTTTTGTCTCGAAATCCTCAACCGGAGTTGAAAATGGCTGGTCTGAGGCTAATTCTCCCCTTTCCCTGAGCACCTGACGTCCCATGAGCCAGTAGACCAGTGCCAGGGCCTTGCGCCCTTTGTTGTTGGTGGGGATTATCAGGTCCACGTCTGCAGTCTCATTGTCCGTGTCGCACAGTCCTATAACTGGTATGCCCGTTTGAGCTGCTTCTCGCAGGGGCTGTTCGTCCGCCATGGGGTCCGATATGATAAGGACGTCGGGTTCAAGGTAACCCTTGTAGTGGGGGTTAGTAAGGGTTCCAGGGATGAACCTCCCGATCATCGGCCGGCTTCCGGTGACCTCGCAGAACATTTGTGCCGGGCGCTGCCCGTATTGTCTGGCCGATGCCACGATGATCTGGGATTTATTAAATCGCGCCAATAATTTTCCGGCGGCGGTTATCCGTTCGTCAGTTTTTCTGACGTCCAGGACATATAATCCGTCCGGCCTGGCGCGGTAGATAAATTGCGCCATCGCTCCAGTTTTCTGCCTGGTGCCTATATGGGCTCCGTTTGAGAGGTAAGTCTCGAAGTCTATCAGACCCACTGCGCCCTCGCCTAATTCATCAACGTTCATCTTAATCTACCCATCCTTGCTCTACCGCTCAATCCTTCTTCTATGCGGATGAGCTCATTAAGCTTAGCGATTCGCTCGCCGCCGACCACTCCAGTCTTTATCATCGGGCAGCCCCAAGCTACCGTCAGGTGGGCGATGGTCTCGTCCGGAGTTTCACCGGAGCGGTGGGACATGACCGGCGTGTATTTGTTCTTTTTTGCCAGCTCCACGGCCCTGAGAGTGTCCGTGAGAGTCCCTATCTGGTTTGGTTTTATCAGCACGGCGTTCGCGGACTTGGATTCGATTCCCTTCGCGATCCTTTCCACGTTAGTTACGAAGAGGTCGTCGCCGCAGATGAGGCAATCCCCACCGAATTTCTCGGTTAACTCAGCGAAGCCCTCAAAGTCCTCCTCCTGAATGGGGTCCTCTACGTAAAAAAGATCGTATTTTTTGATGAGGCTGGCGATGAAGTCCAGCTGTTCTCCTCGGTCTCTCGTCATGCTATCACGATTGTAAATATAATTATCCTTTTCCTCGTTGTAGAAACTGCTCGCCGCTACGTCGAGGGCCGGCTTAATCTCGAAATCCACCTCACCACCGATTTCCTCGCAGGCCTTCTTTACCAGATCAATCGCAACCTCGTTTTCCATGTTCGGAGCCCAGGCTCCCTCGTCGCCCTTTCCTCCGGTGAAAGTTTTGTCGACTTGCCCGACCAATTTCCTGACTTTCTTGTGAACTTTAGTGTTGGCGATGAAGGCGTCCAAAAAGTTCTTGGCCCCGACCGCCACCACTAGGATTTCCTGGATGTCGGGGGCGATTCTACCGGCATGTTTTCCTCCCCCGATGATATTTCCCAGTGGACAGGGGAGCTCGTACGCTCGCTCGCCGCCCAAGTATTGGAATAATGGTAATCCTTTAGCCGCCGCCGCTGCTTTGGCTGCCGCCATGGAAATCGCAACCGTGGTGTTCCCCCCGATTTCAGCGAGGTTGGGAGTTCCATCCATCTCTCGAAGGGTGATATCGATTTTCTCCTGATCGAAGGCATCGATTCCGGTAAGTCCCGGCAACAGCTTCTCCACCTTCTCGATGGCCGCATCCACGCCACCATCGGGAAAGTCAACTACCTCGGATTTTCCCCTGCTTGCTCCGCTCGGCGCCGCTGCCCTACCATAGATCAGCTCGGGCTTTCCGCCTGCAATTCCTACTTCCACCTCTATGGTGGGGTTGCCCCGGCTGTCCAGGATCTTTCTGGCCTTTAACTTACTGATGATGTTTTTCATCTTATCGCCCAGAAAACGTTTATGTCTTCTTTTAAGAAGGCTGTGATTGATAATATAGGTTTTGTCGTGGGCAGCGTTCAGCATCGAGTTGGCGAAAGTGATAATATTTGAGGATTGATTATTTGAACCAAAGCGGTGAACTGGAATGATCGATTAAGCTAAGTATAAGAGATTTATAATTGATGTTCCAATTTCTTATATGAAGCTCTTAAACTAGATATGCTGTTGATTTCGTGCCTGGAAAAAACGTCTCTAGCGTCGATAAAAAGGGAAGGGTGCTGATTCCACAGTCCATGAGGGATGTGTTGAACCTACAGGAGGGAGAAAAGGTCATTCTGGAGCTTGATGGTGATAACGCCGTAAGGATCGAGCCAGCCCACGAGAAAAGACTTCTACATCTTAAAATATCGCTTGCAGATTCGCCTGGTTCGCTGGCCCATGTGGCACGAGCTCTGGCTAAGCTTGGCGTCGATCTGGTGAGCACCAACTCCCACTCGTCGTGCAGGGGTGAGGCGGCTGTTTGGGAAGTGAATTGCAACCCAGGGAAAGCCACCGTAGCGCAGATTAAGAATTCGCTTTTAAAGGTAAAGGCTGGGATATCTTCCGCGCAATGGGAATAAAATAGAATTTATCAACCTTCAGTGTTACCGATAGGTTAAAATACCTTGTAGTGGGAATAAAGTGGGAAATATACAGGTGGGATTTATGAGGTCAAAAGGAATTAAAAGTAGGGGTGTTCTTCATATCA
>CAYFIY010000004.1:0-55723 GCA_964343275.1 Hadarchaeota archaeon (SeqCode)
GCTCGCGGTGGATTTAAGATTCGATAGCAAAATATACAATAATACTCGTGTATTCAGGTGGAGGGCTGAAGCAAATGAAACATTGGCACAGCTTAAAGGCCGGAGAGGTTCTATCAGCCTTAAATGTCAAGGAAGGAGGCTTGAGCAGCGAGGACGCACAAAAACTCCTACTGGAGGTTGGCCCGAACGAGCTGAAGGAGGAGAAAAGAAAGTCTCCGGCTTTGCTCTTCCTTCATCAGTTCAAGAATATATTGATCATTATATTATTGATTGCCACAGGACTTTCGCTCATCCTGGGCGAGGTCTATGACGCTTTGGTTATTGTGTCGATAGTCGTGGTTACTGCCTTTCTGGGGTTTTCCCAAGAATATCGGGCGGAGAGGGTCTTGGATGCCCTGAAGAGGATGACCGCCCCGACGACCTTCGTCATGCGCGATGGCAAGGAAGTGCAAATTCAGGTCCAAGAGGTGGTACCTGGTGACATCATCTTGCTTTCTACGGGTGATAGGGTCGTGGCTGACGCCAGGCTGATCGAATCCGTCAATATAAAGACCGACGAATCGTCGCTGACCGGAGAGTCAATTCCGGTGGAGAAGTATACAAATCCTGTTCTGGAGGAAACTCCAGTCTCTGACAGGAAGAATATGGTTTATGCCGGGACGGCTGTCGTTTACGGTCGTGGCAGGGCGGTGGCCACGGCGACGGGCATGAACACCGAACTCGGTAAAATTGCCGAACTGGTTCAAATTACCCATAGCGAAGTAACACCTCTAGAAAGCAGGATGTCGAATGTCGGAAAATGGCTTGGGGGCATATCCGTCGTCGTTTGTGTCATGGTAGCGTTTTTAGGTATCTCTAGGGGATATCCTATCCTATTGATGTTTTTATGGGGGGTGAGCCTCGCGGTGGCGGCGGTCCCGGAGGCATTGCCCGCGGTTGTGACCGGTGCTCTCTCCGTAGGGATGCGGCGCATGGCCAAAGTGAACTCCATAGTCAGGAGGCTTCCGGCAGTTGAGACGCTGGGAAGCACTAGCGTTATCTGCGTGGACAAAACTGGGACCATGACCAAGGGCGAGATGACTGTTCAGGAAGTTTACGTAAACGGCAGAACGGTTAAGGTCTCTGGAGTTGGGTACGAACCGCGGGGGGAATTTTACTTTAAAAATAAAAAACTCGAACTCGAGAAAGAGGGAGAGCTTCACACTATTCTAAAAGCCGCTACTCTATGTAACGACTCGAGACTGGAGAAAGTGGAAGAAAAGTGGATAGTTAATGGAGATCCCACGGAGGGGGCTCTGCTGACGGTGGCGGCCAAGGTTGGACGGCAGAAGGTTGAGGTGGAGCAAAAAGAGCCACGCGTCGCAGAGATTCCCTTCTCCTCCGAGAGAAAACGTATGACCACAGTACACAAGACAGCAAAGGGTAGAGCGGCCTACATGAAGGGTGCGCCCGAAGTGGTCTTGGGATATTGTACCAAGATTTATTCCAATGGAAAAGTGCGCGGGTTGTCCGAAAAAGACCGCAAGGAACTCATGAAGTTAAACGAGATCATGGCCGGCAAGGCATTGAGAAACTTGGGCATTGCATTCAGATATTTTCCCAAGAAAAGGACCTCGTTCAGTGAAAAGGATGAGACGGACTTTGTGTTCCTCGGCATGATTGGAATGATCGACCCCCCGCGGGAGGAGGTCAAGGATGCGATCAAGCTCTGTAAAAAAGCCGGGATCAAGGTCGTCATGATCACAGGCGACCATAAATCGACCGCTGTGGCCGTGGCGAAAGAGTGTGGCCTCATGAGTGGAAAAGGGGCGAACAAGGTTTTGACTTGGGAAGAATTGGACAAGATCAGCGATGAGGATTTCACAAAGATAGTTGAAGATATCGCCGTTTATGCTCGGGTTTCTCCCGAACACAAGGTCAAGATAGTGAAGGCATTCAAGGCCCGGGGTGAAGTTTGCGCCATGACCGGGGATGGGGTTAACGACGCTCCGGCTCTTAAAATGGCAAATATCGGCGTGGCGATGGGCATCACCGGAACTGAGGTGACCAAGGAGGCCTCCGACATGGTGCTAACCGATGACAATTTTGCTTCCATCGTCAAGGCAGTGAAGGAAGGCCGCGAGATTTGGGGCAACATCAAAAAATATCTTACCTACCTGCTTCAGTGCAACATCATGGAGATACTGGTGCTGACCAGCATCATGATGCTCAGCCCGACCCCGCAGGCGGCACTGGCGCTTACCACTATCCAGATCCTCTGGATAAATTTGACCACGGACGGGTTGCCGGCGATAGCATTAGGCGTGGATCCGGGCGATCCGGATCTGATGGAGAGAAAGCCGAGGGATCCTAAGGAGAGCGTGTTCACCAAGGACGTGAAGATCTATCTGGCAGTGGTCCCGATACTGACGACCGCGCTCCTGCTGGTGGCATACTTCTTCACCGCGTTTGGCGGCAGCATAACCGCGGCACGCACACAGTTGTTCACGGCCATAATTTTGATCGAGCTGGGAATCGCTCTGTCTGCCCGCTCTCTGAAACATTCGGTTTTCAAGGTGGGTGTGTTCAAGAACAAGTTCCTCTGGCTGGCTATAGGCTCCTCCCTGTTGCTCCAGCTGATTGTGATGTTCACTCCTCAGCTTCACGGGGTATTCGACGTGACCTATCCAGGAGCCTCCGACTGGCTGGTGGCCATAGTCTTCACGGCGATAATTTTTTCCGGTATTGAATCGGGCAAGTACATCGCGAGCAAAATGCGTAGAACTTGACCAGGCTTCATCAACTAAAATTTATTTTTACTTGTTCGCGATAATTTGCTTGGGTGCGTGAATTGATAGAGATCATCGTGCTGGTTGCCGGATTTTTCGTAGCTTGGAATATAGGCGCAAATAATGCCGCCAACTGCGTCGGGGTATCGATAGGCGGTCAGGTCCTGTCTTTTCGCAGAGCTATCTCAATAGTGATAGTCTTTGTCATTTTGGGCGCGCTCCTAGAGGGGTGGAAAAATATGAGAACCGTCGGCGAGGGAATCATACTTCCGGGCCAGGTAGGCGTGAACCCGCTTTCTGCCGTACCGCTTGTAGCCGTCGCCAGTCTGATCGCCGTAGGGTTGTGGATGTTCATATCAACCTGGCGTGGCATCCCCATGTCGGTTTCTTTGTCCACCGTAGGCTCGGTGATCGGCGCCGGGGTTCTGATAACTGTGATGCGGCCAGAGCTGGGTGTGGTCATCCAGTATGAGAGGCTTGGTCTCATCGCTTTCTCATGGGTGTTGAACCCGATGATTGCGGCCAGTATGGCATTCGTCGTTTTCAAAGCCGTGAGCATGTCTCTGCGGCGGATAAAAAACGTGGTGCTATTCGATCGTGTTTTGAGAGGGATGATTTTGGTGGCGTCCGCCTACAGCGCCTATGTTCTCGGTGCTAACGATGTGGGTGCGTCCGCCGGTGTTATCTTCGCTTTCTTTGGCGGCTCCTCCCAAATCATCGCCGTCTTCGGTGCCGTTGCCTTGGCGGTCGGAGCAGTTACCTTCAGCCGTAGGGTAATACTGACGGTAGGTTCGGGAATAGTAAGCGTCGATCCCATCCTTGCATTCGCCGCCCAGTTTGGAGCAGCGCTGACGGTCTGGTCGTTCGTTCAGTTCGGCATACCGGTGTCCACCTCGGAGGCCATCATCGGTGGCATAGCCGGGGCGGGGTTGTTGAAGGGCGCCTCCACGGTGAGCAGGAGGAAGCTCGTTCAGATAAGTGTGGCATTGATATTGGCTCCCATCGTGGCTCTGGTGTTTTCATTTGGAATCGGCTGGCTGCTACTGGGCTTGTCGTGATTTCTTAATTCACGGTTATTTTCAGCCGAAAATGATAATTGTAAAATCAAGCCGTCAGGGTAAAAGTCACTATGGCTATGTAATCGCTCATGTCTTCGGCCCGATCGCTTATGTTGCCTAACCTCCGGATGACATCGGCGAGCTGGACGACACTCAGCGGGTCGAAGAGTTTCTCAAACCCGTACAGGTCATTCAACAGCCTCTCTTCGATGAGATCAACTTCGTGCTCCAGGATATCGACTTCGTTGGCTTTTGTCAGCGCAATTTCAATATCGGTCGTCAGCGCGTTGATGGCCTCTTGAAGGACTTCGACCGTCTGAGTTGTTCTTTTGGCCATGTCGACGACTATGAGTTTCCACTCCCTTATCTCCTTGTTCTTCTTCTCCGCTTTTTTTATGGCTGTCAAGAGATGCTCCCTCAGTAGGATGGCGCGCACGGTCCCCTCCGTCGTGTCAGCGACCTTGTCCAACCCCTCGGCTAGCCCGGCCAAGTTTCCGCGAAATGCCGGCAGGAAAGCACCCTTAGCGAGCATGCTCATGAAATCTCTCCTCCCATCGTCGGCCGTGGTTTCCAACTCCGAGAGCTCCCTTCCAAGCTTCTGCGCTAGTACGAAATCTTTCTCCGAGAAGTAAGCCACTATCAGTTCCTCGAACTTCTTTACCACATCGGCGATACATTTAGCGTTATTTTTCAAAATTTTGAAGGCCTCTTGTTCCTTTCCCCCACCAATTATGGCCAGCGCAAAAACTTCCAAAAGGTCACCTTCTCTCGTATATCTGCCTACTTTTTTAAAGCCCTACCTCTTTGGTCTCCTCACCAGCTGAGAGTCGCAGATCAGGCACCTGGATGTGTTGGGTGGATAGTTTCCTCCGCAGGCTGGACAAACCGCCTCCCAGCGCAACACCTCTTTGATCCCAGGCATCACCACCCGTCGGTAGGGGATTTCTAACAAGCTGGCCAAGTTCTGCATGGCGTAGTCGTCGGTTACCAGCTCCGACTCCTTGTTCTTGAGGTCCAACGCGACGGCGAGCAGCTTGATATCAGTATTTGAAACGGTGTCGCCCGTCTGGTCCACTTTATTGCGAACTTCGCCAAGGGAAATCTTGGACGGTTCCGAAATCAAGATCTTTCCTGTCAACACCGCGGTCTCGAACTTAAGCTTGGAGTAGAGATCTCTAGCTTCATCTAGCACCTCCTTCACCGTTACCTGATTTGCGTCCAAAAGTCCCGGAGATAGACCCGCGATGACTGCGGAGGTGTCCAGAACCATGGTCTTTCGTGTCACTAGAGCTTCTCCCTTGTCTTGCGGTAGAATTCCGCGCACCTGCAGAAGCGGGCCGGCGCACCTGATTTTTTCACTTCGACCCTGCCACAGTTCTTGATATTGGCTCTCGGGATTCCGTCCACCACAACCAGTGCGTCCCTTCTAGGATGGGTTGTTTCTACGGCTACGCGGCTTTCGGCTGGAGCGACGATGGGGTGGGGCGTTGGATGAGCAGGGCAGATGGGTACCACCAGTATGGCATCTATCCGTGGATCTATCGCCGGCCCTCCAGCTGCGTAAGCGTATGCTGTGCTTCCGGTTGTGGTGGCCAAGATTACGCCGTCGCAGCGTACATCCATGGCCGTGTTGCCGTCGATGGTCACTTTCAGGTCGACGGTTTTTCCTGGATTGGCCGAAGATACCACCACGTCGTTGAGCGCGTGTGGTAATTGTTTTCCATTGGCCGAGCCCGCCAGCATCTGGCGTTCAATGTGCTTAAACCCACGTCCGAGGAGAACATTGAGGTAGGTTTGTACCTCGTTCGGTTCGATGTCGGCCAGGAAACCACGGCCGCCAAGGTTGATGCCGAATATGGTAACGTTGGGGGCCAATTGCTGGGCCAATAGGACAGTGCCGTCGCCTCCTACGGTGATGACTGCATCTGCATTTCTCAGGTCCGGTAGCGTTCCCGGTCGTTTTTTCAGCGCCTTGGCCAGACCTGGCTCCAGAATTATTTCCTGTCCTTTTAACAGCCTCATCACCCTGCGCACCATACCTAAGGCAGTGGCGTCATGGCGAGCTATGATTCCAATCCGCAAGTTTTCACTTCTCATCTTCCATTGTGCTAATTTTGCGCCAAGTTTTTAAGCATTAGGTGGAAAATACAAGGGGATTATATGAAAGATGTGTATGAAGTAGGAAAGCTCAAAGAAGGTCGTTTTATCGTGGTCGACGATGAGCCGTGCCGCATTGTCGGGTTTTCAACTTCTGCGCCTGGGAAGCACGGGCACGCTAAGGCCAAGATCGATGCCATTGGACTGTTCGATTCCCAAAAGCGCTCAATCGTGAGGCCGACCAGCGCTAAGGTCGAGGTCCCGATTATCGAGCGAGGCAGCGCCCAGGTCCTTGCCATCGTTTCTAATAACGCCCAGCTGATGGATCTCATCACTTACGAGACCTTCGAGTTGCCCATACCCGTCTACTTCCGTGGGGATGTCAGCGAGGGGTCAGAGATTGAGTATGTGCAGGCGCTGGGCAGAAGAAAAATAGAAAGGGTTAAGAGCTAAAAATCAAAGGTGTGGCAGTAACTTTTGGCCACTACCACAAAAATTTTTATTTAAGTTTAAAGGTCTACTCCCCTTAAGGTCTTTCTGCCATTCCCCTTCGCTCGGGATATTGCCTTCTTGACGTTCGCAGCTACTTCACTGTCCAGAGCTTTGAAAAAATCGTTGCTTGCCCTCATTCCCTTCATCATGTTTCTTATGGCAGACTTCACAACATAAGCCATTTATTACACCTCCGTTTCGTTGTTTTAACGTGTTTTTCGAAGGTTTAAATATTGCTGTTTACTGGCTTTAGCGCCTCTTTCTGAACCCTCTGATGAGCTTTCGCATCTCTTCGGGCGGCATCTCGTAGCTTTGTGCCAACGTGGGGAATTTTCCCGACCTGACGTCCCGCTTGAATGCATCCAAAGCTTTCTTGACATCATCGTCCATTTTGGCGTACCGCTTTGCGAACTTGGGGACGTTGGGGCCGGTCAAGCCAAGCAGGTCATGAATCACCAGAACTTGACCGTCGCAATAGGGGCCTGCGCCGATTCCTATAGTTGGGATATCGATTTTCTCGGTGATCAACTTTGCCAACTGCCAGGGCATGCACTCCAAGACTAGGCTGAATACTCCGGCGCGTTCCAGCCTTCTCGCGTCCTCCAGGATATTGCGGGCGGAGGACTCGGTCCTGCCCCGGACCCGGAACCCGCCGATCTGATGGATCCACTGTGGCGTCAGTCCCAGGTGCCCCATGACCGGTATACCTGAATCGATTATGAATTCAATCTTCTTGATCATTCTGCGACCGCCTTCGACCTTCACGGCCTCCGCGTGCCCTTCTTTTAAAAAACGACCGGCGTTTCTGATGGCTTCCTCCGTGCTCGCTTGATATGACATGAAAGGCATGTCTCCCACCACTAGGACCCGTTTCACGCCGCGGGAAACAGCTTTTGTGTGGTGGAGCATTTCGTCCACCGTTACAGATAGTGTGTTCTTGTAGCCCAGCATCACGTTGGCGAGGGAGTCACCGACTAACACGGCGTCCACTTCTGCATTGTCCACCATGCGGGCGGTGGCGTGGTCGTAAGCGGCAACCATCACCACGCGCTCACCGGTCTCCTTCATGCTTTGGATGGTGTGTGTTGTTATCTTATCCATAGTATCCCAATTGCATACGTGTAGGTTGATAACATAGGATAAAAAACAGTGTCGGTGTGTTATCGTCTCTTGAAACATGACGGGAAGATTTCTAGATTTCTGCGAATTATATAAAAAGCGAAAATTCTATTATCAAGACTCATGGATGTGATGTCTTCGATTCGGGACCACCACCCCAAATTTGCACCCTAAAAATTGCCTTTCCTCAAAAGACGGTTGGCCTCCGAAGGTACGTAGAACGTATCTGCTAATTTTGGAAAATCAGACTGGCGTCTTTCGAGATGGCATCACAATAAGCATCGCGATTTCATTGCGCAGTGGATTCAAAAGTCGACACCCCGGCTGAACGATCTCGGTGTTGCATGGGAGCTGGAGTTTGCGATTTTAATCGGCAGTGTTTAAATCATGCCCGAATACTACCCAATTTTCTTGAGCAGCATGAACATATCATTCATTATTTTTGCTGCCCTTTGTTTTCAGGGGATGTTTGCGTCCATTTCGTGAGGCAGGCTACAGTAGTATTCGACCGACTCTTGAAGGCGATAAATAAATTGAGATGGAACAGATTAGTTTAAGGAAAAAATAGGGCACTTGGAGTCACGCTATTTTCGCAGCTGGGTTGGAGATGGTTGGTTGGACCATTCGCCACTCGTTTTTCAGTTGATAGAGTTTTCCCGACCTCAATATTAATAGCATTGAGGAGACGAACAGCGGCCAGACTAGGGCGTTTATCATTGGTGCTCCGAAGTAGGTTATCTGCTGCAACGGATTTGATGATGTCCAAGTCCAGAGGTTAAAGTAGAGGGCAAGAGGTTCGAGTACTGCATCGATCCCTACCCCGGCGAGCACGCCGAGCTTGATTGATCGGAATCGCCGCATGGCCATGAAACCAGCGTAGACGGCTATCACCCACCCGCAGGCGATAGCAACGGGGAATCCTCCGGGAAGCCAGAGCGCGTAGTTCTCGGCGGGGTAGAAGAATCCACGTAACGACCACATGTAAAGCGCCTCCATCACCCAGCCCGCGAAAAATGGCAGGCTGAAAAGAAACAACGTTCGTTTCAGACCACCGACTTTGTAGCTGTGCACCATCGCCACTACACAGGACCCAATCGCGGCGGCCTCGAAAAGATTGGTTGTCATATCATTCCCCACTTTAGTTTTTGAGGCTATACGGCTTATTACATTAGGCGAAAAAGCAGGATTGAATAGCTCGGAATGGGTGTTATTTGCAGTTTGGTTCGATGGTGCCCCTCATTATTTGTAATGGTAGAGGATACCTACTCTAATTTCTTTTTCAAAGCTACTTTCCAACTTATAAATTTGCGAGTTTTTTATATTCGTTTTCTATACTTATCATGACCTTTTTGTAAGAATCTTGGATTTGAGAACCGTCTATTTGTTCGTACAGTATTTCATGAGTAAGGTTATTTTATCCGAAAAAATCTATCGATAAATAATTCACTTTTTACCCAAGAACTTCTGCCCCTCGACTTCATTAAGCTTGGCCGGCAAGTACTCGTTGACCACGTAGGCCAGCCCGTACCTGGCAAAGGCCTGCTGCTCCGCTTTCTTGCCTATCTCCAACATCTTCTTGATCTCATCCTGCCAGAATTTTGTGTTGTAGCGCGGGTCCCTAGCCAGCTGCTTCAGGCGGTTGACGTCCAGATCCCGCAGCTTATCCGTGGGCAGCTTGTAGTTGACGATGTCGCTGGCCGACACGCCGATGTACTTGGCGTCCGGCACCGCGAGTTCATGATTGATGTAGGCCAGCTTGGCGCTGCCCGAGATGATGACCATGGCGATGTGGAAGCCGAACGGATCGCCGTCGCAGTTGAGATAAATAGGAAGACCAAGCTCCTCGTTGACTCGCTTCAAAAACCTTCTAGTGGCACGGGCCGCTTGCCCCTTCAGTCCAACAATTAGAGAATCGAACTTCTTCCAGGCCTTTTCCTGTACCAGCCTGTGGTACATACCCATGGTCTCCACAGCGATCACCATCTTGGCATTGCATCTGGTGAAATCTACATCGTCGATGGTTGGCGGGATGGTGTATCCACCCCTTCCCGACTTGGTGGCGTCGATTTTCACATTTCCCTCGCGCACGACTAATTGACCAAAAACCGCAGCCCCATCCTCTTCAGGAGTCAATCCCAAATTTTCCCTCTTCAGACCGAAGGTAGACTCTAGGTCCTCTACGATGGCGTCAGACTCACTCTGCTCGTTGAATGGACCTGCCTCCCAGCCCTCCGCCGTGTAATACATCTCCCTTAAGGTGGCGAACTTTCCGCTCTGGATGAGGTCCTTGGCGAAGTCCGCCGCGGTGAGCAGCTGGGCTACCTTCTTCACCTGCGACATGCTCCCTGCCGACCGGATGCCGAACTTTGGCCCTAGGACGAAGTAGCGGTTCTTCTTGTCGTAGATGATGTTGGTGGTGCTCCGAGACGGTATCTTCAGCTTGGGAGGCCGGGCGTTGCGGATGTCCTCCACCACTTCATGCCCCAGCTGGGTAAGATCCTCCAGCGCCTTCTTTCTGTGCTGCTCCTGCGTGTGGGCCTTCTTCTTAGGCATGCTCCTCACCGGTGGCTTTCTTCAACAGGGCCTTGATGTCGGGCTCCTTGACCATGGCCAGCTTGGACGCCTTCTGGGCGATGACCGGGAGATACTGCTCGAACACCCCGGCTCGCTCCTTCTTCTCCTTGGCTCTGATCCTTTTGAATAGGAACTTCTTCACCTCTCTGGCCGCCTCCATTATCGCCATCCTGATTTCGCCGATGATCTCGGTCCCGTCTGCGATGGACTGCTTGCCCGTTGAGGCGTAAGGCACGTAGGCGGATGAAACGTTTACCAAGAGTGTTAGGGGTGATGAGTCCACATCCACCCCGTAGCGTCTCCAGTCGACGCTACGCACGGAGGCAGTTATGGCGCATCCGCCTTGGTCGAAAATCAGCGGTGCGCGGTTGGCAAACCTGATTAGATCCACGCCGGTATCGTTATCCATTCCCTCGTTATCCAACCTTCCCCCCACCGACTTGCCGGAATTGCCTCCGTACGCTATACCCACCTCCACTATGAATGGCAAACCGCCGCGGTAGACTTTCGGCGGTCGGGTGATGGTGTGCAGGAACTCGGGATTCAGGATCTGGCGCATGCCGTTCTCCAGGTCGGTCTTGTCTATCGGCCTAAGACCCGATGTGGGGGGCGCCATGAGCTTGACATGCTTAAAAGAGGAGACTATGCGCTCGGCCTGCTCCCAGGTCAATGTGGAAGGTGTATTGTTAGGTTTCACCTTCGCCAGTCCGCAGACCTCCATGGCCTTCCGCTTGCTGACGCGCGACAACTCGTTGGAGAGTAAACTGGAAACAGACCTGGCCTTGGTGTGCCTCGCCAGCACCAGCAAGTCGTCGGACATTATCCCCCAGGGATGCAGCGGCATGGGTTTAGGCCGTTCGGGGATCTTGGTGGTGGAGTTCTCGAAGATGGTGAGCACTCCGTCCGGCTCTACGAAGCTGATGCGGGCGTGGGGGTTGGTTATGGCCGTCATCCTGATGTAGTTGAAGGGACCGTAGCGGGAGCGCATATAGACCACGTCCTTGGCTTCAATCTCTACCCTGGTGCCCCTCCATTTCCCCTTCAGTTTCTCCCTGCGCAAGACCTTGCCCTCGTTCTTATCCACGTCTATCATCACGTCCTCACGGATCACCTCACCGTTGCCGGTTGAGGTCATGACCGTGGTCGGCCTGCCTGAGGTTATCTGTCCGAACATGGTCGCTCCGCTGACACCGATCCCCTGCTGTCCGCGCTGCTGGGTGGTGCGGTGTAGCTTAGTGCCCGCTAGCATCTTTCCGAAGACGTCAGGGATGTACTGCTCCGGTATGCCAGAGGCGTTGTCCTCGACCACGATCTTGAGGTGCTCCGGATCATCGTTGACTCGTTTGATGCTGATGTCGATCGTGGGTAGGATCCCAGCCGCCTCCGCGGCGTCGATGGAATTGGTGATCCCTTCATGGACTATTGTGGTAAGCGACCTGATCTTGCCTGTGTACCCCAGCATGGATGCGTTCCTACGGAAGAATTCGCTGACGCTGTGCTCCCTGAACTCACCGAAAAGTTCGTCAGCGACCATCTTCATGATGCGGTGCCTTCCCTATTTTTTGGCATTATTTATCAACTCCTTGATCGCCTCGTTTATGGTGATCCTTCTACCCCTCTTGAGCTGTAATTTTGACACCACTTCCAGCAGTTTCCTGTGTGTGGTGTCTTCGACCTTGAGAGTAACTTTACTCGCTTTACTCACATTATTCACATTACTCATAATAATATAGTTATTATTGATATTATATTAACTATTCGGCCTTTTTCTCTCGAAATAACTCAAGAAAGCGCCATTCATAACCATGGAAACGGCTTGGCCTTCAACTGCCGGCGCTTTCGTTCCAGAAACCGGTAAACAGTCGAGTGCATTGCGCCACCAAGGAGCATACCGATGGCCTCTCGGAACACCACCAGCTGCTCGGCCGTCCCGATAGCGGCAACGGTTTTGCCGTAGACAGAGATACAGGTCTCTGTTGTCCGTTCCATGATCTCTCTAGTCCTACCCTTTTCCCCTATCAGCCTGCCTCTGAGCCTTAACATGGCGCGTCCGGAATCTCCGGCGAAATCAGTGATGTCGATGATATCCAAATACTGGTCGTCGTCCAGCAGCCTGAGCGCGCGTCTGGAGCTGAAACCCCTGGCTATGGCCTTCATGATCTCCTGGGCCTTTAGTGCTCCGATCGGGTCGTTGCCGGCTTCCACCTTGACGCTGAAGTTTTCGGTGTCGAAAAACAGCTTGGTGTTGGTCTGTCTTTCGATCTCGTGCTTGGTCTCTCCGTTGGGGCCGATCGCCACTCCGATTCGCTCCCCAGGAATGCGTATGTACATCAGTTACACCTAATAAGTTCTCTCATTTCATGTTTCTCGGTATGGGCGTCCCGAATTTTTAAGTCCATTCCTCCGACAGAAACATTTATTTGTTATTAACTAAAATATCATGCGGTAAAATGGATCTGAACTCAATCAAAAATCTAGGAGTTATAGGATCTATTTTGATCGTGATCGCCCCTATTTTGATCTCGATCACCAGTCTGGGGCTTGGATTATTCCCTGTTCTGATAGGCATAATAGGTTGGGTATTGGTGCTAATAGCTTTGAAGAAGCTGTCGAATCACTATCGCGACGCGAGCATCTTCAAAAACGCTCTTTACGGGGTCATAGTGGGCGTAGTGGGGGTGGTTGTGACTATAGCCGCGATGGTGGCGAGATTATTATCCGTGTTGTCTATGAAGGGGATCGCTTTAACCGATGTAACCAGCTTGGACAAACACGCACTGGCATTTAGCAGCTTGACCAAACCGGGAGTTCTATGGAATCCTATCCTGGCACTTATCGTACCCATAGTGGTGGTGTTCCTCATCTTTTCCATCGTTTCGGCCATCTTCTTCAGAAGGTCGTTGAGAATCATTTCCACCAAGACCAGGGTGGACTTGTTCGACACTGCAGGATTGGTGATGTTGATAGGGGCATGTTTGACCATTATCATGGTGGGCGTTTTCGTAATATGGGTAGCGTGGATGTTAGTTGCCGTAGGGTTCTTCTTAATCAAGACAAAGAAATAGTAATAGCGCCAAAATTTTATTAATAAGGAAAAATCTTAACCTACTCCGGGTAGAGTAGTGATTCGGCCGGGGTAGCCAAGTCAGGTTTAAGGCGCACGCCTTGAGAGCGTGTGGCCCTTCGGGCCTCGGGAGTTCAAATCTCCCCCCCGGCGCCATTTCGCTTTATAACTTGACGAATCACCAAACACTCGAACTCAAACACATACTAATTAACAGCAGAGATATTCAATGTTGGATGTTGAAGAAGATGATAGTTGGATTACTTGTAGTCATTGTTATAATAATCGCTACGTTTTTCATAGTAACTTAGCCTGCTCCAGAGTCAACGTCTACCACAACCCCAACCGTGTCCCTGACGATATCCACGACCACTCCACCTCCGATCCTGGAAATAATAGCGTTCGAGGGAACCGGCAATAAAGCGACTGATGTGTTCACCTTGAAAAAAGGAATATCAATATTTCATGTAATTTACGACGGCTTCGACCACTTTGCTATATGGCTTTACAATGATAGAGGCAGCTTGGTTGAAGTTTTGGTCAATCGAATGGGTTCTTTCGCGGAGAGTAAAACGATAGAGGTTACGGACTAAATATTAAGTGTATCGCTAGGAATTCACTACTTCAGTATAAAAAACGATGGCGATTTGTAAATCATCTTAGGACGGGGATAAGAATCAGACACTGGTAGTCATCTCCTTATATCTATCTGCTGGGGATAGCGAACTGGATCAGAAGTTCCATAAAGTGAGGGTGGGTTAACTCGTGTGGCGAACTTTTCATAAATTTTCTCAGAGAGCTGATGGTGGTGAAACTCATTCTACTCAACTGAACGTCAGAAAAATTCACTATTTCATATCTATAGAACTTAAACCTGTGTGGATATTTCTCATTCTTCAAGTTTTCGTCTGGCCAAACAACTCCAAATCGACGTTTTTTCGCCTGAGCGACAGTTTTCTCGTTCCAGTAATTCTTCCTTACTCTGAAAGCCGAGATATTCTTGATCGCCATACTGGGATTTTTTTTGATCAGCCGGTAAAATCTCGTTTCCGATAGCCTTGGGGTGAAATAAGGGGGCCCGTTGGAAATAGGACCAAAGAAAATGATTAAATCATTTTTTTGAAATCCACTTATCTGGGGTGCTTGATTGAATCTTCCCTCCGTAAAACCCCAAATTCCTTTTTTGAGTCCCACTTCGAGGTTCTTCACCATCTCCCTTGTTACAAAAACGACCCAGATTTTTTGGTATTTCCGTTTAAATACTGTCTCCTCATGGAAACTTTTGACAGTCTCGTAGAAAATCTTGCCGGCGTTTGTCTTGAACCACTTCTTGAAATGTTTTTGATTGACAGGGATTTGCCGTAAGTTACAAATTTCCACATCTTTGTTGAACACCACGAGAAAACCGCCCCTCTTGACAAAATCACCGTGTCTCCTGGGATTCTTAGCATCGTGATCATAACGGCTCGATAACCACTCTACCTCGGCAGGAGTCGGTTTGCCGTCGATGGTGCAAATTAAATCGGGAAAATTATCAAATCCCTCGGGATTAAAACTGCAACCCTCGATGGATTTTCCCTCGTCGCCCATCCTAAGCATGTAATGGGAGCAATTTTCTTTAAAATAGAGTTGTAAAACCTTTTCATCGATCCATTTTGGCATTAGGTCACAGCCTTAAAGCTTAGTTTCCATCTTAACTGGTTAAAACCACCAAATCAGCTTTTCGGTACGTCTCTTTAACTTATCTGGATACTTGTCAGCGTCGCGCCGCAAGAGACCAAATTCACGGGGGAACCGCTGGGGTTTTAGGTGAAATCGAGATAAGAATAGGTGTTGTTTTCATGGAGCTGGGAATATGAACGCAATAGGTAGTCTTTCGTGATCAGGGCAATGATTTTTGACATGGACGGAGTGCTTGTGGCGACGGAAAAACTCAAGGCCTTGTCCTATGCTCGCGCCGCTAGTAAAATGTCGCCTTCTACAGTTGAGGAGGAGGTCATCGAGTCCTACAAGGAAGTGGTAGGAACCGAACGCGAGGAAATGGCCAAAGCTTTATTCCGGAAGTTTGACCTTGAGGAAGCGGCCAAGCCGCGTATGGCCGAATTCGGGGTCAGCGCTCCTTGGCAGGCATTCCTGCAAATGAGGCTAAGAATCTACGAGGCAATTGTGTCTGACCCCGAAGTTCTACGCCAGAGTCGAATACCATACAACATTTCCCTTTTGGATGAGGCCCGTCGTTATGGATGCAGCATGGCTCTGGTCACTATGTCTCGCAAGGACGCGGTGCAGCGCGTGCTTGAGGCGATCGATCTGAAAGATGCTTTCGAAGTTGTGGTCACGCGTGAGGATGTGAAGAAGGGCAAGCCGGATCCAGAGATATATAAATTGGCCATAAAGAATCTGGGCGCGCACCCTGCTGAATGTTTGGTTATTGAGGATTCGGCTGCAGGGGTAAATGCCGCGCTAGCATCCGGGGCATGGTGTATTGCCGTACCAACGCCATTCACCCGCGACATACTTCACGCCGAACACTTGATTGAATACCGATGGATAGTAGATGATCCGAATAATTTAGTCCAAGTTGTAAGACGTATGTTTGAGGAGAGAAGACAAGAATTAACTTGATTAGTTGAAAAATCCTAGCTTGAAAAAATTAAAAATAGCTACTTTTTTACGTGTTTAGCATGCCATTCCATCTCTTCAAGAGTGGGAGTTAGTTTCACGCCTACCAAGTACAAAAACACTTGTGTTGAAGAGTCTCAGGCAGCGGAAAGAGAACGCAAATCGTTTAACATTTGTTCTTTGTCACTTCCAATCGATTTCAGGTAATTTCTAAATGAGCCGAATTATTGTTACAAGTCTGGACGGAATATTCAGAGTCAAGGACGGCATTTTAAAGCGAACCAATATAATTATCGGCAAAAAACATAAAATAGCCTTTTTAAAAAATATAAGCTGGGACAGCTTCCGGATATCAAAGGGGCCATAAAATCACTGAAGAAAGTTAACTGAAGATTGTTTGCGATTATTTGTCCACCGCGTCGGCCTTTCCGTCGACCACAGATTTAGAGGCTGAGTTCAAGACCTAGTAAGATTTAGCGTTAATTCAGTGGACCGATGGTCGGATTTGTTAATAATTTCTGTAAAAAGGTTTAAGCCACCCAGAGAGATGATAAGCCATGAAATCGGCAATAAAAAACGATGGAAAAAAACCAATCTATTTGGACACCAATCTTCAGATTATTTTCGGAGTTAGTCTGACTTCGGTTTTGGGACTAAGCGTAATCACTCCAGCTTTTCCAAGTATAGTAGCTGAACTAAATATAACATCTCAGGAAGTTGGGCTGCTCATCTCAGTATTCACCTTTCCGGGCATCGTGTTTAATCCCATCCTAGGTGTTTTTGCGGATCGTTTTGGCAGAAAGAATATTATGGTTCCCTCATTGATGCTCTTTGGGTTTGCAGGGGGGGCAAGTTTTTTTGCCGCCGATTTTAACCAGTTACTGATACTGCGTTTCTTTCAGGGGGTGGGCATAGCTCCCCTGTGGCCACTCGCCTTCACGATCATAGGCGACATTTTCTCAGGCAAGAGGCGCTCTGCAGCCGTTGGCTACAACGTCGCCGTAATTGACATTGGTCTAGCAAGTTTTCCGGCAATCGGTGGGGGTCTGGCCATGCTGGGTTGGCATTATCCCTTCCTCCTTTATTTGGTTGCCATCCCAGTTGGATTAATCGTTTTATTTTCTTTGAAAAATCCTGAACCAAAAAATAAGCCTCACCTCAAGAAATATCTAAGTAATTTATCAAGAAATCTTAAAAATAGCCAGATAGCTGGCCTCATAACCATTGGTGCCTTTAACTTCATCATCTTCAGTGGAGTATTCCTGACATATTTTCCACTCCTAATTGGAAATTCATTTGGCGCATCTCCACTCGTAATCGGCATAGTTATGACGATCATGCCGGCCGCAGCTGCATTTACGTCTTCACAAATGGGAAAATTAACAAAAATTTATTCGGAAAAAAATATACTAAAGGTCGCATTTCTACTCTATGCCGTGGCATTGGTTATTATTCCGTTCGTCGACAATCTCTGGTTGTTTCTCATTCCTTCTGTGATCTTTGGAGTTGGATTTGGTCTCAGCGACGCAGGTAGAATGGCATTTCTGATAAGGTTGGTGCCCATTATCCGCCGAGCTACATTAGTATGTGCAGATGAAACGTTTCTAGTGTCTGGAATAACCTTGGGTCCGCTGATAATGAGTGTTATTTTTGGCATCTGGGGAATGAGTGCTGTTTTTTATGCGGGTGCTGCGTTTTCGATATTTTTGGTGGCATGGACAGTTATTACATTAAGATAGAGTCGGCTCAACCGATGCGTAGCGGTTTGCACTAAGCGCAGCTCGTGTGTGTTAAAATCAATAATGTGTTCAAGTACGTGAAGCTGTAGCTGGCTGGACTGAAGAACTGGCAAAAAAACGTCCATGTTTGCGTTGGGCCAAATAAATTTAATTTCTCAAAAACGTCAATGGTAAGTTTAATAAATTAACGCCTTGATGACTCTTTGATGGTAAAAGGTAAATTTACAGTTAGACATAATGGCAGAATATGGCTTAAAGCGGATTATGACTATCTTACTTCCACAGACTTGGAATATTTGCTCAGGTCAGTTCGTGTTCCACTAATCAAAGAACTTAAACGGAGGAAATTGGTGGGCAGAAGAGACGCTTTGCATATTCGGGCCATTCACACCCCGAGAAGCATAGAAATAGATATTCTTATTGTATTGGTGGTGCCTATCTCCGTCAGTGTTTTGGAGTCGATATTAAAAAAGGCTGCTAAAAAAATCAGGATAAATTTCCGCGAAAAAACAAAAATGAGTAGATTTAGAAAAGTAAATATTGAATTCTTTTCCTATCGTAAAGTAGTTACAGAGTTTACAGACAAATTCAATGTTGAATAACAATTCACTTTATTCTAATAGCGCGCTGAGGTAAAAATAAATGTTAAACTATGTCATCTAAGTGCTGAGTGTAGGGAATAGTATGGATGAAATGAGAGGTAAAGTATGCATAGTGACTGGCAGCAGCTCAGGAATTGGGAAAGAAATAGCCTTAGCTTTAGCGAATATGTCTGCAACCGTGGTCAATGTTGTGCGAAATCGAGAACGTGGAGAAAAAGCCTTGAATGTGATAATCAATAAGACTGTAAGTCACGCGGCCGATTTAATGATTTGTGATATATCCTCAATGGAGTCGATTAAACAGTTCGCTAATGAATTCAGGCACAAGTACGATAGACTTGATGTGCTAATCAACAATGCCGGAACCTTCGTCGGTAAAAGACAAATCACAATAGACGGATTTGAGCGAACCTTGGCGGTTAATTACCTCGCTCCTTTTCTTCTTACGCACGAACTGCTTCCATTGCTAAAATCTAGTGTTCCGTCCAGGGTGATCAATCTAGGCTCAGGATTGCACGGAAGGGGAAAGATAGATTTCGACGATCTTCAAAGCGAGAAGGAATACGGAGCCGCGAAAACATATGCTAAGTCAAAACTGATGTTGGTAATGTATACTTATGAACTAGCTAAGCGTTTGGAGAGCATTGGAGTTACTGTGAATATAGTTGAACCTGGTTTTGTTGCGACAAACCTTGGAAAGAACAGTGGAAGTCGCTTGTTGTCTTTGGTGTTTAGTATGACGCGTCCATTTCAGATCAGCGCAAAAAAAGGTGCTGATCCCATCGTATACTTGGCATCGTCAGACCAGGTCAAGGACTTGACCGGTAAGTGCTTTTTAAAATTGAGAGAAAAAACCACAGCCAAAATATCTTATGATCGGGAAATGCAAAAACTTCTCTGGGACGCCACGTTCGAACTCTTAGGATTGTCACAAAAGAATTAAATCTAAAAAAGATTCAAGCGCAGATAAAAGTTTGAACTGTGGGAAAATAATGAAAAATTCTTATTTGAATAATCATTTTAGAGCGAAGATTTTTGCCGTTGCAGCGATTTCGACAGCTTTGCTTATGGCGATATCTGGATTTTGGTATTTCGCCACGGTTGAAGGAACACTAGGTAATGGTAGCGATACTGTGGGCATAGAACTGGGTCAGATTGCTCCAGACTTCATCTTGGTTGACATCGACGGCAATACTTCTAGCTTGGGAGATCATACTGGGCAAGTGGTTATATTGGATCTCATGGCAACCTGGTGTCCGCCATGTATAACGGAGATGGAACACCTCAGCCAAATCTTCGGAGATTATAGCGCTTCAGTGGTGATAATGTCTATCGACGTGGACCCGACGGAAACGGATGAGATGATACGCCAGTTCAAGATAGATTACGGAAGAGACTGGATATTCGCCAGTGGGTCCAGCGTGGGAATCACATACGAGCTAAATGCTATCCCCACCATATACATCGTCGACAAGCTAGGGCACATTGCGTACAAAAACGTTGGCCTTACGCCAGCCTCCGTGCTCGAGGCCGAAATTGAAAATATTCTGTAGGCCGCTGCTTTTATGGTCGACTTCCCGCTCCTCTCGCTCGCCTTCGGTGCTGGCCTTATCACCTTCTTCAGCCCTTGCGCTTATGCGATGCTGCCGGCTTATATCACCTACCATCTTAGTCGCCGCGAGACTAAGAGTGGTTCAGTTTACCGTTCCTACCTAGAAGGAGCTAAAGTGGGTGGCGCAATGTCCCTAGGCTTTATGCTATTTTTACTGGCCGTGGGCACCATAGTCTCATTTGCAGGTGTCCAGATCGGTCAGTATCTATCACATGCGGCGATAGTGGTTGGAGTGATACTAATCGTGCTCGGCGTCCTTTGGTTGGCCAAAGTTAGATTATCTTTTCTGGTCTCGCTTCGAGTTCCGATCAGGAATGGATGGCTATCTTTTTTTGCATTTGGTATCGCCTACGCAATTGGATCGGCTACTTGTGCCCTCCCCGTATTTCTTCTGGTAGTATTTGCTGCGGTGATATCAGGAGGGATCATATCAGGTCTCTCGATCTTCCTCTTATATTCGCTAGGGATGATCGTGGTGATGATTCCATTGTCCATCGCGGTTTCTACATCGAAGGATTTGATCCTGCAACGGTTTGAACGGATATTGCCCCATGTGCGTAAAATTGGTGCGGTGACCATGATCATCGCTGGGATTTATTTGATTTCCATCCAAGTATTCGTTTTATGATTCAATTGTGCATTTAGTAGTCAGCAGTTCGGAAAAATATTTGGTTTTTGGGGTAAGTTAGAGATATTTACTGTTTTAGATAACAATTAGATAGGGGTAATTCATTGAAGTGCTTCGAATGGGTCGAACACCCGTCTGACATCGGTTTCCGCGCATACGGACGAGACCTATCAGAGGCCTTCGAGAACGCTGCGCTCGCCTTGTTCGAAATAATGACGGACACCAGTAAAGTTGATCCGCGCAGGGAGGTTAAGTTTGACTTGGAGTCGGAGGATGAGGGGGCGCTGTTATACGATTGGTTGGACAGGTTCCTTTACCTCCACGATTCAGAGAACCTGCTGTTTTCAAAATTCAGCGTTGAGATATCTAAAAACCAAGGACGCTTGAAACTTTCGGCGCAATCTTGGGGCGAGACTTTTGAACTGTCAAAGCATCTCGATCGAACCTCAGTCAAAGCTATGACCTACCACATGATGGAGATCAAACAAGAGACGGACAAATGCTATGTGCAAGCGGTCGTAGATATATAGTTAACCAAAAAAGGTAATTTAACGAAACATCAAAATTAAGCTAGGTGAGTAAATGGGAGAGCACACTAATGCGGGCATGGGTCGTTGGAAAGATGTCATAAAACAGGTAGATGAACTGAGGTGGGAGATACCTAAGGAGTACAAACGTGGGATGAAGGTTCCTGCGAGGATTTACGCAGACGCCGAGATGCTCAACGAGATGACCAAGGACCTGACACTGGAACAAGTCTCGAACGTATCTTTTCTACAGGGTATTTACAAGTACTCTATAGCGCTGCCCGATGGGCACCAAGGGTACGGATTCCCGATTGGCGGCGTAGCTGCTACTGACGCCGAAACCGGTGTTGTCAGTCCAGGTGGTGTGGGGTACGATATCAACTGTGGTGTACGGTTGTTGCGGACGGACATAGTAAAGAATGACGTTACTCCTAAGCTTCGCGATCTCGTCGAAGCCATGTTCCGGAACGTGCCTTCAGGCTTGGGAAGCAAAGGCAAGGTCAGGGTTACTCCAGAACAGCTCGTTCATGTTTTGGAGAGGGGGGCACGTTGGGCTGTGGAGAACGGTTATGGCTGGGATGAGGATCTGGAGCGTCTCGAGGAGGGTGGAGGGATGTCAGGGGCGTCCGCAAAGAACGTAAGTATGGAAGCAAAACGACGAGGTTATCCCCAGCTTGGTAGCTTGGGAAGCGGTAATCACTTCATCGAAGTTCAGACAGTTGATAAAATTTTCGATTCTGACGTGGCGAGAAAGTTAGGTATAGATCAAGAAGGACAAGTCACGGTGATGATACATACAGGTTCCCGCGGGCTGGGACATCAAGTCTGCTCCGATTACCTTCGAAACATGGAGCGGGCTGTGCACAAGTATAACATAGAACTACCTGACCGTGAGCTCGTCAACATGCCCGTGAGCTCCCCCGAAGGGCAGGATTATCTTTCGGCCATGAGGTGTGCAGCAAACTTCGCATGGACAAACCGCCAGATGATTGTGCACTGGGTCAGGCAATCATTCGAGAAGGTAATGGGAAAGGATGCGGAAACTCTGGGCCTCCATATAATCTACGATGTTGCTCATAATATTGCGAAGCTCGAGGATCACGAGGTAAATAGCGAACGCAAGAAGGTATGCATTCACAGGAAAGGAGCGACCAGGGCTTTTCCACCGGGTCATCCCGAAGTACCATCGATCTATCGCAATGTAGGACAGCCGGTGTTAATTCCCGGAGATATGGGTACCGCTTCTTACCTGATGGTTGGCACGGCACAGGGCATGAATGAAACCTTCGGTTCTACTGCACACGGCGCGGGGAGACATATGAGTCGTACCGCGGCCCTGCGTAGATTCAGAGGTGAGGAAATCAAGAGCAGGCTAGAAGCTGAGGGGAGAATAGTTAGAGCCGCAAAGATATCGATCGTCGCTGAGGAAGCGCCAGAAGCCTACAAAGATATCGATAAAGTTGTAGACATATCCCATAGAGCAGGAATAGCCAGAAAAATAGCAAGGTTGGTACCAATGGGTGTTGCCAAAGGCTGAAACATTATTATGTCAGAAATTGTCACCTCAATTCTTTTACCAGCTTCATTTGTCAGCGATTCTACGGACATTCGTCAGAAGACATTGAAGATAGGACTAGTTGGCCGCGCGCTGGCGGTTTTTCGAGTTAAGAAAGTCTGTATATTCAACGACGACGAACCCAACCTACGAAATCAAACAAGCGAGGCGAAGACAATAGAATTGATATTGAGCTACATGGAAACGCCTCAGTATTTACGCAAGATGATATTTCCACACAGGGACGAACTCCGCTATGCCGGATTGCTTTATCCACTGAGAACGCCTCACCATCCGCTTCAGAGGGAGAGAGATAAAACAGGCGATTACCGCGAGGGGGTGGTTATTAAGACAGGTAAAAGAAGCATCCTAGATGTCGGACTGCCGGAGAAGGCTGTAGTCGAACAGAAGCTAAACTCAGGTAGACGCTTGACAGTTAGGCTTGATAAAAAAACAGACGGCTTCGTAAGCGCCGTTCCCGTTTCGCGTGGGGATGTCACCGAATACTGGGGCTACGAAATCGGGTTAGCTAAGAACCTTTCGGAGGGCTTAAAAATTATAAACGCCGAGTACTACATCGGGACTTCACGGAGAGGACAAAATTTATATGAAGCTGTAAATGTGATAAAGAGTAGCATTAATAGTGGTGTGGCAGTGGCATTCGGAGGTCCCTCTGCGGGACTCTTCGAGATCTGCGAGCGCCAAGGCGTCGATGCGCGGGAACTGTTCGACGTCGTTATAAATACGATACCGAATCAAGGCACCGCAACAGTTAGGACAGAAGAGGCGCTTGTAGCCACGCTCTCGCTGCTGAATGCGCTCATCGAGGGATAAAATGGGAAAACGAAAACACCATTCGAGGCTGGGTTCGCTCGCCTACAAACCTCGCGTGCGAGCCTCTGCACCAGTAGCTCGTATAAGAGCTTGGCCAGTGGAAGCAAGGCTGGGCCTGCAGGGAATGGCAGGTTATAAGGCCGGGATGCTTAACCTCTTTTTAATAGACGATCGCAAGGGATCTCCCACTAAGGGACAAGAAATAAGCGTTCCCGGTACAGTGGTGGAGGCTCCACCTTTGGTAGCTTGTGCGGTCAGGCTGTATACATCAGGAGAAGATGGTTTGAATTCAATCGGGGATTTCTGGGCGGGAGAACTTCCAAAGGATCTTAACCGTGTAATTAAAAGGCCTAAGAAATTTGACGCTCAAAAAGCACTTGAAAAAGCGGAATCTTTGGTGAAGGGAGGCAATGTTTCTGATGTCAGGATTTTGCTCTGTACCCAGCCGCAGTCGTCCAACCTTCCCAAGAAAAAACCAGATCTCATGGAGATACGCGTAAGTGGAGCTTCTATAGATGAAAGGTGGAACTATTCTAAGGCCCTGTTGGGGAAGGAGGTTCGTGCAACTGATGTTTTCAATGAGGGGGGGTATGTCGACGTAATCGCGGTGACCAAGGGCAAAGGATTTCAGGGTCCGGTTAAACGATGGGGGATTAAGATCTTGCCCAGAAAGACCCAAGGAGGCCGCCGGCAGGTTGGTTCGATAGGTCCATGGTCTCCCCCTCGGATTATGTGGACGGTACCTTCAGCCGGTCAGATGGGTTATCATCGGCGTACGGAACATAACAAGCAAGTTTTGAAGATCGGCAATGATGGGAAAGAAGTTACTCCAAAGGGAGGCTTTCTGCGATATGGTCTCGTAAGGGGGGACTTTATCATCCTCGCCGGTTCGGTGCCTGGGCCGGCGAAAAGGCTCCTGCAGCTGAGACGCTCATTGAGACTTCATATGGGAGTTACCACTTCTACACAGTCACTCACTTACGTCAGCACAGCTTCTCAACAGGGGGCGTAGCGGTGAAGGTTCAAGTTTTTTCTCTCGGTGCGATGGCTGTTGAAGATATAGAGCTGCCGGGCGCATTTGGGTCCGATGTGAGACCAGATGTTATTAATCGGGCTGTACTCGCTGCGCAGTCCTCAAGGATCCAACCATGGGGATCGAACGTGATGTCGGGCAAAAGGACGACGGCGGAAACTTGGGGTAAGGGACGCGGTGTTTCTAGGACAAGGAGGGTTAAAGGGTCTAGATCTCCGGCGGCGGGGAAGGCAGCATTCAACCCACATACTGTTGGGGGAAGGCGAGCTCATCCTCCCAGAGTTGAGAAAGTGCTCATTGAAAGGATAAACAAAAAAGAGCGTCTCTTCGCGATAAGATCAGCCATAGCGGCGACTAAGAATAAAAGCTTGGTAGCTTCTCGCGGTCACCTAATCGAAAACTTGCCGGATCTTCCGATAGTAGTCACGGATGAGATAGAAGGTTTGAGGAAGACTAGGGACATGCGGGTGTTTTTGAAAAAACTAGGCTTGGGGAAAGAACTTGAGCGTGTTCATGGAAGTAAGCGCATACGAGCCGGGGTAGGAAAAATGAGAGGGAGGAAATACAGGAGGTCGGTGGGACCCTTGTTGGTCATTGGCGAGGACAAAGGGGTAAGCCTGGCCATAAGAAACCTTCCAGGCTTCAGTGTGGTCAAGGTTACAGAGCTAAACTCGGAGCTATTGGCCCCTGGTGGAGTACCGGGCAGATTGACTATTTGGACCAGATCCGCCTTTAAGAAACTTGCGGAAAGGTTGATTACATGAAGGATCCTCAGTCGGTCATACTCTACCCGCAGGCCACAGAGAAGTCCGTTAAGCTGATAGAATCGGAGAACAAACTGATTTTTATCGTGGATAATAATGCCTCCAAATCAGACGTCAAGATGGCGATTGAGTCTCTGTTCGATGTGAAGGTGAAGGACGTGTCGACTGAGGTAACTCCCGAGGGGCGTAAACGTGCGTATGTCAAGCTTTTCCCGGAGTTCATGGCCGATGAGATTGCATCTAAGCTTGGGATGATTTGATGGGCAAGCGGACGAGATCTCAGCGACCCGGGGATGGTTCCCCGACCTACAGAGCGAAATCTTGGAGGAGGTTAGGCGAAATTAGACTGCCACCCCCCGAACAGACCGGCGAGGCGATAGTAGTTGATATCGTTCATGATCCTGGAAGGAATGCACCGATCGCGAAAATAAGATATGGAGATGGTCAAGAGCGACTGGTCTTGGCCCCGGAGGGAATTATGGTCGGCGACAGACTGAACGCCGGAATTTCAGTGGAATTAAAACATGGAAGCATCATTTCCCTCGCAGAAATCCCGGAGGGAACACCGGTTTACAATATAGAGTCAAGAGTAGGAGATGGTGGAAAATTTGTTAGGTCATCAGGTTCACAAGCGATACTGATAGGTCATGACGTGGGCAGAGCTACTGTTCAGCTCCCGTCTGGTGAGATAAAAGATTTTAATCCCAGATGTCGCGCAGCCATAGGCGTAGTTGCCGGCGGTGGTCGTTTGGAAAAACCATTTGTAAAAGCCGGAAGTCGACATCACGCGTTTCTAGCAAAGGGGAAACCATATCCCCATGTTCGTGGAGTGGCCATGAATGTCGTAGATCATCCATTTGGGGGGGGCAGAGGGAAGCACGCCGGCAGGCCGAAGACAGTCTCCCACGGCGCCCCGCCCGGCCAGAAGGTAGGGTTAATATCAGCTAGGAGGACAGGTAAGAGGTGAATAGATGCCGAAGAAGTTCTCATACCGAGGGTACTCACTGGAGGAGCTACAAAAGCTTCCATTGGATGACTTTGCGAAGCTCATCCCTTCGCGTCAACGAAGGTCACTGACAAGGGGTTTCACGCCAAAACAGAGGAAGTTGATAGAAAGGGCGCGTGCCGCCAGGGCTTCAGGTAGGGAGGCGCCTATACGGACCCACAACAGGGATATTGTAATCATCCCGGAGATGGTTGGTTTGAAATTCTCCGTTCACAATGGAAAGGAATTTACAATGATTGAGGTCAAGCCTGATATGGTCGGGCACCGCCTAGGCGAGTTCTCGCAGACGAGAAAGAGAGTCAATCACGGAACTCCGGGAATAGGCGCGACTAGGAGCTCTTTGTACGTGCCGTTGAAGTGATTATATGCCTAAATCAGGTTATTCCGTCAATGTAGATGGTCCAGCTGCTATGGCTATCGGGAATGAGAGAAGGATATCTCCCAAGCATGCTATGGAGGTTTGTCGGGCAATCAGGGGCATGAGCTTGAGGGGTGCGAAAGAATATCTGGGGGCGGTACAAATAAAGAAAAAATCGGTTCTTTTCATCAGACATCGAAAGAAGATTCCCCATCGAGGGGCAGGTGGTGCCGGAAGATACCCGGTGAAGGCAGCACGGGAGATTTTAAAGGTATTGTATAACGCTGAAGCCAATGCAGGTTATAAGGGCTTGGATGCGGAAAATCTTCGAGTTGTCCACGCCAGCGCTTACAAGGGTATTACTATTCCGGGTTATATTCCAAGGGCGATGGGGCGGACATCACCCGCCAACACGCCTCTGACCAACATAGAGATAATTCTTAAGGGTTGACATCAGTGCCAGTCGAACGTACTTTCATAAAAAAAGGCATTAAACGCGTCGAGCTTGAAACTTTTTTGGCAAATGAACTTGAGCGCGCGGGTTACGGCGGGGTTGATATAAGGAGAATTCTCACCGGTACAAGAGTGGCAGTCTACGTGGAAAGGCCTGGAATGGTGATAGGTCGGAAGGGAAAAAGCATCAAGCAACTCACAGATGACCTCGAACAAAAATTCGGATTGGAAAAACCTCAGGTAGAGGTTGTGGAGATTCCCAACCCACAACTGTCAGGACCGATAATGGCTAAACGCATAGCCTTCTCATTGGGGAGGGGGATAAAAGTGCGAAGGGTAGGGCACGGCATGGTCAGGACTATCATGGGCGCTGGAGCGAGGGGGGTAGAGATCGTAATTTCCGGAAGATTTGCTGGGGAACGTTCGAGAACCGCAAGGTTTTACCAAGGATACTTGAGCAAGGCTGGCGAGCCCGTAAAAAAATTTGTCAGTCATGGTCAAGCCGTGGCGAAGTTGAAACCAGGGATAGTTGGTATAAAGGTCGGTATAATGCCTCCCGACATTGCCCTACCCGGTGAAATTAAGGTACCGGAAGTGGAGGCTAAAACTCACGAAGCGGCGACTAAGGAGCAGCCCACACACGAAAAGGTTGAAAAGGATGCGGGACTAGTCTCTGAGGAAGGTGCCCAAAATGGCAACGATAAAAGTTAAGGAAATCAGGGCCATGAGTGGAGAAGAGATGTTAGAAAAGCTAAGGGAACTTAGAGGGGAACTGGCCAGAGCGCGGGCCACGGCAGCCGCGGGGGGGTCGCTGGAAAATCCGGCGAAGATACGCGAGCTCAAGCGAGGGGTTGCAAGAATGCTCACAATTTATAAAGAAAAACAAAAAGGAGTTGCATAATCTCGCGAGAAATCTGCAAGGTTTGTGGATTACCTAAGGAGCTTTGTGTTTGCGAGGAGATCGCTCGCGAACAGCAACGAATAACTGTCTACTCCATAAAGCGAAAGTTCGGTAAAATTGTAACAATTATCGAGGGGCTGAATGAGAAACAAATAAGCATCAAGGATCTCGCCAAGAGACTCAAGTCCAAACTCGCTTGCGGCGGAACATCTAAAGATGGTAGAATTGAGCTCCAAGGGCGACATAAAGAACGAGTCAAAAAAGTGCTGATAAATATGGGATTCTCCCAAGAGATGATTGATATTAGGTAGGGGCACCATGTCTGTTACTACAAAAAATATTTTGCGACACGAGCTTATTGGGCTCGAGGCTCAGGTCATAAGTAGTTCTGACCATACATTACTGGGGACCTTTGGCAAAATCTTGGACGAGACGCGCGGCATCTTGGTGATAGAACACCTGTCGGATGCAAAATTTATCTCCAAATCAGGATCTACTTTTGAGATAAGATTGCCTGACGGCCAGAAAGTAGCCGTAAAGGGTGATAAGCTGGTGGGGCGGCCTGCGGAAAGGGTCAGGAGGAAGAGGTGAAAACATGGTGGGATTAGGAATCAAATCGCCCACGGAGAAGTGTTCTGATATTAAATGTCCCTTTCATGGGCGTCTATCGGTAAGGGGTAGGGCTTTCGAAGGTGTGGTAGTGAGCGATAAAATGCTACATGGGATTACCGTTGAGCTGCAGGGCATGCAACATGTGTCAAAGTACGATAGGTACGAGAGGCGGACCTCAAAATTTCATGCCCATAATCCCGTCTGCATTTCTGCAAAGGTTGGTGACAAAGTAAAGATTATGGAGTGCCGAAGGCTTAGTAAGACGAAGTCCTTCGTTGTAGTTCAAAAGGTGGTCTGAGGGTATGGGAAGGAAAGGTATTGGCACGGCGATAGGTGAAACCGCTGTTAATCCGACGCGGGCACTTCCAGTCGGTGCTAGACTTTTCTGTGCGGATAACACTGGCGCGAGGGAAATTCAGATAATAAGCGTTATGGGATACAAGGGCAGGCGCGCTGCATTAGGGATCGCTGGAATTGGAGACAGGGTCGTTGCCTCTGTAAAGAAGGGTACTCCTGAATTTAGGAAACAGTTAGTTCAGGCAGTAATAGTCCGTCAGATCAAGGAATACCGGCGTAAGGACGGAATGCACGTAAAGTTCGAGGACAATGCGGCCGTGCTCGTCACGCCCGAAGCTGCCCCACGCGGGTCGGAGCTGAAAGGTCCTATGGCCAGAGAGGCCGCAGAGAGATGGCCGAAGATTGCAGGGATAGCCTCAATCGTGGTGTGAATTATGGTTTCCAAACAGCCTAGGAAGCAACGCGCCAATGTTTATTCGCTGCCACTACACAAAAGACGTGATCTACTATCAGCTCGTCTCTCAAAGGATCTAAAAGAAAAATATAATATCCGTTCGTTGCCCATCAGAAAGGGAGACCGAGTAAAGGTGCTGTTGGGTGATTTCAAGAAAGTAGAAGGGGAGGTCCTAAGTGTTGACACCAAACGTCAGCTGATAGAAATACAGGGACTTTCCGTCACAAAGACAGACGGCTCTCAGGTGAATAGACCGGTTCATCCTTCAAACGTGGTTTTGTTAAAGATTGTTGAAGACAAGGAACGATTGCGCATGGGTGAAGGGAGGTTAAAGGTTGGCTAAGAAAGGCGGAGGCAGGCACCTAAAAAGGTATGGCGCGTCTAGGGCTGTAATCTTGCCCAGGAAGTCCTTTGTTTGGACGACTAAGCCTGAGCCAGGGCCGCACACGACAGTTAGCTCGATACCGCTCCGGCTTGTGATACGTGATTATTTATCGATAGCTCATAACGCGAGGGAAGCCGATAGGGCAATATATGCAGGCGCCGTATCAGTGGACGGGATAATTAGGCGCTCGCCTGGTTTTGCTGTAGGACTCATGGATGTCGTGCAGATATCTTCGCTAGGCCGTGTCTATCGTGTACTATTAGATCATAGAGGACGTCTGGTTCTTTTCGAGACAGATCCATCTGAGGCCTCGGTCAAGCTATGCAAAGTGGTCCGTAAGCAGAACGTAAAGAACAAAAAAATTCAACTAACTCTTCACGACGCGAAAAACTTCATGGGAGATCTTTTGGAATACAAACCAGGGGATGTCGTAAAAATTTCTTTTCCAGAACAAAAAATGATTGAGCGATTACCGTTTGAGGTTGGTAGCCTAGCCATGGTGACAGGTGGCAGAAATGTAAGCAGAGTGGGCAGGATCTCTGAGATAAAGTTGATTTCGGGTACCCAATCAAATATAGTTACCCTTAATGACGACAGCGAAACTTTTCAGGCACCAGAGCACTACGTTTTTGTTCTGGGCAAGGAAAAATCAGCTATTGATTTGCCGGTGAGAAAATGAATCCGATGAGAGAGATCAGAGTGGAAAAGATAGTACTAAACATTGGTACTGGCGAAGGCGGTGAAAAGTTAGACAAGGCGGAGAAAGTACTCGGTGTGATTGCTGAGCGGAGGCCCAAGCGAACTTATGTAAAAAAATCCATTAGGGATTGGGGAATCAAGGAAGGAGAGCCGATTGGTTGCATGGTGACTTTACGCAGGGAGTCAGCCATCAAAGTATTGAAAAGTTTACTTGATGCTGTCGAAGAAAAAATTAAAGCTGATTCGTTCGACGACGGTGGCAACTTATCATTTGGCATTAAGGAGCATATCGATATCCCGGGGATGTCATATGATCCAGATATTGGGATATTTGGCATGGACGTGTCAGTAGTCCTGGAAAGGAGGGGCTACCGAATAAAAAGGAGAAGCCGACGTCCCAAGTCGGTTCCGAGAAGTCACAAGATCACCACAGGAGAAGCGATAAATTTCATGAGTGAAAAATTTAAAATAGAGGTGCTATAGTTGTCTAAAAGGAAGTACGGGAAAGGAGCGCATAAATGTACGCACTGTGGCAGCCATGGTCATATTTACCAACAGCACGGACTAAATCTCTGCCGTCGATGCTTTAGAGAACTAGCTCCAGAAATGGGATTCAGTAAATATAGCTGAGGTATTGTAATGTCAGTAGACTCTCTTGCCAACACTCTTTCTAAAGTCGATAACTACGAACGCGCTAGGAAGCGAGAAGTCGTTGTATCACCTGCGTCTAAACTGGTTCGAGAAGTCTTACAAATAATGCAAGAAGAAGGTTTCATCGACGCGTTCGAATTCATCGACGATGGACTCTCCGGGGAGTTTAGGGTCGAGTTGAAAGGCAAGATAAACCGATGCGGGGTAATAAGGCCCAGATATGCTGTTGGGAAGGACGAGTATGAAAAGTGGGAAAAGCGCTATCTTCTGGCCGCGGGGTTTGGGGCCCTCGTAGTATCGACTTCTAGAGGGATGATGACTCACACGAAGGCGAAGGGGTTAGAACTTGGCGGAAGACTGATCGCGTATGTTTATTGAATTTGTCATCTAGCGCTTCAAGTGTCTAGACTGTATCTCTCCGTGACTTTTTTGTTATTCAAATTCAGTAAGCTTTTTCATCTTAAGTCTTGGCCAATCTTGATCGATTATGTGAGTTTTAGTTTCACGGAAGAAATCAACTTAGGCTATAACTATTCCACAACTAAAACATTACAGCCTTTTTCGCATCTAGTGAGTTGTCTAGAGGGCAAATAAGATATAACTAGCGTGTTATCTCTGGATAACTGAAAGCTAAGAAATTGGTATGTACGTGAGAATAAGTCCAGGAAAATTGAGATGTTATTTGGGAGATAGGAGAACCTTCACGTTTTTAATAGAGAAACACTGAAAGTAGACGGGATGAGTAGAAAGGGTCGATTATGGTGCCCATATCACGGGAAAAGATAGATTTGCCTGAAGGCGTAGAGGCAAAGGTTACTGACAATAATATCGAGGTTAGCGGACCTAAAGGTAAAGTTTTAAGAACATTTAATGATCCTGAGATGAAGATAGAAGTCGAAGGCCATACAATTTTGGCTGAGATAGGATCCGTGCGACGCAAGAAAAGAGCTATGATGGGAACTTTTAGATCACACATTTTGAACATGGTCAAAGGAGTGACTGAGGGATTTATCTACAAATTGCGGGTGGTTTACTCTCATTTCCCAATATCAATAAAGGCAGACGGAAAACGTGTTATAATTAACAATTTTCTTGGAGAACGGTCACCAAGAGTTGCCTACATTGCAGGCGACGTTACGGTCGAGATAAGCGGCGAAGATTTGCTTGTCAAGGGAATAAACAGAGATAATGTAGGACAGACAGCGATTAACATAGAATCAGCGACCTCAGTTAAATACAAAGACAAAAAAACATTCCAAGACGGTTGTTACATATGTGAGAGGTCGTGATAAATTGGTGAAAAAGAGATTGCCAGAGTTCAAGCGTCAAGAGTGGTTCAGATTCAAGAAGTTGGGGACAAAATGGCGTAAACCAAGAGGCAGTGACAGCAAGATGCGGGTGCGGATGAGCGGAAGAGGTAAGATGGCATCCATGGGGTATAGGGTTCCCAAAAATACAAGAGGGCTTCATCCCACTGGTTTGAAAGAGGTATTGGTAAAAAACACGATGGATCTCGCGGGGATTGATACCAGCTGTCAAGTCGTAAGGATATCTTCGGGTGTGGGTAAAAGAAAGAAACAACAGATTTTGAAGAAAGCTGATGAACTCAAAATAAGGGTATTAAATCCAGGAGTTAATAGAGCATGAAACTAGACAAAAAGAAAAGGCTAGCGGCTAATATTCTAGGGATAGGTGTGAACAGGGTCTGGATAGACCCGACCCGCTCCGTGGATATTTCATTAGCGATCACCCGCAATGATATACGCGGTCTTATAAAACAAGGGGCCATTAAGGCAAATCCGGAAGTTGGTATCAGTAGAGGTAGACTGAGGAAGAGGCTTCTAAAAAGAAAAATTGGCAGGCGTGGCGGCCCTGGCTCCAGAAAAGGGGCAATTGGTGCGAGGACACCAAGGAAGGCCAAGTGGATAAGGACAGTTCGCCCGTTGCGCTCAAAGCTGAAAGAGATAAATAAAGAAGGTGTGGTCAGTTCAAGTGACTACAGGAAAATTTACCGCATGATAAGCGGCGGCGTCTTCAAGAGCAAGGGACACCTTGAAACTTATCTAAAGGAAAGAGGAATTTTGAGGCGAACGAATGACTAGAGTAGGTCCACGCTACAGGGTAGAATTTAGGCGGAAGAGGGAAGGAAAGACAGATTACCGGCGAAGGCTAAGACTTTTGAGATCGAAAAAGCCGAGGTTTGTTGTGAGGATTTCGCTTAGGCACATTTCAGTTCAGGCTATCCAGTTCACACCCACGGGGGACGTCACGAAAGCTTCCGCACACACTAAAGACTTGGAAAAACTTGGTTTCAAAAATGGAACCTCAAATTTGCCGGCAGCCTACCTAGTGGGTCTGCTTTGTGGTTACCGCTCCGTCAAATCTGGAATTGGAGCAGCTGTTTTTGATATAGGGGAACATGGTTCCACACCCCGGGGCAAAATTTTTGCGGTCCTGAAAGGTGCTATAGACTCCGGGCTTGAAATACCGCATGATGTAAAGGTACTTCCTTCAGAGGATACGATTAGTGGTTCAAGTATTTCCTCGTATGCCATTAAACTCAAGGAAAAAGACGAGAAGGAATATAGGTCCAAGTTTTCAGTTTATCTATCCCTAGGGCTGAATCCAGAAAATATATCCGATCACTTTAATTCGATTAAACGGGAAATAATCTCGCAATTTGGTGAGTAAATGAGGGGAAAGAGACAGGGAAAGAGACAGTTTAAAAGAGAGTTCAGCAAAGAGTTGTGGCAACCTCGTACAATTATCGGTAAAGAGGTAAAAGAGGGGAAAATAACTGGAATCTCACAAGTTCTGCGTAGCGGAAAGCCCTTTAAAGAGCCAGAGGTGGTTGACGCTCTCATGCCGAACATGGATGAGGAGATTCTCGATGTGGGGTTGGTCCAAAGGATGCATGAATCTGGCCGAAGGATTAAGTATAGGGTAGTATCTGTTGTCGGCAACCGCGACGGAATCGTGGGAGTGGGGCATGGAAGCGCCAGAGATATCGGTTCATCGATCAGAAAATCCACTACCATAGCTAAACTCAACTTAATAGAGGTTGCTAGGGGTTGTGGTAGTTGGGAATGCGGTTGCGGACGTAGCCACTCGATACCATTTGATGTCACCGGTAAAAGTGGGAGCGTCAAGGTTTCGATTAAACCGGCTCCTCGTGGGCTCGGTATAGCTTCGGCGAAGGTTCCAAGAACCATTCTAAAAATGGCAGGGGTCCAGGATGCTTGGACGAGATCGGAAGGGGAGACCCGCACCACGCTCAATTTTTCCTTGGCCGCACTGGATGCTCTAAAACAAACCACCAAGATGGCTTTGAGCGAGAAGTACAAGGAACACGTCACGATTGGGAAGGCGGATGAAACAAGTGGTTAAACTGGCCGTAATTAAACTTCGTAGCGGTATCAACGCTCGTACGGAGGTCAATGATACTCTGAATTTAATAGGCTTGACACGGGTTAACCACTGTGTTATACTTGATAATGATCCATCCCGACTAGGTATGTTGAGGAAAATCAAGGATTTTGTAACTTGGGGAGAAATTAAGCCTGAAGTTCTAGAAATTTTAATAAAAAAGCGAGGAAGGCTATCGGGCGATAAACGAGTTACAAATGAGACCGTAAAATCAACGAAAAAATTTCAGACCATAGCCGAGCTGGCTGTCGCGGCAAGCGATGGTGGATACGATCTCAAAGAGGCTGGAGTGAAGAAGGTTTTCAGGCTTCATCCCCCTAGGGGCGGACATAAGTCAACTAAACGTCCCGTCAAAGACCTGGGTGATTTGGGATATCGCGGGGAGCAAATAAACGAGCTACTCGATAGGATGATTTAGGGTTATTCTATGACAACACGTAAGCGGAGAAAAGTCCAGACCCAGCGCGGCAGACGTACCCATGGCAGCGGCTGTTCTAAACGAGGACGCGGTAGCGGAGAAAGAGGTGGAACAGGGATGAGTGGAGGGCATAAGCACAAATGGTCATATCTTATTAGGTATAGTCCAGACTACTTTGGAAATCATGGATTTATTCGTCCGACAGCAGTGCGGAGCAGTGTAAAAGCCATAAATATCGGGGAGCTAGACGAGCGCCTTGATGGGCTTCTGGACCTGGGTCTGGCCAGACGCGATGGAGAGAGATTCTTCATCGATGTGGCTAAGTTAGGTTTTGATAAAGTCCTTGGCAGCGGTCAAGTAAAACATCCATTGGACGTTAAGGCAAAGTCTTTCGTGGGCTCGGCTAAGCGCAAGATTGAAGAGGCTGGCGGCAAGGCTATCGCTAGGTGAAAGCGATGGTGGAAGAGGGAAAGTCTCGCTCGATACTGTATGCGCTAGAACCAGCCGTTCGCAGGTTACCTGAAGTAGAAGTTCCCAAGAAACGGGTTCCCTTCAGGCAGAGGTTCATCTGGACGGGAGTGGCTCTAGTAATCTTTTTTGTAATGACTCAAGTTCCAATTTACGGTATAAGCCAGCGTGAGCCGTTCGTGGATACGAATGGAAATGGTGTTTTTGATTTTGTTGACCTTGACGGGAATGGAGTTATGGACCTCGGCGAAGATGCCCTAGAAGAGTTCACTGATTTGAACGGCAATAGCATCTGGGACATGGGAGCACAGGATTTCTTCGGTCAGCTGAGATTTGTACTGGCTAGTCATTCAGGTAGTCTAATGGAGCTGGGTATAGGACCCATCGTTACTGCCGGCATCGTGATGCAGCTTATGGTAGGAAGCAAGATCATAAAATTAGATCTGTCCAAGGGAGATGATCGTGCTCTGTTCACTGGGGTACAGAAAATTCTGGCTGTAGTTATGGGGGTGTTCTCAGGGGCTATGCTGGTGGTCGCTGGGACATATGGTCAGAGTTTGTCTTTATTTAGCTCAACAGGGGTTCTGATCGTATTTCAACTTACTCTGGGCGCGATCGTCGTGATTTACTTAGATGAGGTAGTTTCTAAATACGGCTTCGGCAGCGGTGTCAGTCTCTTTATAGCTGGAGGTGTTTCAATGACTGTAATCTGGCAGGCGTTAAATCCAACTAGCGGAGTCATCCCAAACCTAGCTGGCACAATAGTTGGTAGTGGGGATGTCATTAGCTCTTTCTTCAGGCCAAATCTACCAAACATGGTGGGGTTGACAGCGACGATAATTATATTTTTGATAGTTGTCTATGCCGAAAGCATGAGAATTGAGATTCCTCTCGCATACGCGAAATTTGGAGGAGTCAGAGGTAAGTACCCGATAAGGTTCCTGTACACATCGAACATTCCAGTGATTTTGGCCATGACCGTGTTTGCAAACATGAGGATTTTTTCGGCCGTCTTAAATGCTCCGTGGATAACCTACTACACTACTCCCCCCAGCGGACTGGCTCAAGTAGCTGCCGATCCTATTCGCGCTGTCTTTTATATGGTCATTCTAACTGGTGTTGCAATGGGTTTTGCTTGGTTGTGGGTCAACATGACAGCAATGGGACCGAGGGACGTGGCAAAGAAGCTTGATTCATCTGGTATGCTAATCCCCGGGTTCCGTCGAGACGTGAGGGTCATGGAATGGGTTTTGAGTAGGTACATCATGACGGCAGCTTTGTTGGGAGGGGCGTTCGTGGGATTTCTCTCAGCAGGCGCAGACTTTTTAGGAGCTTTAGGCAGCGGGACGGGTATTTTACTAACCGTTGGTATCATGTACAACCTTTATCAAGAGATAGCTAAGGAGCAAGTAGCAGAAATGTTCCCAGCTATGAGGAGGTTGTTCGGTGAGTAGCGAGGCAATATATGGCATGTGTCATCGATCATCGGAATCGATGATCCTAAACAGGAATGGAGGATTAAAAAAGGTGAGCAGTAATATACGTTCAGCGTAAGGTGGATTTATGAGAAAAGCGATCATGGTTGCGATAATGGTAATTTTTATATCCTCTTCTCTGTTGAGCGTAGGATTGGTAAAGGCCCAAGAACAGGACAAGGAAGAGGCTCTCTGGGGCGTAATCAACAAGTTGGATATAGCCGCTTCATCCCTTAGGAAAAACGACATACAGCCAGCTCTAGCTTCTATTAGAAAAGCCGCCGGGGAGTATGAATCCAATCTCAGTCCGAGTATTTCCAAGGTAGATAATTCCCTTGATGCCCAAATTAAAGAGGATTTCACCGCCGTTTCCCAAGGCGTACCCGAAGAAGATGTCTTTTCACTGAGGAGCAAGATAATCGAAGCCGCCGCACTGATAGATGTCCATATACCTCCGGTGTTTATCTATTCACTCTTCATAGTTTTTGCGATCGGGATCTTGGTGGCATTTTTTACCAGCTATGTTTCAAAGCGAATGGTTAATTGGGAAATGGTCAAACAGAATAAGGCAAAGATGGATGAATATCGTAAGGAGCTCTTAGCCGCCCAGAGAAAGCGCGATATGAAGGCCGTTCACAAGATACAGGAAAGGCAACCAGAGATAAATCAACTTCAAAAAGAATACATGTCGCAGACTTTTAAGCCAACAATATTCATAATGGTGCCCCTCTTTCTGTTGTGGATTTTAATGCTTCCGGCTTTTAGGGGGTGGGTCGTTGCTTGGATGCCATTTATTCGAATAGACATTCCATTCATGGGTCCATTGGTGACTTTCGGTGTGGGTTGGTGGTACGTCTTAACCAACCTAGGTTTCTCTCAAATATTCCGGAAGATAATGGGAGTTGGAGCTTAGATGCCGGATCGAAAGCAGAGATCAAGAAGCCGCAAAAGACATCAGGTCAGAACTCCCGGCGGGCTGACAAGGCAACATTATAAACGAAAAAAAGAACGTGCAGCTAGATGTACTTCCTGCGGCAAACTTCTCGGTGGCATACCAAAAATAAACATCAGGAAGCAACCGCGCAGTTCAAGGACACCAAATAGACCTTTCGGTGGTTATTTTTGCTCGGCTTGCGTGCGTAACGTGATAAAAGAAACTGCAAGAGCTTGAGCTTATGGTTATAATTGCCGTGAGCGGTCTACATGGCGCAGGAAAGACCACAGTTACTAAAATTCTTGTGAAAAAGTTCAAGCAGTTGAGATACGTTTGTGCAGGGGATATCTTCAGACAGCTAGTCAAGGAACGCAAGATGACTTTGAAGGATGGATCAAGGTACGCGGAGCTTCATCCCCACGTTGATCGAATGATAGATCGCCGCATCTCCGACGTCGCTAGGGAAGGGAAGGTGCTAATCGACGCTCGATTAGCTGGATGGATGGCCAAAAAAGCAGACCTCAAGATACTACTCACCGCGCCCATAAAAATCAGGATCAAGCGCATAGTTCATAGGGAAGGTAGAAAATATCGTGATGTATATGAGGAAACGATAAAAAGGGAAAAAAGCGAAGCAAAAAGGTTTAAGAAGTTCTATAATATAGATGTGAATAATCGTTCTATCTTTGATTTAATCATCAACACCGAACGTTTGACACTATCGGAAACTACGAAAATACTTGTAGCCGCCATTAATGCGGTGAAGAAAAGGAGGCGCTAAAATGGTAATGGAGATCGGTCGGGTCTGTGTGAAACTAGCAGGGCACGAAGCTGGTAAACGTTGCTTGATAGTAGATACTCTGGATAACACTTATGTTGTCATCAGCGGACCTAGAATCAAGCGGAGACGTTGTAATGTTACGCATCTGGAGCCCACAGATAAAAAACTCGATATACAAAAAGGAGCTTCGGACGAAGAAGTGAAGAGTGCTCTTGAGGAACCTGTCCCGAGTTAGGTGTGAAAATTGGCGAAGTTGCCTGCTGATATCAAGCGCGAAAAGCTAACAAGGGCCCATGATGTAACCGACCTCGAATATGGTTGTGATCCGTCCAAGCGGTCAATTAAGGAACACATTAGATTGGGGATAATAAACCTCGATAAACCTTCAGGTCCCACTTCTCATGAGGTAGTTGCTTGGATGAAGTTGTTGTTAAACCTTCGTCGTGCGGGGCATGGAGGGACATTGGATCCAGGGGTCAGTGGCGTACTACCTATAGCCTTGGAGGACGCAACCAAGGTGACCCAAACCCAGCTTCTATCGGGTAAGGAGTATGTGTGTGCGATGCATCTGCATGGCGAGGTACCTCAACACAAGCTAGAACAAGTTATGCGAGAATTTGTGGGCGAGATATTACAGAAGCCACCTTTGCGTGCGGCAGTTAAGAGAGTAATCCGCATGAGAAAGATCTACTACATTGATCCTCTGGATGGAGAGGGTAGGGACGTTCTGATGCGGGTGGGATGCGAGGCCGGGACATACATTCGTAAGCTGACATATGACATGGGTGAGGCTCTGGGATCTGGCGCTCATATGAGTGAGTTGCGACGTACTCGGACCGGTCCATTCATTGAAAAAACATCGACTAAATTTCAAGATGTTGCCGATGCCTACGAATTTTGGCGTGGAGAGGGGGACGAATCCAACCTGCGAGAAGTTATATTACCCGTGGAGGCCGCAGTTCAACACTTGCCTAAGATTGTAGTGCGTGATGGGGCGGTAGACGCGCTTTGCCACGGGGCAAGCCTTGCTGCACCAGGAGTGCTTACGGTTGAAACCGGCATCTCCACAGAGGACCTTGTTGCGATAATGACTATAAAGGGTGAGCTGGTAGGACTGGCACGAGGCATGATGAGTTCCAAAGAAATTTACGAGGCAGAGCATGGAATCGTCTCTAAACCCGAGCGAATCGTGATGTCGCCCGGGATTTATCCCCGAAAGTGGAAGTGAATGTCGAGATTATTGTGAATCAAAGATTAACATTTGTAGTTTTCTGCTCAGTTAAATTAACGAACATAATTTTTTCAAATACGAAAATTAAAAAATTGATACGAAGCTTGAAATTTTTATTATGGGGCATTTAAGCTTAAAAATGTAATTTCACTGAGGGCCGGGGTAGCCAAGCCAGGTTTAAGGCGTGCGCCTGGAAAGCGCATGGTCCATTGGGCCGCAGGGGTTCAAATCCCCTCCCCGGCGCCACAATTCCATTTTTTCTGGTTACTTTAGTCTTCTGATGATATCGATTGATTTGTTCATTGATTAAACTAATTATGCTCATTCTTCGTCTGCGCTAAATTTTCTTTATTCTGTGAAGTTGTGTACTATTAGTTAATAATTTTCTTAATTAATTTTTCTTTGATCGAGCGCATGTTAAAATGACATCATTTCGGAGGCAAAAGAGGAGCTAAGTCGACGGTCCGTTTCACCTACTTCGCTAGTTCTCCGTTCATCTGGTATCCATCGGGGTCGACAAACACGAACCCTCTGAGTGGTTTACCCGTGAAATCCATAGTCCGCGTATTCTGCTCGGTTAACGCCTTTGCATAATTCTCTGGGTCGATGCGGATGATTAAGCTGTTTTTCACCAAGGCACAACACTTACTGCAGTTTAGCATGGATGTAATACTACCAAATATTTTCTTTTCAGTTAAGCTTTTCTTTCTCGTCAATATTTTCCGGTTAGGTTAGCAAGTTTTTCGTCGTATACTACATAATAACCGTTCTATGCATTGGGCAACCATGATGTTAAAATATAGCATTTTTTGTTTAAAGTTAAGCTAAGGATGGCAACTAGTGTCGCCGACGATACTTTGCATTGTAGTGGCGTCTAGTGATCGATGATGGTTTTGTTTGGTAAGATTTAATTAAGCAGACTTCAAAATAATCAATTGAAGAGGATTATGAAAATTACTAGCTCTGTTTTTAAGCATGATGGGAAAATACCGTCAAAGTATACTTGTGACGGTGAAAACATCTCACCTCCACTTCAATTCGTAGATGTTCCAACTGAATCCAAGATTTTAGCGTTGGTTATGGATGACCCCGATGCACCTATGGGGACGTTTGACCATTGGGTGGTGTGGAACTTATCCCCTGATTTGGAGTCGATCGAGGAAGGGGAGGAACCAAAGGGAGTACAAGGAACTAATGGTTTTGGAAATATGGGCTATGGTGGTCCATGTCCACCCAGCGGGGAACATAGATATTTCTTCAAGCTTTACGCGCTGAAAGTCAAGATAGACCTACCAGTGAGTTCGAGAAAGAAGGAATTGGAGAATGCGCTAGAAGGCAACGTGATCGAGCAAGCAACACTGATGGGAAGATATAGTAGAAGCTGAGTACTTGGCAATTCATCTCGAGTCACGGACCTTTTTATCTGAAGCTAGTTCGTAAAAATTTGTCCGCTACCAACGCTTAATAAGTAGTCGCTTAAGGAGTAATATAGTAAAAGATCTAATGGGGTATTCATGGCCGAGTTCAAGCACATAGTACGAATGGTCGGGAAGGATCTGTTAGGCGGAAAGAACGTACAGCTGGGGATGTCAGACATCAAAGGTGTTAACATAACATATGCGAGGGCGGTGGCTCACTTAGCCGGGATTGACCCCTTCGCTAAACTCGGAAATCTTAGTAAAGAGGATATCGAGCAGATTGAGAAGATACTGAAGAATCCAGCTGAACATGGGTTTCCAGTTTGGATGTTTAACCGGAGAAAAGACTATGAATCTGGCAGGGATATCCATATTATCGGTGGTGATGTGGCCATTACTCTTCGCTCAGATATCCAGAGAGAACGACGTATACGCAGTCGACGAGGGATACGACATGAGCTCGGGCTACCAGTGCGCGGGCAGCGAACACGAACTACGGGAAGGAAGGGGCTAGTAATTGGCGTAAAACGTAAAGATATTAGGGTACGAGAAGAGGCCGCAAAAGCTTCAAAGGAGAAATGAGAAAACTGTAGAGACGTATTGGCTTTGGTGGTCATTGATGAAACGACAGAGAAAGAAGTATCTTAGGCCTTCTCACCCTTGGGTAAAGGAGCGCATGGATTCCGAGGGCGGCGTACTCAGACAATTTGGTCTCCAAAGAAAAGAGGAGATATGGCGGGCCGAACCCCTTTTGCGAGATTTTAGGAAACAAGCCATAAATTTGTTGGCTGCATCAGGACAGCAAGCTGAGAAAGAGACAAAACAACTTCTAGCTAGGTTGCGAGGATTGGGTCTCGTTCTGGAAGAAAATACTCTAGACGATATTCTTGGGCTTTCTTTGAACAAACTACTTGACAGAAGGCTTCAAACCGTTGTTCAAAGAAAAGGGCTAGCCCGAACAATGCGGCAGGCTAGACAGCTTGTCGTTCATGGCCATATCGCGATATCAGGAAGGCGCATTGATGTACCCAGTTACTTGGTACCCCTAAGCGAAGAGTCTCAGATCTGCTACGCTGGTGACAAAAAATTCGAAGATATTCAACCTGAGGATACTCACGCCATCACGGAACTAAAAGAGGATCTAGATACGAAGGCAGAACCCGTTCCTGTGGAAACCGATAAAGAAGTGCCTAAGGAGGGAGTGGAGTGACGGATGGAAAGTGGGGCATAGCTCATATCTATTCATCTTTCAGTAACACCATGATTCACATTACTGACCTCACGGGAGCCGAGACAGTTTCGAGGTTTTCTGGTGGGATGATAGTAAAGGCTGATAGGGAGGAGTCTTCGCCTTACGCAGCAATGCAGGCAGCATCGAGGGCGGCAGTAGAGGCCATGGATAAAGGATTTAGCGGCGTGCATATTAAGGTACGTGCACCCGGTGGTAACGGATCTAAGAGTCCCGGGCCAGGCGCACAGGCGGCGATAAGAGCGCTCGCAAGGGCCGGTCTTAGGATCGGGCGAATAGAGGATGCGACGCCTGTTCCACATGATGGATGCCGAAAGAAAGGTGGCCGACGTGGCCGTCGTGTTTAATTAATTCAGGTCAATTAATTTTTTAGTTCTAATTTTTTTTACATGTGCCTTGGGTTGTGAGTTAAAAATTGTCACTATGCCGAATAAAATCATGTAGTGAACATTATTCGAAAGCTTTAAAAGGCATTTGCGTCGACGTTAAATAGCGTAATGCATAATAAGAAATTCTGACCGCTTTCTGGGGCCCGTAGCGCAGTCTGGTTAGCGTACCGGCCTTTTAAGCCGGCAGCCGAGGGTTCAAATCCCTCCGGGCCCGCCTGCGAAACGGGTAGAGGAAAATATATGCCAGAACAAATGAAAGTTAGCCGGCACGTACTGGTGCCAAAACATGAAATACTTTCTAAGAATAAGGTAGATGAATTACTTAAAAAATATAAAATAACCGTCTACCAGCTCCCCTTGATAGAAAGCTCTGACCCAGCTGCCAAAGAGATAGGAGTAAAATCTGGCGACGTAGTGAAAATTACTAGGAATAGTCAGACCGCGGGAAAAGCGATCGTCTACAGGTACGCGGGGGAGTAGGTGAGCCGATGCAAGATACTTGGCCATTAGTGGAATCTTTTTTCAATGAGAAAGGCATGGTTAGACAGCACTTATATTCTTATAATAATTTTATCGATCGAGGGATTCAACATGTTATAGACGAGATAGGCGGGATTGAACTCGACATTGAAGGAATAGATGTGAAGTTTGGCCGTCTTCTACTTGAGCCTTCTTCAATAAAGGAAACAGACGGATCTCGTCCCTCTGTATTTCCCAGCGAGACAAGGCTGCGGAACCTGAGCTACACTGCTCCGATTAAGCTAGAGATGAGTTTAGTGAAAAGTGGAAACGAACAACCTTCAGAGGATGTTTACATTGGGGAACTTCCGGTAATGTTGAAATCGAAAATCTGTAAGCTATCTGAGCTAAATGAAAAACAACTCATAGACGGTGGTGAAGACCCCCTGGACCCTGGCGGTTACTTCATTGTCAATGGGTCGGAGCGCGTGATTGTCACCCAGGAGGATCTTGCCTCCAATGCGATATTGGTCGAGCGGGACGAACACCTCAAAACAGATGTTGCAAAGGTATTCTCCACACATCGAGGTTTCAGATCCTTGGTGGTGGTCGAAAGAAAACGAGGCAGCTTGTTGCGAGTGGCTTTTCCAGCTGTTCCGGGTCAGGTGTCTCTTGTGGTAATCATGCGGGCCCTCGGGCTTGAGAGCGATAGAGAAATCGTGGGAGCCGTATCCGAGGATCCGGAAGTCATTAGGGAACTTTTTGAAAACTTACAAGAGGCAATTGACGTTAAGAATCGTGATGATGCTTTGGATATAATAGGAAAAAGGGTGGCCATAGGACAGACCCAGGATTATAGGCTGCAAAGGGCTCAGGAGGTTCTTGACAAATACCTCTTGCCCCACCTAGGATCTGGTCCAACCGATCGTATCGCCAAGGCCTATTATTTGGCTAGGATGTCTGAACAGGTTATTGAGCTGTCTCTTAAGCGCAGGGATGTAGATGATAAGGATCACTATGGAAATAAACGACTAAAGCTCGCCGGGGATCTGCTCGAAAATGTGTTCAGGTTGGCGTTCCTTAACCTTACTAGGGATATAAAATACCAGCTTGAGCGAGCATTCGCAAGGGGGCGGGATCTAAATTTGAGGACAGCCGCGCGTGCAGATGTCCTGACAGAGAGGATAAGGCACGCTATAGCTACCGGTAATTGGCCGGGGGGAAGAACTGGCGTCAGTCAGCTACTTGACAGGACTAACTACATAGCGGCCATATCCCACTTGAGAAGAGTTGTTTCTCCCTTGAGCAGGAGCCAACCCCACTTTGAAGCGCGAGATTTGCATCCTACCCACTGGGGAAAAATATGTCCGTGCGAGACTCCGGAAGGTCCCAACTGTGGGTTAGTCAAGAACTTAGCCCTGATGGCTGAGATTTCTACTGGGATGGTAGATGATAAGGTGGAGCGCTTAATTTACAAACTGGGCGTAAGTAAAATAACTAGAGGTAGCGAGCGAAAGGGCAAATCGACTGTGTACTTTAACGGTCGATTAGTTGGAATAACTGAAAGTGGAGAAAATTTGGCAGATGAACTCAGACGTAACCGACGTCGTGGGGATTTGGAAGATCAAGTCAACATTGTCTACAGAGAGGACACCGACGAGGTGAGGGTCAACTCAGACGCTGGCAGAGTTCGCAGACCCCTAATTGTGGTGGATCAAGGAAAATCCAGATTGACTCCGGAGATCATAAAAAAAGTTAGAGATGGGAAGTTGGTTTGGAGCGATTTGATTAAGTCTGGCATCGTAGAGTATCTCGATGCTGAGGAAGAGGAGAATACGATCATCGCAATTGACTTGGAAAATATAACTCCAAGTCATACTCATCTTGAGTTAAGCCAAATATCAATGTTAGGGATAAGCGCCGCCTTGGTGCCGTATGCCGAGCATAACCAATCGCCCCGCAACACCTATGGTGCGAACATGGCTAAGCAAGCTCTAGGACTTACGACCACGGCTATCCATAAAAGAGTGGATACAAGGGGGCATTTCTTACACTACCCCCATCTGCCGATCGTCATGACCAAGGTCATGGATATAGTTGGATTTGATAGGAGGCCAGCTGGACAAAACCTCGTGGTCGCAATAGCATCTTATGGCGGTTACAACATGGAGGATGCGCTCATAATTAATAGTGCGGCGATCGATCGCGGGTTTGGGCGCACCACCTTTTATAGGATATATGAGGGGGAAGAGGGGCGCTATCCAGGTGGCCAGGAGGATAAATTCGAAATTCCGAGCGAAGAAATCAGAGGGTATGCAGATGCAAGCCTCTATCGAAACTTGGGCGAGGAAGGAATAACTGAGGTTGAGTCAGGGATAAAGGGAGAGGATATACTCATAGGACGCACCAGTCCACCCAGGTTTTTGGAGGAGATAGACGAGTTCGGGTTGGCCGTAGAGCATGGGCGTCGCGAAAGTTCTGTTAGAGTTAGACCTAGTGAACAAGGTGTAATAGATATGGTTCTTGTCTCAACGACTTCTGAGGGCAGTAAGTTTGCAAAAGTTCGGGCCAGGGATCTCAGAATCCCAGAAATAGGCGACAAGTTGGCGTCTAGACACGGACAAAAAGGAGTAATCGGTGTCATGATGAACAGTTCTGATATGCCGTTCACCGAGGAAGGTATCACTCCAGATGTCATTATTAACCCGCACGCGATCCCGTCTCGCATGTCCGTTGGGCAGCTACTTGAGATGATAGCGGGCAAGGTCGCAGCATCAATTGGGGCAAGGGTGGATGGCACGGCTTTTTCTGGGGAGCCGGAAAAAGAGATTCGCAAGAAGCTGAAGTCTCATGGATTCAAACATTCAGGGAAGGAGGTACTTTATAATGGGATAACTGGCGAGGCTATACCCGTCGATATTTTCATGGGAGTTTGTTATTACCAGAAACTACATCACATGGTAGCCGACAAGATTCATGCTCGGTCAAGGGGGCCAGTACAAGTACTCACCCACCAGCCAACCGAAGGAAGGGCGCGCGAGGGTGGTTTGCGTTTTGGTGAGATGGAACGCGATTGCTTAATCGGCCATGGCGCGGCGATGTTACTCAATGAACGTCTTTTGGACGCTTCCGACAAGTACACTGGACTGGTATGTGGTAAGTGTGGTTACTTTGCACTCTATGATAGACGCTCTGATCGGTCTTATTGCCCGCATTGCGATGATGATTCCGAGATATATGGAGTTCAGACGTCTTACGCTTTCAAACTTCTAATGGACGAACTCAAATCTTTGGGCATGTCTCCTAGAGTACGGTTGAAGGATAAGGCCTAGGTGATAAAGATGATGAGAGTACCCAAACTGATTGACGGGATTGACTTTGGACTGATGTCTCCAGATGAAATCCGTAGGATATCGGTGACCAAAATAGTTGCCGCCGATACCTATGACGATGACGGTTATCCGATAGATAGGGGTCTGATGGACTCAAGGCTTGGGGTAGTTGATCCTGGATTGAGATGCAGAACCTGCGCAGGTAGATCCGGCGCGTGCCCCGGACATTTCGGGCACGTGGAACTATCGAGGCCGGTGATACACGTGGGCTATGTTGACAATATCTACGATTGCCTACGAGCAATATGTAAAAATAAGGATTGTGGCAGGATCCATTTGTCGGAACAGAAAATAGAGAACTTCCGAAATATGATGGAGGAGTCGAAGAAAAGCGGAGGAAAGTGGTGGGAAATATCAAATCAAGTCATAAAGAGCGCCAACGCGGTGGAGAAATGCCCTCATTGTAGAGAAAAAAAGATTAAGACTAAGTTTGAGAAGCCTACCACATTTGTAGAAGGCAAGAACCGCCTAACTCCTAGCGATGTGCGCGAAAGGCTTGAGAGGATTAAAGACGACGATGCTTTCCTCATCGGAATAGATCCTAAGACTGCCAGACCAGAATGGATGGTATTTACTGTATTACCTACTCCGCCAGTAACGGTGAGACCCAGCATAACTCTAGAATCCGGGGTACGTTCCGAGGATGATCTCACGCATAAATTAGTCGATATTATCCGTATTAACCAACGATTGTCCGAAAACATAGAGGCCGGCGCTCCTCATTTAATTGTGGAAGATTTATGGGAATTACTCCAGTATCATGTCACTACATATTTTGACAATTCTGTTTCAGGCATCCCACCAGCAAGACACAGGTCGGGTAGGGTCCTGCGCACATTATCACAACGCCTGAGGGGTAAAGAAGGAAGATTCCGGGGTAACCTCTCCGGCAAGCGCGTGGATTTTTCAGCTAGAACCGTTGTTTCTCCTGATCCGCGAATAAGCATAAACGAGATAGGGGTCCCAGCGTATATCGCTAAGATCTTGACAATACCCATTCGTGTTACTGAACATAATACTGAAGAATTGCGCAACATTGTTAGGAGGGGAACAGATATTTTCCCAGGTGCCAACAGTGTGATAAGTCCTGAGGGAAAAAGATTCGATCTTAGGTATGCGGATCGAGAAGAAATAGCAAATAATCTCGTTCCTGGTTTCTTGGTGGAGCGCCACCTCAAGGATCACGATATCGTCTTATTTAATCGTCAACCGTCCCTACATCGAATGTCAATAATGGCTCACGAGGTTAAGCTTCTACCGGGCCGCTCCTTCAGGCTGAATCTCAGTGTTTGCCCGCCGTATAACGCTGACTTCGATGGGGACGAAATGAACGTGCACGCTCCCCAATCTGCGGAAGCCCGAGCCGAGGCTCGCATTCTGATGAGGGTTCAGGAACAAATACTATCTCCTAGGTTCGGTGGTCCTATCATAGGAGGCATTCAGGACCACATAACTGGGGCATATCTCTTAACCCAAAGGGGTAGATTATTGACCCGTGATCGTGTTCAACAACTTCTGTCGTATGCCGGAATTTTATCCGACATTCCCAAACCAGCAACAACAGAGAAGGGGATAGAATATTGGACTGGGAAACAAATTTTCAGCTTGCTGTTGCCTAAAGACCTCCACATGACGTTCAAGGCAAAAATTTGCGAGAATTGCACCCATTGTAAGAAGGAGGAATGTGAAATAGATGCGTATGTTACCATAAGGGATGGTCAGTTAAAATCAGGAGTGATAGACGCAAACAGTTATAAGGCCCTTGACAAATGCGAGATTTTAGATCGGATAGTGAAAGATTACGATACAAATATTGCCCGCGAGTTTTTGGATAATGTCACTAAACTATCCATAGCCTCTTCGGCGATGTTTGGATTTACTACCGGCATCGATGACGAGGATATACCTCCTGAGGCTCAAGAGAGAATATCTGAAGGGATAGATGGAGCTAAGAAGAAGGTGGATAAACTCATAGAAGTTTATAACTCCGGCGAGCTTGAACCGCTTCCCGGACGGTCCTCACTAGATACCTTGGAAATGAGGATAATGGAACTTTTGGCGGAGACCCGGGATAATGCAGGCATGATAGCTGAGGAATATCTTGGGTTGAACAATCACGCGGTAATAATGGCTAGGACTGGAGCTAGAGGTAGCATGCTCAACCTTACCCAGATGGCTGCATGCGTCGGACAACAGTCGGTGCGCGGGGAACGTTTAAGTCGCGGATATAGGGGTCGCACTTTGACGCATTTCAAACATGGTGAGTTGGGAGCTGATGCTCGCGGATTTATAAGCTCCAACTATAAAAGTGGTCTTTCGCCTCTAGAGTTCTTCTTCCACGCAATGGGGGGTAGGGAGGGTCTGGTTGATACAGCCGTTAGAACTGCTCAGAGCGGATATATGCAACGGCGTCTGATAAACGCCCTTCAAGATCTTCGCGTAGAATACGATGGAACAGTTCGAGATGATAGGGGTGTAATAGTACAGTTCACCTACGGGGAGGATGGTATAGACCCGGCGCGCAGCGACAGGGGAAAGGCGGTTCACATCGACAAGACCATAAATAAAGTGTTGGGGTGAGTATGTTGGGTGGAGTTTCGTCGGACACCATTAAGGATGAAGTTGCCAAACTTGAGGGGGAGATCCCAAAATTGATTGTACAAGAGCTACAGATCAGTCTGCTTAGAGTAAGTAAGGAAAGAGCTATAACAAGGGAGCACCTGAAGGGAATAATAGATAGTGTCAGACAATCCTTCTTTAAATCGATAGTTGAACCAGGGGAAGCAGTGGGAACGGTAGCCGCTCAATCTATAGGAGAGCCTGGTACGCAGATGACGCTCAGGACTTTTCACTACGCTGGGGTTGCGGAGCTTAATGTCACTCTTGGACTACCTCGCCTAATTGAGATAATTGACGCTAGAAAAACGCCTTCCGCTGCTCTCATGTCGATTTATCTTAAAAAGCCATATGCCAGTAGTCTGGAAAAGGCTCGGTCGTTTGCGCAAAAAATAGAACTCACTACAATAGAGGATATCGCACTTCAAACAGAGGTGGACTTGATCAGCACCGTATTTTTAATTACCATGGATCGTTCTAGAATGAAGCGAAGGGAACTGAAGCCGATAGATGTGGCCGATACCATCAAGACGATACCTAAAGTTGAGGTTGATATTGATGGATACAAGTTGAGTTTGAAACCAACGACCGGCTCACTTTCGGAGCTGCGAAGGATCGTGTCCAAGGTCAGGGATCTTCCGCTGCGCGGATTAAAGGGGGTTACCAGGGTGGTCGTCAAGATGGAGGATAATGAGTACGTAGTCTACACAGAAGGCTCGAATTTGGCTGGAATAATGGAAATGTCCGAGGTTGATACAAGTAGAACTTCCACGAACAATATCCATGAAATCGAAAGCGTGCTGGGAATAGAGGCAGCCAGAAGATCCATAATGAATGAGGCCATCAAAACACTCGACGAACAGGGGTTGGACGTGGATATAAGACACATAATGCTTGTGGCCGACATGATGACTGCGTCAGGAACTGTGTGTCAGGTGGGGCGCCACGGTGTGAGTGGTGATAAATCAAGTGTCCTCGCTCGGGCATCGTTCGAGATAACCACAAAACACCTATTTGATGCTTGCATGCATGGTGAAAGCGATAAGTTAGATGGTATAATCGAAAATGTTATTGCTGGTCAGCCAATACCTGTTGGGACAGGTTCAGTGGACCTAGTGATGCGGAGGGAAGGAGAAGGTGGAGGTAAGTAGAAAAATAGCGCAAGCCGTGGCCACCGGAAAAGTAATAATTGGCACGAAAAGGTCGATCAAAGCTATCAAGCGCGGGCAAGTTAAGCTTGTTATTTCGGCGTCCAATTGTCCACGCGGCGTGCTAGCAGACGTGACTCATTACTCAAAGCTAGCTGATATCCCGTTTCATTTCTTTGAAGGAGACAGCTTAACACTGGGTCTAGCTTGCGGCAAACCATTTTCCATTAACATGTTGGCGGTAATGGATCCGGGCGACTCTAACATCTTAGGCATCGAGGGTCGAAGATGACCATAAAATTTACAGCAGACGACATGCGTTATATAGCAATTTTTGAGGGTCTCACCGGCGCATCAGTGAAAGATTGCATTATCAGCGATGATGGCGGGACCGTCACCCTTGTCGTTAATAAAGGCAATTTTGGGATAGCTATCGGACACGAGGGCGTCAAGGTTAAGAAAGCAATAAAGGTGATAGGGAAGGGTATCGAGATTGTAGAATACTCCGAAGATCCGGTGGAGTTTTTGAAGAACGCATTTTTTCCTGCAGAGGTTATCGCGGTAAAAATAATCGAAAAAGATGGCAAAAAGGTGGCTGCGGTTAAAATAGATCCACATGACAAAGGCATAGCGGTGGGAAGACGTGGCAAAAAAGTCCAGGGAGCTAAAAAACTATTGAATCGGCATCACGATATCCAAAATATCGTTCTTACGTGATTTATAAAACCAGAGCCGGATATTGATAATAAGTGATATAAATGCCGAAAGCACCAAGGGGAGAATTTGCAGGGCGTAAGTTACATGTCAGCAGGCAGCGATTCAGGTGGAAAAGCGCTCAGTACCAGCGGCGGGTTCTGATGTTAGACGAAAAATCCAATCCGCTTGGAGGCTCTCCACAGGGTAAGGGTATCGTGCTGGAAAAAGTCGGTATTGAAGCCAAACAACCTAACTCCGCCATAAGAAAGTGTGTTAGGGTTCAACTCATCAAAAATGGCCGCCAAATTACGGCATTCACACCTGGTGACGGTGCCATAGGGTTCATTGACGAGCACGATGAAGTGATGGTAGAGGGCATAGGCGGTGCAAAGGGCGGATCTTATGGGGACATTCCAGGGGTCAGGTACAAAGTAACCAAGGTAAATGGGATTTCTCTAATAGCGTTGGTCAGTGGTCGTAAGGAAAAACCAACTCGGTGATGTGGTGAAGTTCAAATACTTTGGTGAATGGGATGTCGACGACGTCGAGTTTATGGATGCTGGCATCAGACAGTATATGCGTTTGGATCCTCCGCTAGTTCTGCACACGGGTGGGAGGCACGCCAGAAAGCAATTTGGAAAGGCCGGAGTACCAATCGTAGAACGCTTGATGAATAAGCTCATGCGGTCTGGTCCAGGTGCGAGGAAACTTGGTGGCAGAATTATACGTGGTGCTGGGGCAACCGGAAAAAAGCACAAAGCTTACAACATTGTTAATAAGTCCCTCAAGGTAGTTTCTCAGCGCACCAATAAGAATCCCATACAGGTTTTGGTCGACGCAATTCAGAATTCCGCGCCTCGGGAAGAGACTACTCGGATAAGTTATGGGGGGATTACCTATTATATAGCGGTGGATTCCTCGCCGCAGCGAAGGCTGGATATAGCTTTGAAGAATTTGGCAGCCGGAGCTTTTTCGGCCTCATTTTCTGGCAAAAGGGGTATAGACGAATGTCTCGCCGACGAGCTGGTCATGGCTGCGAGCAACGATACCAAGAGCTTCGCCGTTTCTCGGAAAGAGGAGATGGAGCGAATAGCCAGGGGAGCAAGGTGAGCAAAGCTTATTAAATTGACGATGCAAGGTGAAACAGTTGAAAGGAGGGAAATAGAAAATGGGAAAGCCACACATGAACTTAATAACAATAGGACACGTGGATCACGGTAAGTCCACACTATTGGGTAGGATGTTCTACGAGAAGGGATTTGTTAGGGAGGACGATATCAAGAAGTTTGAAGCGCTCGGCGAAAAGGGTAAGACTTTCAAGTTCGCTTGGGTCATGGATGCCTTAAAAGAGGAACGCGAGCGAGGTTTGACGATTGATCTGGCCCACAAAAAGTTTGAAACTGGTAAATATTACTTCACTGTAATAGACGCACCCGGTCATCGCGATTTTGTTAAGAACATGATAACTGGTGCCAGTCAAGCCGATGCAGCAGTCTTGGTGGTAGCCGCAGACGACGGGATAATGCCACAGACTAGGGAACACGCAGCTCTGGCCTTCACGCTTGGTATTGGCCAGCTTGTAGTAGCGATAAACAAGATGGACGTTGTAGGATACAAAGAGGATATTTTCAACAAAATCAAAGGTGAGATTACTGATCTCCTTAAGGCCGTTGGCTATAAGGACCCCGAGAAATTTATATTCGTTGCGACATCGGCTTTCCACGGTGAAAACGTGGTGAAACGCGGTGAGAGCGTGAAATGGTACACTGGACCAATATTCTACGAGGCGCTGGACAGTTTTACTATACCACCTAAACCGGTTGACAAACCGCTGAGAGTTCCAGTTCAGGATGTATATTCGATTACCGGTGTCGGAACAGTACCCGTGGGCAGAGTTGAAACAGGCATAATAAAAATTGGGGAGTCCATAGTTTTCGAGCCAGCCGGAGTGACTGGTGAAGTCAAGTCTATTGAAATGCACCACGAGCAAGTCCAGCAGGCTGAGCCCGGAGATAACATAGGGTTCAACGTTCGCGGTGTAGATAAGACTACTATAAGACGTGGGGATGTCATCGGTCATTCAAAGGCACCACCAACTGTTGTAAAAGAATTTACTGCTAGGGTGGCCATACTGCAGCATCCGACTGCCGTCACTGCTGGTTACACGCCGGTTTTTCACGCGCATACAACCCAAGTAGCTTGTACCATCTCCGAGATTAGCCAGAAGTTGGACCCGAAGTCTGGCGAAGTTGTGCAGGATAAGCCTGAGTTCATAAAGAAGGGAGATTTGGCGACAATCAAGATTATACCTACAAAACCCATGGTTCTAGAAAAAGCAGCAGATATCCCGCAGTTGAGTCGATTCGCCGTGAGAGATATGGGGATGACTGTAGCAGCCGGCGTATGCGTCGATCTGACCCAGGGCAAGTAAACAAATCTTTTATAGATTCCCCCCCCCAATATTTAGGGTTGGGATTGAATTGCAGAAGGCGCGTATCAAGCTATCGAGCAGCGACTCCATAAAGTTGGGCGAGGTGTGTAATCAGATTGCTGGGATAGCGGAAAGAGTAGGAATCAAAATTTCAGGACCAGTCCCGCTTCCGACCCGGCGGATAGTGATACCTACCAGAAAGGCTCCAGATGGTGAAGGCACCATCACTTGGGACAGGTGGGAGCTTAGGATTCATAAGCGTCTTATCGACATGCAAGCGGACGAGCGGGCTATGCGACAGATTATGCGCGTTCAGGTACCTGAAGAAGTTTCAATCGCTATCGAGCTTAGGACTTGAACGATTACCGGATGCAGTTCTAGGTGAGCGATTCTTCTCTTATAATCTTATCAAAAAGCAATCTTGGGTCTGGGATTTTCCAACCGATTTTTTTAAAATATCTGGTCAAATTTGAGAGGTCGCGCATAAGCATTTCATGGGCGCTAGGATTTTTGACATCGGTAGCCATGGAGAAATCAATGATAATCGGTTCAGGTGATAGCATGACGTTGTATTCGCTCAAATCAGAGTGTACGAGTCCAGCTCTTTGATAAAGTGTTTTGGTTACGTCGAATAATTTTTCAAAAGTTTTTCTTGGTGCTTGGAGTTTCACATTTTTCATAGTAGGGTAGGGCACCCCACTTTCCCCTATGAACTCCATGGCGAGCACATTTTTCTCGTGATCGATTGGCCTGGGAACTGAGATCCCCGCTTGATCTGCTCGTTGTAGGTTCTTGAATTCTCGTGAAACCCAACTGTAAATTACTCCTCTTCGGTCATTCGGAACTCTGCGGAAGCGAGAGTCTCCCGATAGATAACGGCGCATGGTTTTGAAGTTGGACGTGTCTATCCTGTAAATTTTCGCAGCCACAAAGTTACCTTTTTTGTCAATAGCACAGTATATGTCCGCTTCCTTCCCTGCTGAAATGGTTCCATAGAATACATCAAATACTTCCCTGTTGATGAGGCGGTAGAGGGCAAGTAAAGTCGAGCTGTCGAACACCCTAGCCATGATTTTATATGTTTCAGAATCTTTTTCTAAGCGATCAGTCTTTCTATGTTCTAGCTTATTCAGAATCACTTCTAAATCATCTTTCAAATAATGCCTCCTACTCCCAGAGGCCCCTCCTTCTTAACGCATCCAACTGAGCTCTTTTATAGCGGTACTTTATATCCCCTCGTTTATCTCCCTGTACCACCCACGGTCGCACGGTGACCACGTCTCCTTCGCGTACCCACAATCGCTTACGTATCTTTCCAGGAATCCTGCAGTTTCTCACAAAACCGTCCTTACACCGCACGCAGAGGCGGTCGAAGCCGAACATTTGTTCGACCACGCCGAGAACTTCTCCAGGACGTGGCAACTGGATGCGCTCTACTTCTTCGTTGTGGCTCGTTGGTACCATTTTTTCCCTCCTAATTTTCGATCCCAAAGTAGGCGGTTGACTCCATTTAGCATAGCTTGCACACTGGCCATGATAATATCTCCGTTCGTGCCCCTTGCTGTCACTATTCTCCTGCCATCGGTGAGCTTCACCACCACACTGACGACTGCATCAGTTCCACCTGAGATGGCGTCCACATGATACTCCTGCAAACGGATGTTAGAAATTCCACCTACTACCCTGCTTATGGCGTTCATGACCGAATCTACTGGGCCTACGCCTATTCCCGATTCCACGAAGTCCTTGTTTCTACACTTTATTTTCACCGAAGAGGTTGGAGTAACGCGGTTGCCGCTTACCACTGTGAGTTCTTCTAGCTTCACAGTTTCCTTGAACTCCTGACCCATTACTGCATCCACGATCGCTCGAAGTTCAGTGTCCGTTACCATCTTCCCCCTGTCACCGAGGCGCTTTACCTGCTCGGATATTTCACCAATTTGTCTCCTACTCGGGCTTAGGTCCATTCGTTTTAGTTCGTTCTCAATCGTGTGGGCACCGGAGAACTTACCGAAGACTAGCTTCCGTTTTTGGCCTACCGTTTCAGGAGGTACCGGCTCGTAAGTTGAGGGATGAGCAAGAACTCCGTGAGTGTGTATTCCTGCACCATGTGTGAAGGCGTTTTCACCCACCACAGGTTTAGTTGGCGATAATGGCATTCCGGTTATCCTCTCCACCAAATTTGAAACTTTGTAGAGCTGCTTCAGTTTGACACCGGTTTTATAACCGTAGAGTTTGAACAGAGCTGACATAACCTCTTCCAGAGCTGCGTTCCCACCTCGTTCACC